>CAWHOE010000053.1:0-164665 GCA_963830915.1 candidate division FCPU426 bacterium
CTTGGGTTTTGGGTGGGTGGATAGCGGCCCTGGTCCCGGGTCTCAAAATAATTTTTCTGAAAATATGGCTGTTTTTCAATGTATTCTAGTACATTCGAATATGCTGAGTCCGAATATCCTAATTATAATTATTGAATGTATTTATAAATACCTTAAAATATGCATATTAGGCTAAAAATTTCATAGTTCGATTTTTGACTTTTCGACATCAATTTCGATCAATTGGACCACGGTGAGTCAGAATATGAAAATTAAAATTTTTTAAAAAATTTCTAAAATATGCAAATTTTTAAATTTTTTCAAATTTAAATATTTTGATAATTTTATTTGATATTTAGGTAGAGTTGAATGTGCTGATTCCAAATATATAATTTTTATAATTTTGAATTTTGTGTAAATAATTTCTAAAATTAAAATAAAAGTGGCTTCACCCAAAAATGTATGGAAAAATAAAGTATTTAGCGTTTTATAATATGAAGACAATTTTTGCGAATTTTCTCACTATGGAGAAAAATGTGTAGCTTTTCAAGCCGCACAAAACCCATATTTTTGCAAAATTTTCCCATTTATGGTTCTTATGTTATGAGGTTGAAGACACTTGGAAAATAGTTTCTTTTGACTTTTTGACCCTGAAGACAGTGTTGCAGAGCTGATGGTTGCTGGACTAAGATGTGAGGCTCATCGAGTAGTACAAAATTGTCTTTTACCTCAACATGCTATCATGTACCATACCCTATGTAACTAGGTGAAGACAGTTTCAAATGTATGTGAAATAGGCAAAAATGTATATAAATATGCTTTATTTTGACTTTATGACCCTGAAGACAGTGTTTTAGAGTTGAGAGTTGTTAAACACAATTGTGCAGCTCATCAAGTAGTACAAAATCGTCTCTTACTTCAACATTCTATCATGTACCATACCCTATGTAACTAGGTGAAGACAGTTTCAAATCTACGGAAAATGGTCAAAAAAGCCATTAAAATAGCATTTTTCACAGGTTTTGACCTAAAAGACAATGAAATTCGTTTTAGCAACCATTGAGTAAAATATGCGTCTTTTCCACCTGAACAAAATAGCTGGCAATCATATTAATAAGAAATGTAGATTAACCAGCGTAAAACAAACCGAAACTGTAAAAATCGATAAAAATGTATGGGAATTGGCCCAACCATCGAGTCAAGCCTGAGAATGCAAAATGGGAATAAGGTGTAATGGCCGCTCCATCAAGTAAAACTTACTAGTATGAAAGGGAAAAGTGATGTTCCACCCCCTACCCCTACCCCCTACCCCTTAACTCCCTCCTTCCCTCTACCCTCCGACCCCCTCCCCCTACCCCCTACCCCCCTCCTACCCCCCTACCCCCTACCCCCTCCAACCCCCTACCACCCCCTTTTACCCGCATACCCCCTCCCCCCTATTCCCTACCCCCTCCCCCCTACACCCCCACCCCCCCAACCCCCTCCAACCCCCTCCTACCCCCCTCCTACCCCCACCTACCCCCTATCCCCCTACCTCCCTCCTACCCCCTACCCCTACCCCCAACCCCTTACCTCCCTCCTTCCCCTACCCTCCGACCCCCTCCCCCTCCCCTCCCCCATCCTACCCCCCTACCCCCTACCCCCTCCAACCCCCTACCACCCCCCTTTACCCCCATACCCCCTATCCCCCTACCCCCTCTACCCCTACACCCCCTACCCCCCCCCCCAACCCCATCCTACCCCTCTACCCCCCTCCTACCCCCGTACTTCCATCGCCTTCAATTGGGCCTCGGTCATCTGCCCCGCCTGGACCTTTCCTACGCCCTCGAATAAGTGGATCAGGTCCAGTTTGGCGCCGTCTGCGCCGGTGCCAGCCGCCATGGGGCCGCCGGTCAGGAACAGAGTGGGGATATTGATACGGAGGGAGGCCATGATCATGCCGGGGGTGATCTTGTCGCAGTTGGAAAGACAGACCAAGCCGTCGAAGCAGTGGGCCTTGGCCATGGTCTCGACGGAGTCGGCGATGAGTTCCCGACTGGCGAGGGAATAACGCATCCCCAGGTGGCCCATGGCGATACCGTCATCCACCGCGATGGTGTTGAACTCGAAGGGGACGCCGCCCGCCTCGCGGATGGCTTTCTTGACCTTCTCAGCCAGACTATTCAGTTTGATATGGCCCGGAACGATGTCCGTGTAGGAATTGCAAACGCCGATGAAGGGTTTCTTCATGTCCTCATCCGTGACGCCCGTGGCTTTCAACAGCCCCCGGTGCCCCGCTTTATCCAGACCCTTCTTGACCGTATCGGAAATCATGTTCAAATCCTCCTTGGATTGGCCCACAACGGCGGGGCCTGAAGCACAACACTATATAACTAGTGAATGAAGTGGGAAACTTTTTAATTCTGGTTTTAAAAACCGCTAAAAGATTTATTTACCACAGAGTTAACGGAGTCACACAGAGTTAAATAAAACATAGAATTCTTTGATAAATCTCAATCTTCACTCTGTGTGACTCTGTGAACTCTGTGGTGGAAGAGTTTTATCAGGATCTTTTAAAGACTTTTGTTTGTATTTTTTAGGAAAGGGATCAGGGCTTTGAGGAAGCCCTCGGAGTTGTCCCGGAATACCGCGTGGCCGGCCTTTTCCACCACCGCCACCCGACCATCCAGTGCCTTTTTTATCCTCTCGAAGTCCTCTGGCGGGACATAAGCGCTGTCCCCTCCTTTGATAAAGAAGGCGGGGCATTTGACCTGGGAAAGAAGCTCGAAAATATCCTTTGCCCGGCCCAGCTTTTGGGTCTTGATGATGGCGGTCGTTGAGAAGTTCCAATCCCACCGGCCATCGGCGCCAGGCGAGAATTGACCCTTGAAGTAATCGAATTTTCGGACATCCCCCTCGGATATCTTCTTGATGTATTTCTCCAGGGCTTCCTCATTGGCGAAAGGAGCGGGGTATTTGGCGAAGCGTTCCTGATATTTCTTCCAGCCCTCCGGGTCCGCGGTGAGGGTTTGGTCGATGATGACGAGGGATAGGATGTCCTTGGGGAATAGAACGGCGAAGAACAAGGCGTTGCGGCCCCCGGTGGAATGGCCGATCACATGGATGCCCGAATGGCCCAGAGCCCTGACGCAAGCGTCGATATCACGGGCGTGGTCCTCGGGAAAATAACCATCCTCGGGCTTGTCGCTCTGGCCGTGGCCTTTCATGTCGAAGGTGAATATATGGAAGCCCATCTTCGCCAGGATATCGGGGACGCCTCCCCAGTCCTGGCTCTTGGCGGTCAAACCGTGGAGTAGATAAAGGATGGGGCCGGAGGAACCGAACTCGTTGAAGAAGAAACGCCCGCGATCCGTTTGTAGGAATGGCAATCCATAACCTCCCAAGCATTCTTAACGATCACAGACCTAATCATACTACCGACCTTTTTATTTTTCCTCCCTGCCCTTACAATGCGTGGCCATGGACAACAAACGGATAAACAAAAAAACAAAACATGACCCTTACGCGGCGTTCCGTTTTTCCAACTACCGCTATTACACCCTGGGAAATTTCCTCTCGGTGCTTGGGCAACAAATGCTCAGAGTGGCGGTCAACCTTGAGGTTTATCGCCAAACCCATTCCCTCATGGCCTCGGGGCTCATCGGTCTGTTCATCTGGATACCCATCTTCCTGTTCATGCTCCCGGGCGGGATGGTCGCGGACCGTTTCAACCGCAAGGTTTTGGTTTTGGCTTGCAACCTATTGTTCGCGCTTTGCGCCTTCGGCCTGTCCATGGCGGTCCATTTTTCCCAACCCGTGACCATCCTCTTCGCCTTCCTGTTCCTGGTCGGGGTCGCCCGCGCCTTCAGTGATCCCCCCAAGAACGCCTTGTTGCCCGAACTGGTACCCATGGAACATTTTTCCAACGCCATCACCTGGAACAGCAATATTTTCCAGTTCGCCTCGGTCGCCGGGCCAGCCTTGGGCGGCTTCCTTTATTCATGGATGGGTTTCTCGACGGTCTGCTGGATCGATGTTTTGATCGAGGTAGTGTTCTTTATTTTGATCCTGACCGTTAAACAATCGCCCACCAGTTATAAGCGGGAGCCCATCAGTTTGAATTCCCTTCTCCAGGGCTTGCGGTTCGTCCGGGATACCAAGCTCATCCTGGCCACCATCACGATGGATCTTTTCGCGGTGATCCTGGGAGGCGCAACGGCGCTCTTCCCCGCCTTTGACGATAAGGTCCTTCATTGCGGGCCAACCGGGGTGGGGTTCCTGCAAACCGCTATAGCGGCTGGCGCTTTCATCACGTCGTTCCTAGTAGCCCATATCCCCATGAAAAGGGCCGGTGTTTCCCTGCTTTGGGCCGTGGCGGGTTTCGGGATCGTGACCCTTTTATTCGGCCTGTCCCATTGGTACTGGTTCTCGCTCTTGATGATGTTCCTGGCCGGGGCCTTCGACAATATCAGCGTCATCGTGAGGCACACTTTGGTGCAGACCTTGACCCCCAATTCCATGAGGGGCCGCATTACCTCGGTCAGTTATATCTTCATCCATTCTTCCAATGAGCTGGGCGGGTTCGAGTCGGGGGCGGTGGCGGCCTGGCTGGGGCTGGTGCCTTCGGTCGTGGTGGGGGGCGTAGGCAGTATCCTGGTGGTCCTGGCGGTCATGGTCATCTGGCCCCAGGTCGCCAAGTTGAAGAGCCTTCAAAAGCCCATCTAACTGCCAAAACCTAATTTTCAGCCATAGATTCATGGGATATATGGGATAAGAAAGATTCTATTTTTATGCTTTGCCTAATCACATGAATCCCATGCATGCCGACCTTCCATAAGGCATTCAGGGAGGTCGGTATAGTACCGGTTTCAATATTATTTTTTAAACTGATAATCGGCAAATCTGTGGCAAATTGCCTTTTTATTTTTTTTAACAATCAATTTCCAATTAGTGGCTGATTCATATTTTGTTCGCTTTTGGGTTCGCTAGATCGGTAAAGAACCTGGCTTTCAACATACCTTCCGCCCATTCGCCCTCGGGCGTGGAATCCCAAACGATACCTCCGCCGATGCCCAGTTCCCCCCGGCCTTTCTCAAGCAGGAAAGTCCTTATGGGAATGTTGAAGAACATGTCCTTATTCGGCCGGATGTACCCAATGGCGCCCGTATAGATCTTTCGGTCCTCTTTTTCGATGTCCCGGATGATCTCCATGGCCCTGATCTTGGGCGCGCCTGTCACCGAACCGGATGGGAATATGGCTTTGAACAGGTCGTACACCATGATGTTCTGGTCGATCCGGCCTGTCACCGTCGAGGTCATCTGGAAGAGGGTCTTATAAGGGGTTACCTCATATATCTTGGGCGTTCGGATATCTTTCCCCAGTTTTCCCAGGTCGTTCCTGAGCAGGTCCACGATCATGATGTTCTCCGCCCGGTTCTTCTCGTCCTTCCCGAATATCCGCCTGTTCATAAGATCGGACCATAAACCCTTTCCCCTGGGCCAGGTCCCCTTCATGGGTTTGGTGGTGATATGGCTTCCCTTCTTTTTCAGGAACATTTCGGGGGAAAGGGAGAGGATGGTTCGTTCGTCCGTCTCTATATAAGAGGCGTAGGGGACCGGTTGTTCGCGCAAAAGGGTCCGATATAGCTGAATGGGGTCGCCCCGGAAGCCGAAGCGCGTCTTGAGGCAATAGGTGATCTGGTAGACATCCCCCGCGGCGATGTAATCCCTGATACGGTTGATATTGGCGTCATATTCTTCCCGGGTCATGTTGATGCTTAGATCGGTGATATTAAGTGGGTCGGGGGAAGCTGGGGAGAGATCGAAGTTCTTGGCCGGTTGCTCATAACAGCCAAAATGGACCAGTGGAAAACCGCTGGCTTTCTTGAAGTCGAATTTAGGCTCGAAGGCATAACCCGCTTCGTAGGAAAGGAATCCCGCGACGGTCAGTCCCCGGTCGAGGGCCCTTTCCACCTCGTTGAAAGCGAATTTGAGTTTTTGAGGTTCATGGCAGGTAATGATTCGGGCGGGATGGTCGAACGCCAGACGTGACTTTTCGAACTGAAATTGAATTCTCAACCCGCCTCCCCATTGCGGTCATGTCTAACCATGTTTCTACACTAAAAAATCGCCAACCGACCTCGGACTCTTTCAGGAAAGCGAAGGATTTTCCGAAGAAGGCTGATTCACGTCCGTCGGGCGTTCGACCTTCGGCGTGGTCACAGCCGGTTTCTTGGCATGGGACTTTGAAGCCGGTTTTTTTGCAGCCTTTTTGGCTGGGGATGAAGCTTTGGAAGGACCCATCAATTTCTTGATCTCATTCAATAGTCTCTCGCCGTCCTTGCCGTGCTTTTTGATCTTGTTCACGAGCTTTTTCGCCTGTTTCAAAAGCTTCTTCTCTTTTTTATCCTTCATGTCAAACCTCCCCGAATATTAAAACTATTCCGCGCAAAGGTATTTAAAGTGTTGTGGAATGAACAAAAATTATACCCTTGTTTCGGTAAGGGCAATGTAAACAGTGGGGATTTACTTATTTATTTTTTATGAACAAAACCCGGATTTCGCCCCTATTTTCCCAGCTCCCAGCGGAGGGCTGATTCCAGATCAGGATAGAGGAATTTGAACCCGGCCTTTTCCAATTTGGCCGGTTTGACCTGCTGGCCTTCCAGGAGAAGCGCTTCCCCCATCTCGCCCAGGAGCAATTTAACCATGAAGCCAGGCAAAGGAAAGAGGGTGGGCCAACCCAACACCTTCCCTAAAGTCTTGATGAAGGATTTGTTGGTGACCGAACCGGGGGCGGTAGCGTTGACCGGGCCGGAGATATCCCCCGCGTGGATCAAATAATGATAAAGACCCACCAGGTCCTCCATCGAAACCCAGCTCATCCATTGTTTTCCCGAGCCGATGGTACCTCCCACCCCTAAAAGGATAGGCGTGACCATCTTGGGCAAGGCTCCCCCGGCGGCGGATAACACGATACCGGTGCGAACATTCACCACCCTTATCCCAGCTTTCTTGGCCGGCTCGGCGGCCTTTTCCCAGGCCTGGCAGACGTCGGATAGGAATCCTTTTCCGGCGGGGCTTTCCTCCGTCAGGACCTCTTCCCCCCGATCGCCGTAAAAACCGATGGCGGAGGAAACGATGAATACCTTGGGCGGATGCTTCAGCTTGGCCAGGGTTTCCGCCAGGAAAGCCGTTCCTGCCACCCGGCTATCGAGGATCTGGGCTTTCCGTGCGGCGGTCCATCGCCCGGCCCCGATATTCTCCCCGGCCAGATGGATGACGGCGTCCACGCTTTCCAGAGATGTCTTGTCCAACTCGCCGCGGATAGGGTCCCAGAATATTTCCGAACTGCCAGGATGGGGGGCGTGACGCACCAGGGATATGACCTCATGGCCCGCGCAGGAAAGAAATGCCCTCAATTGGGAACCGACCATCCCCGAGGCCCCGGTCAGGACGATCTTCAAGGAACCATTCCTCGCGAAAGCCTGATACCGCATCAAATCGTTCTGGGTCCTGGTATGACGAAAAGTAAAAAGTCGTTCAAGAAGGCCCTTGATATATCCACCCGCGACCAGGTTCCCCAGGAATCCCAAAGGTGTGGCGTATTCGATATGATCGTCGATGAGGCTGGTGGTATCCGACTCGGGAAGGAATTTATGGGTATGGACCCATTTGGCGAAAGGCCCCTGGACCTGCTCGTCGCAGAACTGCTTGCCTTCTATATAAGCGCTGTGGATGGCCACCCACTTGCGTCGAAAGGGGCCTTGCTGAAGTTCCATGACCATGCGGGCGCCGTCTTCCAGACCGCCCTGCTTCTCGAGGACCCTCACTTTTTGCCAGGAAGGGCTCAACCGCTCGAAGGTCCGGGAGCGATTATGCCAGTTGAATAGCGCTTTCACGGGCGCCGCGATCTGTGATCTTTTCTCGAATACCGGCATGGGGGTCCCGTCCTTATTTGTCGTCTGTGACCACTTTACCACTTTGCCTATTCATCGGCCTTAACTAAAAAACGCCCCTATGGGATTCCATAGAGGCGCTTATATTTAGCCGACTTTGAACGACATTTTACTGGATCAGTTCCCGGCGGTGGGAGTGGGTCCATTGGTTCCCTGGTCTTTTCCCAAGACGCCCTTTTGCCCCAACATCTTCTTCATCTGCTCGTGATGTTGTTCCACGATGACTTCCAGTTTCGCCTCTTGCTCCGGTGTCAGGACAGCTTGGAATTGGTCCGTCAATTTTTTACGGATTTCCTGCATGGATTCCCGGTCCGTCTTTATTTTATCGACCAGGGGTTTTAACTCCTCGTCCTTCGCCCCGGCTTTCGACTTCGCCCGGAAATCATTCATATCGGTCAAGGTCTGTTGGCGCAAAGCGTTGATGGCGTCCTTTTGGGAATCCGCGATGGCTTGGATCTTCGCGACTTGCTCATCCGTCAAGCCCAGGGCATCCTTCATCTTCGCGAGTCGAGGACCCATGCCCTCCCCACCGGGGCCCCACGCCTGCCTTCCATTGGCCGCGGCCGTTGGGGCCTCATCGGCCCAAAGCTTACCTTGGGGTCCAAGCGCCAGGACCAACACGATCGCGCCGAACCATAACGTTTTATTCATCACATGCCTCCTTGATAATTGGCCCGATCAGGACCTTTGGATCCCTTAAACGTCGATCTTAGGTTAGGACGCTCAAGGGAACGAACAGTGTCAGTAAAAGGGTGAAAGGGACTACTTGGCGATATATTTCCCGATATGGACCTGATTAGCAAGGGCGCCATTGACATATTCCTGGGCCAGCTTGGCCTTGGGCGTGTCGGGCGGAGCGAGTTCCAGGTACTTTTTCCAGCTCTCGACCGCCTTGTCCTTGTAACCGCGGTTCAGGTAGATGCCCCCCAGGGAAAAATGCACGTCGATGTGGGTAGGGTCCAATTTGAAAACCCTCTCATACTCCACCGTGGCTTCTTCCCACCACATATTGGCGTAATAGGCGTTGCCCAGATGGAAATGGGCGGAAGGATGGTCCGCCGAAGCGACACGGCCTTGGTGCATTCCTTGATGGACTCGTCGTACTTGCCGGTCTTGAAAAGAAGGATGCCCAGGTTCAGCTGGGCGGGAAAATAGGAAGGGTCCTGGGTCAGGGCCTCACGGTAAAGCTCCGCGGCGCCCGTGAAATCCTGGTCCTTGTAGAGCTGAACCGCTTGTTTGTTGAGTTCCGCGGCTGTAGGCATGCATTCCTCATGGTTGGCTCTTGAGCCCGGGAGCCTTTCCCGGCTTGAAAAACAACGACCCACTAATTTTAAATCAATTTAGCGGGTCTGAAAAATTGTTTTTGGATAAAGTTAGCCGGCCGGGCTTGGCCGCCCCTGCCGGGACCGCGAAAAGGTCAGGGGATGACCTTATTCAAGGGATATTCCACGATACCCTCGGCGCCCTCGTCCTTCAGCTTGGGGATCATGTCCCGGACGGTCTTTTCGCTGACCACCGTGTCCACGTCCACCCAATCCTTATTGGACAGCTCGGAGATGGTCGGGGAGTTGAGGGCCGGAAGCACTTTCAACACCTTTTCCAGCTTGGCGCGGGGCACGTTCATCTTCAGCCCCACCTTCTCTTCCGCGGCCAGGGCCCCCTTGAGCATCAGGACCATGTTCTCGATCTTCTTTTTCTTCCAGGGGTCTCCCCAGGCGGCCTTGTTGACGATGACCACCGTATTGGACTCCATGATGGTCTCCAGGATCACCAGGTTGTTGGCCTTCAGGGACGAGCCTGTCTCGGTGACCTCGATGATGGCGTCCGCCAGCTCGGGCGGCTTGGCCTCGGTGGCGCCCCAGGAGAACTCCACAATGGCCTCCACGCCGTTCTTCTTCAGGTATTCCTTGGAGACGTTCACCAGCTCAGTGGCGACCTTCTTGCCCTGCAGGTCCTTCACCGACTTGATGGGCGAGTTGGCCGGGGCGGCCAGGACCCATCGCACGGGTCTCAGGCCCTGCTTGGCGTAGATGAGCTCGGCGATCTCCACCACATCCGAACCGTTCTCCTTGACCCAGTCCCGTCCGGTCAATCCCACGTCCAGGGTGCCGTCCTCCACGTACCGGCCCATTTCCTGGGCGCGGATGAGCATGACCTTCATCTCCGAGTCGTCGATATTCGGGAAATAGGAGCGCGAGGTGGAGGATATCTTGTATCCCGCCTTCCCGAACAGGTGGAAGGTGGATTCCTGTAAGCTTCCTTTGGGCAGACCCAGCTTGAGCAAGTTGGCCATTGTCGATCTTTCCTTTGTGGTTTGGTATCAGGGACGGCCCAAGGGCCACGGTTGACTCCCCAAAAATCACCTCATTTAACAGCCTGCCCCTTGCTTTGGCAAGGTCCAATATACTTTCATGGCGTGAAACTCTTTTGGTAGACTAACCCCTCCTCAAAACAGGAAAGAAAGCCGGTACCGTGGAAACCCTTACGAATTTTTACGATCTCACCCTGGACGAATTGACCGCCCTGCTCACCCAATGGGGCGCCCCCCGCCATACGGGCGGACAGGTCTACCGCTGGCTCTATCAGAAGAAAGCCAGGAACTTCGAGGAGATGACCGACCTGCCCAAGGCTCTTCGGGAGGAGCTGACCTCCAAGGCCCTGGTCATGCCCCTAAAACTCCATACCAAGCAGGTCTCCTCGGATGGCACAGCCAAATACCTTTGGGACCTCCCCCCCGCCGGCCGGGGCCGGGACGGCCAGGTGGAAAGCGTGCTCATCCCCATGTCCCGGGACGAGGGGGGCGACCCCGGCCACTACACCGCCTGTATTTCCACCCAGGCCGGGTGCCGGATGAAATGCGCCTTTTGCGCAACGGGCGTTCCCAAGTTCAGGCGGAACCTTTCCACCGCCGAGATCCTCGCCCAGATCCTGGGCATGGAGATCGACGCCTCCACCAAGTTCAACAACGTGGTCGTGATGGGCATGGGCGAGCCCATGGATAATTACGAGGCCACCGAGAAGGCCATGCGCATCCTGCACCATCCGGAAGGCCTGGGCCTGGGACGCCGCCGTATCACCGTTTCCTCCTCGGGTGTCATCGACCAGCTCAAGCGCTTCACGAAGGACGACTGGCCCGTCTCCCTGGCCGTCTCCCTGCATAGCGCCGACCCGGAGGTGCGGAGCCGGCTCATGCCCATCAACCGCTCCAATCCCTTGGACAAATTGAAGAAAGTCATGCGGGAATTTACCTTCACCCGCCGACTGCCAGTCACCTTGGAATATATATTGTTGAAAGGCGTCAATGACTCCCCCAAGGACGCCCAGGCCCTGGCCGCCTACTGCAAGGACCTGCTTTGCAAGGTCAACCTCATCCGCTACAATCCCGTCCCCGGCCTTCCCTTCCAATCCCCGGATGACGACCGGGTCCTGGCCTTCAAAAACGACCTGAAAACCAGGGGGATGATGGTATTCTTGAGGGAGCGCAAGGGCGTGGATATCGACGCCGCCTGCGGCCAGCTGGGTTTCAAGGACGATAACGCCGCCGAGGGAACAAGGAGCCTTTGACATGAACCGATGGGTGGAGCGACTGCCCTTGAATGGGTCGGAAAAGACCCTTCTGAGGAAAGCCCTGAACATCCTGGAGATCTTCACCCTGGTGACCCTGCTCGCCGGGTCGGCGGCCATGTTCATCACCCGCCAGCACCAGCCCATGATCGTCCCCAAGGTGGTGGGGATGGACCAGACCCAGGCCGAGAAAGCCCTGGCCTCGAAGGACCTGAAACTCAAGGTCATGCGGGCCCAATTCGATGAGCACGTCCCCCTGGGACTCATCAGCGAGCAGAACCCCCGGGCCAATTCCTACATCAAACACGGCCAAGTCGTCGAGGTGGTCCTGAGCAAAGGCAACCCCAAGGTCAAGGTGCCGGCCGTGACCCATCAATCCTTCCAGGAGGCCCAGATCATGCTGGCGGCCAACCGCCTGAGGGTGGGGCGGGAATCGGTGATGGTATCGGCTGAATCCAAGGACACGGTCCTGGGCCAGGTTCCGGCCCCGGACGAGATGGTGGATTCCTTTTCCGAGGTGGATCTGCTGGTCTCCCAGGGTCCCAATACGCCGGGATTCGTCATGCCCAATCTCAGGAACCAGCCCCTGGAACAGGCCTTCAAAGCCCTGCGACCCGCCGGCATCACGATCGAAAAGATCAAAAGCGAGGTCCACGACGACCTGGACTCGGAAACCGTGCTCTCCCAGACGCCGGATCCAGGCACCCGCATCCAGCCCAAAGATAGCGTTTCCTTCGTGATCAGCACCAAAAGCAACAATGACATCAAGACCCGGTACGCCAAGGTGGTTTTCGACATGCCCGAGGGCAACCCCAAAAGGCTTCAGGTCGACGTTTTTGACGGATCTGGCACACGCACCATATACAACAAGATGGAGTCTCCCAGGGACCATGTGGAATTGGATGTGACGGTCACCGGAAAAGCCTCGGCTCAGATCTATTTGAACCAGGAATTCGTTAAGGAAATACCCATCGAATGACGGCGGAAGGTCTGGGTCAGAGGCCCAGGAGATGTTTCACCAGGGAATGGATCTCCGAGGCAGTCGAGGGCTTCTGGATGAACCAGACCAAGGGATCGGCTTTGTAACCGATCAGCAATTCAGCGTTGACTTGGTCGGCCAGGACGATCAGGGGTTTGTCGGCGGTCTTTTCCCGGATATGCGACAGGATCCCGGCACGGTCGCTAAAAGGCGCCTCCAGGTCCAGGATGACCAGGTCCACCGGCTCCTTTTGGAGCATCTTCAAGGCGGTCCAGCCGTCCCTCGCCTCCAGGATCACGGCGTTGAGGATGTCCGGAGCCATGGTACCCCGTAAAAAAGCCCGGGCCGATTCCATCTGTTCCACCACCAGGATCTTAGGCCCAGCCGGGGTCTTGTGATCCCCCCCGCTCTTTTTCTTTTCCCCGTTCATCTCGTTCGTCCCACTACTCATGCCGCACCTCGACTTTTCAAGAACAACCGCGACCTATTTTATACCGTCCCGTTCCGAATAAAAACCCTTGGAGACCTCGATCATCAAGGTCATGGCCCTGACCAGTACCTGCTCGGCCGGCCAACCCGAATCCAGGTTCTTGATCAGTTCACGGACCCGCGCGATGAAAATTTCCGGCCAGGTCTTGTCCAAGGCCTGGGCCCGGACCAGCCACTTCTCCAGGCCCAGGCAAAAGGCGCGGATCGTTTCCCCGTCCGGACTTTTGACCATCGCGATGCGGGTCCCCATCGTCGCTAATTCCTGCTCCAGCTCCTTGACCAACTCCCCGTCCATCCGTTCCAATCCCCATCTCCCCATCCATTGATCGACTTGTGTTCGGGACTCGCGGCCTGGCGTTGAGGTTGGTTTGGAAAGGTATGGATAAGGGCCAGCGAGTTCCGACCAGCATGTCGTTCTTTATATCAAAGCAAACGTCATGCCAATAACGAGGGAACAAAAAATGATCGAACAAGAGGTTTCTCAAGGACAATGGATCTACCGCCCCGGAACCAAATACCCAATCTGAGTAATCAAGTCGCAAAATGGGTAGTCTTCTTTAGGGACTAAATCCTCAATCGGGCATCAGGGACTTGGCGTTCTGGGCGATCTCCTGAGGGTTGGACGGCTTCATGAGGAATCGGATGTTCGGGTCATCCGCGAACTCGGCCATCAGCTCGGAAGTGATGGCGCTGGAGAGGACCATGATGGGCTTTCGTTTCAGCAAGGGGTTGGAACGGATGCGGCGGAGGAAAGTGAACCCGTCCATTCCGGGCATTTCCAAGTCGGTCAGGATCAGGTCCACTTTTTTTTGGGCCATCTCCGAGATGGCGTTCCTTCCATCCTCCGCTTCCCGGATGACGCAGCCGGAAAAAGCCTTGGAGAGGGCCTGTTTGACGAAATGGCGGACTACGGGGGAATCCTCGATCAACAGGATATGTTTACCTTCCGTCACGCGGGGTTCGGAAGCTACCCTTTTTCCCCCGCTCATCAGGGCTTTCACTTTTTCCATCAGTTCGGATCGGTGTTTCCTTTTGACCAGGGCTTTCACTCCCGTCTTGCTCAGGAAGAAAGGCGCATCTTCCTCTTCCCGGTCGGAAAAGAGGATGACCATTCTTTTATAGGGCTGGAGAACTTCCAATAATTTTTCGCCTTCCAAAGCTCCCAGGGACCATTCGCTGATGACCAGATCGGGAGAGTGGGAGTTGATCAAGGACGGCAATTCGGCCGCGGACCCTGTCTCCACGACCTCCAACCCCATGAGCTGCAGGCGCACCACGATCAATTGCCGCATCTCTTCCTGCGGATCGGCGATCAGGACCTTCATCTTGTAATCATCGCTCTTCATAATTTTTTGATCTCCCTGGAGATGGTTTCAGCCATCTCGGATAAAAGCACCGTTTTGACCACCGCTTCCCGGGCCACCGCTTCCTTGGGCATCCCGTAAACCACACAGCTGTCGGCGTCCTGGGCCAAGGTCATGGCTCCCCGATCCCTTAAGGCCAACATACCTTCGGCCCCATCCTTGCCCATCCCGGTGAATAGGGCCGCCAGGACCTTGGAACCTGCCGCCTCGGCGGCGGTACTGAAAAGCACGTCCACGCTGGGCTTCACATGGTTGACCGGATCACCCTTTCGGAGTTCCAGCTCGAATCCTTGCCCTTTGCGGTTGACCGCCAGGTGAAAACCCCCGGGGGCCAGATAGGCCCACCCATCCATGACTTGATCGCCCGTCTGAGCTTCTTTTACCTTAAGTTGGGATAACTTGTCCAACCTTCGGGCGAAACCTTGGGTAAACTTTTCCGGCATATGCTGGACCATCAAGACTCCCGGTAGATCGGGCGGCAGGGTCCTCAAGACTTCCGCCAGGGCTTCCGTCCCACCCAACGAGGCTCCCAACACCACCAAGCGATCGCTGAGTTTACCCGATCTTTCCTTCTCTTTTCGTTTGATCTGGGCCGGCTCCCGATAAGCGCGGGGCTTGGCCTTGGAAGCCGCCTCCACCACCTCCACGAACCTCTCAAAAGCGCTATGGGCGAATTTTTCCTTGGTGTCGCCCTCGGGTTTCTCGACCACCGCCACCGCCCCCAACTCCAGGGCTTTCAAGGCCAGGTCGCTGTTCTCCTGGGCCAGGGAGGAAAGGATGACCACAGGAAGGGGGTGGTACGCCATCAGTTTCTCCAGGAAAGTCAGACCGTCCATGCGGGGCATATCCAGGTCCAAGGTGACCACGTCCGGGTTATGCCGGACGATCAGGTCCCGAGCCTCATAGGGATTCCCCGCCTCCCCGACCACCTGGAAGGAGGCCTTGGTCAAGATTGTTTTGAGGACCGTTCGGATGACCGCCGAGTCATCGACGATCAACACCTTCCTTTTGCTCAATGACCCTCTCCCAACACGCGGGTGATGATCTCCTGAAGCAGGACCGGCTCAAAAGGTTTGCGCAGGAATTCCCGGACGCCCTTCTTGGCCAAGGAGTCCAACACCGTCTGGTTCCCCTCCGAGCTGACAACGACTATCGGGAGTTTGGAAAGCAATGGGTCCCCCGCCATCACGTCGATCATTTCCGCGCCATTCATATCGGGCATATTGAGGTCGGCCAGGACCAGGTCCACCCAGTTCTTGCGCATCAGATCGAGCGCTTCCCTTCCATTGGAGGCTTCCCATATCTCGCCCAGTTCCAACCGGGTCATCCGCAGGATCTTCTTGATGATGTTCCTCGTGATGGAGGAATCATCCACGACCAGCAAGTTCAAAGCCATCATGCCCCCCTTTGAGTCATAGATCCCGCTCGCCAGCGCTGTCCTTCACCGTCAAACGTCCATCCACCATGTAAAGCCGCAATGTCCGGCTCTCCGTCCCGCCCGTTTCCTCCACCTTCGGCAGGAGGTCGTTGCGCCACAGCATCCGGCGGGCCATCAAGATGTTCCTGGACCCGATATCGAAAAAAGAACCCTCCGCCAGGGCCTTGGCCCCTCCGGCTATCTTGACCTGCAGGTTCTTCCGAGTGGCTCCCAGCTTGAACACTTGGTCCAGAAGCGATTCCAGCCCCGAGTCGCCGAAAGTGGCGGGTTTTTCAGCCGCCAGGGCCGGATTAAGCTTGGACTCGGGAAGCTTGAAATGGAGCATCCCGCCGACCTTCACCACCGGGTCGTATAGTGTCACCCCAACGCAGGACCCCAGGGAATAGGTCAACAGGACTTCCGAAAGGATCCGAACTGACGTAATAGTCCGAAACCCCGACCGTGACCGTTTTATTCAGAGTTGTATCCGTCGCCATTTGAAAAATCCCCTTTTAAATCTTCATGTAGATCGATGGCGCCAACATCCGCAGGGAATGCTTGATACCGATCAAACTTTCGGACGAGCCAGTATATAAAAACCCTCCCGTCCTCAATACCGAAACCAACCGCCCCACCAGGGTCTCCTGGACCGGCTTTTCGAAGTAGATCATCACGTTCCGGCAAAAAATAGCGTCGAAAGGATTACGGAACGGATAATCAGGCCCATTCAGGTTCATTTGAGCGAAGAAAACGCAAGTTCGTAATAACGAACCCACTTGGAAACCCCACTGACCTTCCCTTTCCTCCGGGGAAAAATACTTTTTTAACCAGGATTTGGGGACCGGAGACGCTTTCCCGTTGTCATACCATCCCTCCAAGGCGCGGTGGACCATGGCTTCCGATAGATCCGTCCCCAACACCTTCAGGGGGGCCCTTCCCTGCAGTCCTTCCAAACCGGTCATCCCCAAGCTATAGGCCTCTTCCCCGCTGGAACAGGCCGCGCTCCAGACCCGCATGGGTTCCCCTTCCCGTCTTTCAGCCTTGTCCAGAAAGGCCCTCACCGCCGTGGACCTGAAATGCTCAAAATGGGTCGGGTCCCTGAAGAACCCGGTCTTGTTGGTGGTCAGGCAATCCACCATGCGGTCCATTTCCTTGCCCGAAGGGTCCTCCAGGACATGGCGGTAATACTGGCCGTAGGACTCGAACCCCAGCGCCCTCATCCTTTTCCCCAGCCTGGCCTTGAGCATGACGCTTTTTTCCCGGGCCAGCTGGATACCGCTGGCCTGGTAGAACATTTCCCGCAAATGTTTCAATTCACGCGAACCCTGTTCCATCAAGGCGTCCTTCCCCATGAGGGTCACTCCGATTTGTAGATCTTCGCGACCTGAAGCAACTTCGAGCTGATCTCCAGGCCCGCCTTTTTGGCGGCTTCCGGGTTGATCTCCAGCGTCACCTTGGAACCTTCCATGTCGAAGAGAACATCCCCGCCCTTGAGGGGGAACTTCTCGATCTCTGACACGGTCAGGACGCTGGCCCCCTTCAGGGCCGTCAGGACATCCCCTACCTTGTCCTTTTCCGAGTAGCTGATGAAAAGGATTTGGCATTTCCTTAAAGCGCCAGCGTTGGCGTCCGAGAAACCGTCGAAACGCTTGACCGTCAAGGGATGTCCATCCACCGACTTGCCGGCCACCGCGTCGTCCAGGGCGGACCCGAAGGGATCATCCCCGAGCACTCCGATCACCATGGGCGACCCGGCCTTGCCCAGGGACTTGGCGGGCCAGGTCACGAACTTGGCGAAGTTATAGATGAAGGCCGCCTTGACCGTGTATTCGGAAACTTCCGCCCAGACCCCGAGGGATCCCAATCAGGAAGACCAAAAAACACAGGACCGCCCAGGTCCTCCCGACCTTTCGTTTTATGAATGTACCCATTATCTTCTCCTTATGTCTGGTCCTAATATTGGACCGTTAACTGTCCATAGAGTCTGGGTACTACTTGAGTAGACAGAACCCCTAAGGTTTGAATCGTTTCGGTGTGAGCGCCTTCCAGGTCCATGGCCCACAATCCCATACTAAGCTGTTCATCCAGCTTCAGGGTGGTCCCAAAATCCAGACGGGAATAAGCGGCGACCGGCGGGATACCAGGATTGATGTTGGAATCATATTGATAGGTGGTATCGACCCAATAGTAGGCCCCGTTCAATCGCCACCCAGGCAAGGTTTCCCAGCTCGCTCGGGCGCTCAGGATGTTGTGCGGGGGAGGCGCCCCCAATTCAGCGTTCGATGAATTGATCATGTTCTGGTCATAACCCTGATAGGTATAGGCCAAGGCCAGACTGAAGGTTTTCACCGGGTCCCACTTGGCGCTCGCCTCGCAACCATAGATCGCCCCGGTTCCGGTATTTTTGGCCTGGTATTCGTTGACGTTCCCGAACACATCCCAGATGGTCCCTCCCGCCGGGGAAACGAAGCTTCCGCTCACCTCCGGGAATGTCACTAACTGGCTGTATTGGTTGTAGAAACCCGCCAGATCGGCGGAGATTTCCTTGGTCAAGTTGGTTCGGTAACCAAACTCATAAGCGTTCAATATTTCCGATTGAAGGCTGGCATTGGGGACCAGAGCCACGAAGTCCGTGACTGTGGTCGGCAATCCGCCATAACCGGCGGGCAAACCCCGAGCACACATCCCGTTCAGGAGCGCTTGGGGGATGGATCCACGGCCTCTTTTTTATAGTACCGTCATAAATGTATCTGGATCGTGTCAACAATATCCTTCCCATGAGGGCGTCTCTCTCTCTCGCCATTCCAGTTGCTGTTATCATTAAGCTTTAAAGCTCTCCCTTATACATAGAAAAGAGAGATGTCTGGGGATTATAGGAACTTGTGCCATATTTGGGTTCAGACCCACGTTAGGTGTACATTTTCAGTACTTTCTTATAGGTTTGGTTTGGGGTGTGACAGTAACCTAGTAGTTTGATTCAAGACTCATTTGAGTAGATATTCTTTGTGAAATTTTGCCGAGTACTCTCTCTCTCTCGCGGGTTTGGATTGCTAGATGAGGAATGTCATGTCGTCGAGTCCTCCTGTGTCGACATGGTCAGATCGTGTGCATCCAGTGCCTCTGCCATCGCCGGGCAATGGTCTCATCTGGTACTCTGGCATTTTTGTATGCATAGATGATAGCTGCATCTGTGGATGATCCCTCTGAATTTCAGGTCCGTCCATTGGCCTGGGCAGTGTTTTTATTTACATTTTCAGGTATTTTCATTGTTGACATACTGCTGAAATTCATATGTCTATATTTTTTTTTTAAAAAAAATATTTTGGGTATGTTGAATTCTTTATGTAATTCGAAGAGCTCAAGCGGCCGTACTCAAACTCCTTCCAGTGCTCGTCCTGTGAGAAGTTGTGAGAAATTTTTATTCCCATTGAAGTTTTATATGGGGTTTCTCCTGCTCCGCCGCCACGACTTTTGCCTGGAATTGTTCATGTTGTTCCATATGATATGGGGTTTCCGGGAGGCTTGGGATTGGTTGCTGTGGGGTGTTGGTTCAGAGAAGATGTTTGCATACACACTTTTCGCAGCGGGTGCATCTTTTGGAGATGATTATTCAAGTGAATCGGGTTGGTTCAGTCTGCTTTGCAGACATTTGACATTCCGGTTTATAGGTGGGGAGAAGAGGAGACAATTTTCTTCCTGGGTTGCTTTGGGTGCTCCTTTGGGTGGCTGGTGGGTGTAGGGTTTGATGATTCTTATTCACATGCCACTATGGTGTTTCTTGTGCAGTCAACAGCTTCCTTGATCTGCATCATCTTTGTGATAAACAACAACAGAATCTTCCACTCCCTTCCAAAGGGATAAACAACAGGATCCAGTTCATTTCATCGACGAAGTGACACTGCCTTCTTTTGAACCCTGTTCTTTGTAGCACATTGTTAAATTATTACTCATAGAGATGTCTGCCACCATGAGATGCAGGCATTTTGTCTTTTTGTTGAGATTGGTTGTTTACCTCGCTGTGTGACATGGCCCAGCATCCGATTATATTTCCTTCTCTTGCTTCTCTGGCTGTTACCTGTGAATCTCTGCATGCATGGTCAAAATATTGGACCCCAGTGTGTGTGTCTTTTGATTTGCAGTCACCAACACGGCCCCATGTGGTCTCATTGAGGTGATCAGCTTCTTCGTCAGGTGACCACCACATTACTCCGTATTCAGAACCTTGTCAGAGCTTCGAGCTCTGTACATCATTGTTAAATCCCTGTGTCTAGCTCTTGCCTCGACCGGGAGACCAGTCACAGAGCTTGAAATTTTTCTTTGCCTGCCCATCTGGCTTGCAGTGAGCCGGCAACCATCCCTTTCGGCTGTGATCTTTGTGAAACAGTGTCTTCTTGCTACTCTCCAGGGACAGGTACTGCCAACATAGAGATGGGTGCCACCACACTCTCTTTGTATATTTTCATGCTATCTTCTTTTTGATCTTCCTGCTTCTTCCTTTCTGGGCCCTTTTCCAAAACCTGCCCCCTTGACACTATTCCAATCATTAGAAATTCTGGACATCTCGAGGAGTTAGGCCATGGGGCAAAATATTAAATCTTCGAGGGGGTAGTGAGATGCTGGTCCGTCGTCTTCCCAGTGGCCTTTGTTTGGGTGCCACATGCATACTGCTCGCGGGTTTTCCTTGAGGGTTACATACTTGCTGGTGACAATAAGATGTTGTCGATCTTTGTCTTTTTCTTCTTCTTTTGTCTTTTCGAATTGATTTCTCTCTTTTTCGAGTGATGCTTTCATGTCGGGTTAGGAGGAGTCTTTGGAGTTGTTGCATGACCTGGGGCTGGTCATGGGACATTGCCTTGACGCTGTGAACTCGGGATCGTTAGGTAGTATTCGCGTCTTGGCGTGTGATCATGGGCGCACGGGGCTCACCGCCATGGTGGATCTCCGGCCATACACCACCCGGGATTGTTCAGTTGGATGGACATAGTGCGGCCACAAGATGGGTTTGGCGCTTTTCATTATTGCAGTGCCTTGTGGTGGAGATGCTTTTGACATCTGCATGCCCGGGCATGTATGGTTGTTTTCTTGATTCCATGTTGCTGGGTCGCTTGTTCTCGTCAACTGTGATGCTGGTGATGTTCCTGCAGCGCTGTTTGTTATGATGACAGAGAGCTGTCGTGTTTCCTTGCTGGTCTGCCTCCCATTGTGGTGTTCAGGGCCAAGGGTTGGGTTCCTGGCAATGAAGCATTTCTCCATGGTCTGGATGATGAAGTCATCTTCCCTGTGTTTTCTTGTTCAGATACCTCCTTTCATGGACTGGGATGTGCTTTGTACCTTCTTGTTGTATTGAGGATGACCTTATTTAGCCTTTTCCATTGGGTTGTGGACTGCTGTGTTTCTGTATTGGTTTGGAGACTGGAGGCCATCTTTCAGGCAGAGTGAGACTTGTAGGTGTCCTTTCAGGGAGAAGCCAGCGTTGCAGTGCAATGATGCCTGGCTATCTGCTTGGTGGTGGAGATGGCGGATGTCAAGTTGGGACAGTCTGGGTCAGGAGTTTTTGTTTAATGAGATGACTGTTGAGTGGGTTGGAGTCGGGAGCGGGAGCTGACGAGGAAGGAGATCAAAGGAAGAAGGATCATGACGACAGGCCAAGGGTGAAGCTTTGAGCTGGGAGTCGAGTTCCTGCATATCCGTTGATTCCAGGGAGAGATGAGTTTGGACTAGTTGGAGTCCATCATCACCGTGATGTGTAGCTATTCCGAGAGCGTGAAGACTGACTCTTCGAGGTTTGTGATGGCGGGGGCAACATTTGCCGTGTCCTCGGTGCTGCAACTGGACACTGATCAGATGGGTGGACAGCAGGACAGGTGTGCCTCCTGCTTTTCCAGCGACACCATCATTGCCCTCTCCAAGGTGCTCAAAAGGTCCTGGGCGGTCTTGGCGTCGTTGAAACTCAGGGCCGCCGTGCTGTTGCCCGCGATGATCTGGGCCAGGTTGGACAGATTCTGGACCATGATCTTGGGCTGGGTCACCCTCTCGTTGATCACGAACATCAAGCAAGCCACCAATAGGGAAATGGTGCTGGCGATGACCGCGATCCAGGTCACGTTATGGCGCAGCGGCATTTCCTTGAAGTTGAGGAATTTCATTAGACCACTCCTTGCGTTTGTAAAGTTTTCAGCGCACACCCGAGCTAAAGGTCAGCCCCAACCTTTCCGACCATCGTTTCTAACCGATGATGAAAACAGATCCATCTCATACGACTTTTTCTTAAGCCTCATTCAGCTTGATCCCGACCGGAAGGCCCGGATCTCCTTCCAGCACTCCTACCAACTGTTGGACGACTCCCCTTAATACCTGGGCCTGGCCGGACATTTCCTGGCTGGCCGCCGAAAGTTCCTCGGCGTTGGAGGTATTCTGCTGTGTCACCTTGTCCATCTGGCCCACCGCCATGGTGATCTCCTCGATGCCCCGGGATTGTTCCATGCTGGATACGGAGATGCCCGACAACAACTGGGAGACTTTCTTGGCCCTTTCCACCACGTCCGTGAGCGCCTTGCCGGCCTCCTCGCTGATCTGCACGCCCTGGGATGTACGGGCCGTGTTCTCCTCGATCAGGGCCGCCGTGTCCTTGGCCGCCGCCGAACTGCGCTGGGCCAGGTTCCGGACCTCGTCCGCGACCACGGAGAAGCTCCTTCCCTGTTCCCCGGCCCGGGCCGCTTCCACCGCGGCGTTCAGGGCCAACAGGTTGGTCTGGAATGCGATCTCCTCGATGGTCTCGATGATGCGGGCCATCTTCCCCGCGCTCTGGTTCACTTCCTTCATGGACTGGACGGTGCTTCGGACCTTCTCGCTGGATTCCAGGATGACCTTATTGGCCTCTTCCATCATCTGGTTGGCCTTGACCGCGTTCTCGGAATTCTGTTTGGAAATGGAGGCCGTCTCCTCCAGGGAAGCGCTGGTCTCTTCCAAAGAACTGGCTCCCACCGAAGCTCCCTCGGCCAATCGCTGGCTTGAGGCGCTGATCTGGGACGACCCGACCGAGACTTGGCCCGCCCCAATTTCCAATTGACCGATCACGTCTTGAAGCACCCTCGCCACGCCCAAGACGATATAAAGGCTCAAACCGATGCCCAGGACAATTCCCAAGAATGTCAGGATCCCCGTCCACCAATAAGAAACTCGGAGGTAAGACTGGTTTTTTTCGACCGTTTCGTTGGCCAAACCCAACTCATAATCGAGGAATTGTTTGACGCTGTAACCAACCTTGTCGATGGATGGATACATGCGTTGAGATTGCATTTCACGCAGAGCGGCCAAGTCGCGTTTTTGAAGGGCCTGGGAAAGGTCGTCCAAAAAAGGCTTCGCCGTGCCCATCTTTTCTGAAATATCGGACAAAAGTTGTTTTTCATCCTCGTTGAGGCTCGATTGACTCAGAGCGTCATAGCTTGATTGGATCGTCTTTTCGATCTCCTCAAGCCTTCCTTCCGACACATCCCAGGGATAAGTACCTACCGCCAACTTATCCACCAACATCACCACATCCTGGGAATAGGCGTCCGAAAGAGCGACTGCCGTGGTCGTCTTGACATTGGTCTGCTCGTAGACCATTTTCATCCTTTGATTCGAGGTATCCGAGACCCAGAAACCCAGGAAAGCGATGATCAACATGACGATGGAAAGCACGGCCACGCTCAACAAAAGCCTGTCCCTCAATCTCATGCGTTCGAAACGGATCATAAATCTCCTTATTATTCCAGAGATAATGTGGCGATGAGCACACCAATGGTCTTCGAGTCGCTCATGACCGGAACTGAAATTTGGACCGAGTAGATCTTGGTGGAAATATCCAACTGGGCCGGATTGACGACCACCTTGCCTATGCCTTGGTTGAAGCAGTTGGTGAACTTATTCTCGGTCCCATGGATGAAATCATGGGATTTGGGTACGGTCCCGACGATATTTCCCTGACCATCCAATGTGAAACATTTCACCATCACCGGCACCTGGGCCATATAAGCTTTCATGGTCTTGCAGGACGGTTTCTCCAAATAAGGTTTCACATACTCTGGAATACCGATACTTTTCGACCATTTATCCTGGAGAGCCTGGGCGTCAGCGGCGGTCATGCCCAAGGCGTTCTGGGCCTGGATGTCATCAATGACCGTTTTTTCCGCCGCCAATTTTTGGAGCGTCGGCAGATACTTCTTCGCGACTTTCTGCGCGGCGTTAGAATGTCCATCGGCCCAGACCGTTGCCGTTCCCATCATTAAAAAAACCGAGACTAGAACCAAAATGGATTTACTCATTACTGACCCCTCCAGAATATTGATCCATCGAATCTTCACAAACACAGTGTGTTTACAGCGAAATCCCCTCTTTAGGCTTTCCCCAAATTCAAGGCGAAAAGCGCCCTGAAATCCTGTTCCAGTACGACCTTATCCACGTCCAACAGCACGATGATCCGTTCCTTGGTTTTGGCCAAGCCCAGGAGGAAATCAACCTTCAGGTCCTCGCCCAGCACCGGGAGCGGTTCGATCTCGGCGGCGGAAACCTTCACCACTTCCATGACCTTGTCCACTTGCAGACCCACCAGAAGGTCGCCCTCCTTGCCCTCGTACATCACGGTAATGACACAATTGTCGCGGGCCGGAGGAGCCTCGGGCAGGCCGAACTTTTTCCGAAGGTCGATGACCGGCACGATCTTGCCCCTGAGATTGACCACCCCCCTCACGTATGCCGCGGCTTGAGGGACAGGGGTCACTTCCAATAAGCCGATGATCTCCCGCACCTTGAGTATCTCGATGCCGTATTCTTCCCCGCCCAATCGGAAGGTCAGGTACTTTCCTAGCGTGCTATGGCTTTTCGTCTCCATCCAGCTACCTCCGGTCAATTCGCGGCGTAAGCCGCCGGCTTTTCCCTCAAGAACGCGTCCACATCCAGGATCAACCCGACCCGACCATCCCCCAAGACCGCTCCGCCCGCGATACCACGAGCGCTATCCAGGGTTTCCCCAAGCTGTTTGACCACGACCTGTTTCTTGCCCAGGACCTCGTCCACGATCAACCCGGCCTGTCGTCCGCCCCGCTCCAGAACCACGAGGATGGGCCTGCCATCGAGAGCGGGTTCGCAGGCCAGCCAGTAGGGGATATCCACCAAGGGGATGTTCTCATCCCGCACATGCATGTATTTGGGACCAGCCCCTATCTGATGCCGTTGGGTTTCCTTGACCTCGACCATCTGCCTTACGTAATAAGCCGGGACCACGTACCTTTCCTTTCGGATGCGGACCAGGATCCCGTCCATAAGGGTAATGGTGATAGGGATCCGAAGGGTGAAGGTCGTGCCCTGCCCAGGACGGGTATCGATCGAGACCGAACCCCTAAGGTATTCGACCTTGCGTTTGACCATCTCCATGCCGATGCCCCGGCCCGAGACCTCGGATATCTCGGAGGCTGTGGAAAAATTGGGCGCGAATATGAGTTCGGCCAGTTCGGCCTCGGTGACTTCCTGGCCTTCCGGGATCAGACCCAGAGCCCGTCCTTTTTGCTCCAGTTTTTCCAGATCCAGCCCGCCCCCATCATCCTGGACTCTCAGGATGAAATCCCCGCTGTCCCGGCTGGCCTGCAGGCGGATACATCCTTCCGCGGGCTTTCCCAAAACCAACCGTTTTTCGACACTTTCCAACCCATGGTCCACGGCGTTCCGCAACAGATGGACCAGGGGCTCGGTCAATTCCTCGGCCACTCCCTTATCCAACTCAGTTTCGCCGCCCAACAGTTCAAGCCTCAGTGGTTTACCCATCTTTTGGGAAAGGTCCCGGACTAGACGGTTCATCCTCAGGAATAGGGATTCCACCGGCACCATGCGAAGGGAAAGGACCAAGTCCTGTAGCATCCGCGATATCTTGCCCAATCGTTCCGACTCCGAGGCCACATGGCCCGTGATATGGGCGGCCTGGATGCCCTCGGTGACTTGGGTCTGACAGATCGCCAATTCACCCACCGCCTCAAGGAGGGCATCCATTTTCTCGACCGGTATACGGATGGAATTCTCCCGTTTAACAATCGATAGGCTGGCCCCGGTCTTTCCTGGGGCGGCCGTTATTTTGGACGATTCACCTTCCTCGGTGGAAGCCAGGTCCTCCAATAGGGTCCCCATCCCCACCAATTCGAAACGTCCTCGGGATAGTCCCTTCTGTACCTGTTCAACCTGGCGGCGGAAAACATCCGCCACTTGGAGAAGCAGATCGATCTGACTTTCGGTCGGGCGGCCCGTCCCTTCTTTATAGGGGCTCAGGAGGGATTCAGCCTCATGGGCCAACTTGGAAAGCGCCGGAAGGTTCATGAAACCGCAAACACCCTTCAGGGTATGGAAAGGCCGATAGACGTTCATCACATCCCAACTCTCCCCACGGCTGAGGGCCAGAAGATTGGACTCGATGGACTCGATATATTCAGGCACCTCGTGGGTAAATTCCTTGAACGCCGAATGGTCCTCAGCCGGTATGACGAACTCGCCCTTCAATGGGATATCATTTTTGGGAGAGGACTGAACAGACTGAGGGACAGTGTCTTTGGGATCGATTTTTTCTTCTTTTCCGCTGGCGTTCAGCTTTTGGGTGGTCTCCAGGATCAATTGAAGGGTTCGCTCCAATCCAACATTCAGGGCCCGCCCGGCTTTCAATCCCTCTTCCAATTGTTTAGCCCGATAGTTCAATTCTTTCTCAGCCTTGGTTCCCAACAAAGCCTTGGCTTTGGAGGTCCAAGCGCGAAAACGCCCCAAACCCGCCAGGACCTGTTCCAAAGTTGGGTCATCCGCCATCGTCAAAGGATGGCTAATGGAGTCCAGCTCCTCTTTCAACGACTCGTGGAATTGGGCTGAGGAAGCTTCGTTCATCGAGTCTCCTTTTTAAAATTAGAGGAACTGCCAGGTTCGACCCAGAGACGTATCTCGACCGGATGGTTATCCACGGTAAGGAAACTGGACACACCCAACGCGTCCTTAGGCCAGGACTCCCGGGTGATATTGGAAGGAATAAAGTGATTGAATGAATGGGTAGGCCAGCAGGATGTCAAAAGGTGGCCGCAAAAAAGATTGGCCAGCTCTTTGAGTGAGTCGACTCCCTTCTCATCGTTGGCGTCATCCCCTAGGGCCGATTCAGCCAGTAACCGGCCGAACTCATGCTGACAGCGGATCACGAGGGTACTTCTCAGTGTGCCGGATATATGGACTCCTAACTCAATGGAAAAGTCGATGGTTTCTTGGGAGGTGGACCCAATATATTCAGAAGGGAGGTAGGCCCATTTGGCCAGGACATCCCGAAAAACCTCATAGAGGGTCAAACTGGAAGGCAGATCAGATTCAAACCGGTTCAAGCCTTGGGATACACCGATCGAATTCGATGCAGACATATTCCCCTCCGAAATTTTGAGAATATTCATTTGAAACAACTAGTTTTTCTTTAAAATTGCCTTTGTTGATTACTTTATGTTAATTTTTCGACTTTTTTCCGATGAAAGCAGGTAAAGTTTTTGTCGTTTACCTTTAACGATTTTAACATTTTTAACAACCCAAACAAATAAATAGTTACCCTAAAGGTATATAGTTTCTTAATTTTAGCAAGGCCTAATCGTCCCATCATTTCTAAATTAAACCCTTATCAACCGGCCAGCGATTTCCACGATTTCCTCAGGTGTAGCCGGTTTTTCCAAAAACCAGATGTAAGGGTCTTCCATGAATTCCCGCAAAAGGTCCGGTGTGATATTCCCTGACAGCACCATGACTGGCTTGGTCTTCAATAAAGCGTTGGAACGCATCTTCCTTAAAAAGGTCCTTCCGTCCATCCCAGGCATCTCCAGGTCGGTGATGATCAAGTCCACTTTCTTTTGTGACATTTCCGTCATGGCCGCTTTCCCATCCTCGGCCTCGCGGATCACGACTTCGGGAAACGCTTTGGCCAAAGCCCTGCGGACGAAACCCCGCACCATTCCCGAATCCTCTATCAATAATATTTGGCGCTGGGACGTCTCCTTCGATATAAAACCTGTCGGGACCGGTTCGTCCATCAGGGTTTTGATGCGGTCCAGCAAATCGGATCTTTTTTTCTTATGGACCCAACCCCTCACGTGTGTTCTTTCTAAAAGCTCTAGTATGTTGGCGGCCTCGTTCTCAGTGAATAGGAGGACATGTCTTTTTTGGGGTTGGAGGATGTTCAGCAGGTCCATCCCTTCCAAGCCTGGCACAGACCATTCACTAACGACCAATTCAGGAGCATGGCTTTCCAACAAACTCTTCAGTCCCCTGGCATCACCCGCCTCAAGAACTTCCAACCCCAGGATCTCCAGGCGCAGAACCAACAATTGCCTGGTCTCTTGCACCGGATCGATGACCATGACCTTCTTTAAATGGACCGCCTTGGCGGGGGCGTTGATCCTTGTTTGGATTTGGCTCATTTTCGCACCTCTGTCTTGGTTAATGGGATGAACCGGCTGTGTCCCTTGGATCCTCGATCTCCGAAAGAAGCTGAGAGAGGTTTTCCGAGGCTTGGATGATGAGCCGCATGATCTTCTCGATCACCGGCTCCAAAGGCTTTCCTTCCCTGATATTGGTCTTGATCTCCCATATATAATTCCTGAGCGAATCGGTCCAAGGACTGCCGATGTCGCCCGCTTTCAGGGTCCAACTTTCCAGGTCTTTCAAGAAATGTTCGACATCCTCATTTCGGGGATCTTTCGCCAGGGCGATCCTGGTCGCTAAGGTGGCCAGTTCCCTCTCCAAGTCCTTGAAGAACATTTTGAGCGGCTCGGTCACGAGACGCCTCCTTGTATTAGGTTCAGTTGCTAACGTCCGGCTCGACCCAAAGACGGATCTCCATGGGATACTTTTCGACCAGCATGGCGCAGGCCGATTTGGGGTTTTGCTTGGGCCAAGAAAAAGGGTTGCAGGGCGTGGAATGGAATGGTTTGAAGCTTTTAGGGTCCCAGTGGGTGGCTAAAAAGTGGCCGCAATAGAGATTGACCAGGTCGGTAAAGGCATCCTCTTCCGACAGGGGTTGAACAGCTTCGGACGAGAGACGTTCGGTCAATAAACCCCCGACTTTCCGATGGGCGCGAACTACCATCAGTCCCTTGACCGGACCCGACAGATAAACACTTCGCTCAAGGGTCATGATGGAAGGGCCCTCGACTGGAGCCCCTATATGTTCACAAGAAAGCTTGGCCCATTTGCCCAGGACCAAATCGAATGCCTTGAAAAGATCGATCCCGGAAGGGATCGGTCTATCCTCGGAAGATGGGGTTGTTCCCAAGGTGATATTCCTTATTTTTCCCCGTTTATTTTTTGATCGAACCAACATGCTTACCTTACAAAGCAAGCCTTATGCCAAGGAAATACCCAAGAAATAAGGAGTTCTACGCGGGGAAAAAAGCCGGCATTTCCCAAATTGGGTAATGTAAAGGACGGGTTGGGTAAGGGGTTTTAGAAGGAAATAAGCGGGGAATAAGCCAATTAAGGGTTGAACCTATAGAAGCAAAGAACGGTGGTCACTGAATGTTGTATTTTTTGATCTTATTGAAAAGGGTCTTTCGGGTGATACCCAGCATTTCAGCCGCTCGGGATTTGTTCCATCGGGCCTGTACCAGTGTTTTTTCGATCTGGTCCTTTTCATTGGCCGTGTCGGGCGTTGTTTCGCCGTCCTCATCGGAAGGTTCGACGAACTCATAATCCATGATCTCGTCAGGAATGTCGCTGACGGTCACTTGCGCTCCTCTGGCGCAAATGACCATTCGGTTGATGACGTTCTTGAGTTCCCTGACATTGCCTGGCCAAGGATATTCCTGGAATTCCGACAAAACCTTTTCCGGAAGAGGATCCAGTTTTTTGTTGAAGGCCTGGCAGGCTTCCTTCCAGAAGAACTTAGCCAATTCCACGATATCCATTGGGCGAGACCTAAGCGGGGGGAGTTTAAGGGGAATGACGTTCAGGCGGTAATAGAGGTCCGCCCGGAACCGGCCTTCCTTGGAATCCTTTTCCAGGTCCCGGTTGGTGGCGGCGATGACCCGCACATCCAGTTCGATTTCCTTGATCCCTCCCACCCTCCGGAACTTCCGGTCTTCCAGTACTTTGAGCAGTTTGGTCTGGGTGGATAAGGGCATCTCTCCTACCTCGTCCAGGAAAATGCTTCCCCCCTGGGCAGCCTCGAAGAGCCCTGGCTTTTGTTTCTTGGCATCGGTGAATGATCCCGCCTCATGGCCGAAGAGCTCCGATTCCATCAGTGATTCGGGCAAAGCGCCGCAATGTAGTTCCACGAAAGGTTTGGTGGAACGGGGGGATAGATAATGAATGAGTTTGGCGGCGTGCTCCTTGCCCGTGCCCGTTTCTCCCAGGAGCAGGGCGGTCACCTTCTCCTGCTTGGCTAGTTGTTCGATCTGCTCATAGACCGCCTCCATGGCCGGGTCGGACAGAAAAAGGTACTCGCTCCCGAATTGTTCCCTCATGTAATTCTTCAGGACTTTCACTTCCTGTCGTAACCCCATCTTGTCGCTGAATCGTTTCAGGACGATCTGCAGGTCGTCCAAACTGAGGGGTTTCTGAAGATAATCCTCCGCGCCTGATTTCATGGCGTCAACGGCCGATTTGACCCCCGTCGCCGCGGTCATGATGATCACTCCCACGGAAGGCAGCTGGGAACGGAAATGGGACAAGAGTTCCATGCCTTTTACGTCCGGAAGGAATAGGTCCAGCAGGATCAAGTCGGGCTTGAAGGAAACAGCTTTCCTTTTCCCTTCCTCGCCCGTGAACCCACTTTCCACCCCATGGCCCTCTTCCGTCAGGAATGGCGCCAGCGCCACGTGCATGGATTTCTCATCGTCGATGATTAATATCCTCATTGGGGATTCTCTCCAATAATCGGGAAACTCAATATAAATGCGGCGCCATGCGGTTCCACCCGATCCACTGTGATCTTTCCGCCGTTCGATTCGGCGATCCTCTGGCTCACGGATAAGCCCAAACCTGAGCCTGTGCTCTTCGTGGTAAAGAACGGCTCGAAAACACGTTTCATGGCTTCCTCGGATAACCCAGGTCCATTATCTTGAACCTTCATTCGGATCGTTCCATCCCTTTCCTCGCAACCCAATACCAGTATCCCCTCATTCCCCATGGCTTGGAAAGCGTTCAATATAAGATTGGTCAAGACCTGCTGGATCCGATAGGGATTTCCCCAAAGAAAATGGTGGTTTTCCTCGGCTTCCCACTGGACCTGAAAATTTGAGTGATTGGGCCCGAATTGGACCTGAGCCAACCTTAAGGAGGTTCGGAATAGTTCCATCACATCCATCCGTCGGCGGTCCTGGGTCGCCTTTTCCCTGGAATAATCCAGGGTATCATTGACCAATTCCTTGAGCCGTTCGCATTGTTCCAGGATGTTCTGTATCTGGGGCAGGCTCTCCGGGAAAGCCTCAGACTTTTTTTTGAGATACTGGGCGGACAGGGCGATGCCCGACAGGGGGTTGCGGATTCTCATGGGCCATTCCCGCCGCCATCTCCCCGATGACGCCTAGCCGCTCATATTTCAATAGGGCCTGCTCCGCGTTCTTCCGTTCAGTCAAGTCCCTCATGATGGCGACCACCATGGGCATTCCCTCGAAATTGATGGAAAAGCTCACCACCTCCACCGGTACGGTCTCCCCGTTCTTCCGCAGGATTTTTCGTTCAACCGGAGGATTGTATCCCTCTTTGTTTTCGAGCGACTTGATCCGGTCCAAGACATTCCCTCTATATTCCGGCGGGACCATGACCTCGGGAGGCTGGCCGATCAAGTCCTCGGGTTTTTCATAACCGGTCAATTTCAGGGCCGCCCGGTTGACGTAATGGATCCTTTCCATGGAGTGAACGATCATGACGTCGGGCGAATTCTCGATCAGGGTCCGGAAACTCTCCTCCGACCGACGCAGGGCATCCTCCATTTTCTGACGTTTGGTCACATCCCGATAATTCAAGATGATGCCTTGGATCGATGGATTATCCAGCAGATTGGTGGCGGATGCCTCGATATACCGCCAAGACCCATCCCTATGTTTCATGCGGGCATGGGCATAGACCGTGGAACCCTTATCGGTCAAAAGGGTTCGAAATAATTCCTGGACCCGTCCCAGATCCTCGGGATGAACCATATCCATAAAAGAACGGCCAATTCTTTCTTCGGGCAGGTAACCCATGACTTTCCAAAGGGTCGGACTGACATACCGGGTGACCCCATCACTTCCAAAAACAGCGACCACATCATTGGAGTTCTCGATCAGATTCCGGAATTTTTCCTCCGATTGTCTCAAAACCCGTTCCGAATCCTTCCTCTCGGTCAGGTCTCTAAGGACAGCCATGATGACGGTCCGGCTTTGGAATGACAATGATATGCTCATGATCTCAACAGGAACGATCGCCCCATCTTTGCGAAGAAATCTTCGTTCGACTGGCGGGTTATAGCCTCCCATGGGTTTCAAGCCACCTATCCGGTTTGCCGCGGCCTCCCGTTCCTCAGGATGCAGGTCCAAAAGCGGATCGCGTCCGATCAACTCCTCCGCCTTTTCATATTTCAAAAGCCGTAGATAAGCCTCGTTCACATAGGTGATCTTCGAGTTGGCGTGGACCACGATGGGGTCGGGCATTTTCTCGATCAGAGTGCGGAAATTCTCCTCGGACTTGCGCAACGCCTCTTCAGCCAGCAAGTTTTCTGTCACGTCCCTTGAGTTAAAAACGATTCCTTTTACCGATGGCAGATCCAATAGATTATTGGCGGTTCCCTCCATGTGGATCCACGATCCGTTTTTATGCTTCACCCGGTATCGAGTAGTAAGATACGGTATCTTTTTCCCGACCAAATCCCTGAATTCCCTTCTGATCCGGTCCTGATCGTCTGGATGGATACGCTCCATGGAGTCCCGGTCCATTCTTTCCGATGGTTCAAAACCCGTGATTCGAGCGGCTGAAGGACTGATATAACTAACCTTCCCTTCCCGATCCAGGATCATGAAGAGATCGTATGAATTCTCGATGAGGTTTCGATAGTGATCCTCCGATTTGATAAGGGCTTCCTCGACTTGCTTTCGTTCGGTCACATCCCGGTAATTGAGGATAATGCCCTGAATGGAGGGATTCTCAAGATGGTTGGTCCCGGTGGCTTCGATAAACTTCCAGGACCCGTCCTTATGCCTTACCCGAATGAGGGCGGTAACGGTAGTGCCGAAATTCTCGGCTAAAAACGTGAACCTTTGTTTGACCTCGTCCAGGTCTTCCGGGTGTACGATCTGGAAGAAGCTATTACCGACCCTTTCCTCCACGTCATATCCCAAGACATTCCTGACCGAAGGACTGATATAGAGGGATACACCATTCGTATCCATCAAGGACACCACATCACGGGAATTCTCGATAAGATTCCTGAACCTTTCCTCGGATAACTGAAGGGCCTCCTGGACCTCTTTGTTGGAGGTCACATCCCGATAATTCAGGATGATCCCCCGGACCAGCGGATTATTCATATGGTTGGTGACCGATGCCTCGACATAGCGCCATTGCCCATTGTGATGCTTGACCCGAAGCTGCCCCGTGTCGGTGGCGCCGGGATTTTGGGCGATACGCGTGAAGGAATCCCGGACCCTGGGTAGATCCTCCGGATGGACAATATCGAAAAAGGATTGTCCCAGACGGTCCTGGATCCGGTAACCCAGGATCTTCTCGTAGGAAGGACTGATGTAGGATGACCTGCCAGAGGGGTCGATCAAGGCGACCACATCGTGAGAGTTTTCGATGAGACTTCGGAACTTTTCCTCCGATTGTCGCAAGGTGTTTTCCGCTAGTCGGCGGGCAGTGATGTCCTTGAAATTAATGACGACCCCATTGACGGAAGGCTCCTCCATAAGGCTCGTAACGTTCACTTCGGTATTGATCCAACGCCCGTCCTTATGTTTGGTGCGGACCTCGAGCGGAAGGACAGTACCCGGAGAGGCCATCGCTTCGCGAAAAACACGGATGGCGTTATCCACGTCTTGCGGGTGAAGATTATCGAAGATAGATACGCCTTCCCTTTCCCCAACTTTGAAACCGAGAACCCTTTCCACCGATGGGCTTTCATAAACCCGCTTTCCCTCCTTGTTTAGGATATAAGTGACATCCAGGGCGTTTTCGGTCAGCGCCCTGAACCTTCTCTCGGAGAGGCGCAATTCGTTTTCCGCGAGTTTCCGTTCAGTGATATCCCGGGCGTTGATGACCACCCCCCGGACGGTGGGATCTTCCAGAAGGTTCTCTCCCGCGATCTCCATCTCGACCCATCTTCCGTCCTTGTGGCGGATCCGAGCTTCGAAAACAATGGTCGCGCCGGGCTTTTCCATGCTGTATCTCACGGGACCTCGAACTTTGTCGCGATCATCAGGATGAAGAAAATCAAAGATCGTGGTACCTTTCCTTTCCCCCGGTTTATACCCCAATATCTTTTCCACCATGGGACTTTCGTAGATCCGTTTCCCATCCCGATCGAGGATATAGACCAGATCGTGGGAATGCTCGGTGATAGCGCGGAAATGCCTCTCTCTCCGCTGGAGAGCCTCCTCCTCGGCCATGCGGTGTTCGGTGATATCGATGGAAAATCCCGCGACCCCTAGCAGCTTTCCCTTTTTGTCTTTCAGGGGAGAGAATCGAGTCTCAAAGAAATAGTTCCCCACAGGTCCGATCGTGGAGAAGGTCTCTCCTTTCAAGGCTTTTTGGACATCCTGCAGGAACGTCGATTCATCGTGATAAAGTTCCAGGATGGGCTTCCCGATCATTTGGGCAGGACGAAAACCCAGGAGCTCCAATCCCTTGCCCGAGACATGGGTGATATTCCCCTTCAGATCGATGGCCCAAAAGATTACCAAAGCCTTATCAAGGAATTGCTGGAACAGGGGATTGCCGGTTAGGCTTGAGCTTTTGGACAGAGGCTTTGTGGTTTTTCGCTTTTTAGGTTTCATATTTTAAGGTCCGAGAGAGGACAGACATAGGAATGAACAACCGCTCCTGCCCTTGTATGAGAGTCGACTCAGTTTTTCCCTATCTATGCTATTTACCTGGATTTTGATACTATAACCAAACTTTTTAAAGGTTAATTAAACATAAAACTTTTTGCTCGATAAAAGTCCCTGGACCGGATAAAAAGCGTTGGAATATTTGAGCTTTTCCCAGTTCCACGAGCAAAACGCTCTTAAATCAGAAGGATCGAAAACATGTCACCCATCAAAGTTTCAGCCTCGGTGCTTTCCGCTGACTTCGGGAACCTATTGCGGGATTGCCAAAAGGCCATCGATGCAGGCGTGGATATGCTTCATATGGATGTCATGGACGGCCATTTCGTTCCCAACATCACTTTTGGCGCCCCTGTCATCGCCAGCCTGAGGGGCAAGGTCAACGTACCCATTGATACCCATTTGATGATCGAGAACGCCGACCGTTATATCCAGGATTTCACCAAAGCCGGCTCCACCTACCTTTTATTCCATTCCGAAGCGGTGCTGGACCCCCGCGAGTTGATCCATCTCATCCGCAGTAATGGGGCCAGGCCGGGGATGGTCATCAACCCCAACACTTCCGAGGAAGTCTTGAAACCTTTTGCCCGCAACCTGGAATACGTCCTTTTCATGTCCGTTTATCCTGGTTTCGCCGGTCAATCCTTCATGCCTGAAGTGGTTCCCAAGATTGCCCGATTCTCCAAATGGTGCCGTGAAGAGGGTTTGGTCCTGGATATCGCCGTGGATGGCGGGATCACTCCCAAGACCGCGCCCCAAGTCGTGGAAGCGGGAGCCAACCTATTGGTGGCGGCGACCGCCCTATTCAAGTCGCCTGATATCAAGGAAGCCGTTCATGCCTTGAAAAACCCTGGAGTATCGAATTGAATTTCCGTCTTCACTATCTAATGACAGTACTCTTGGCCTTCGGTGCCTGTGGCTGCGCCTCCGTCCCACCCCTTCCCGATAACGCCCCAGCGGACCAGGAGGTCACCAATCTCCTTTCTCAAGCCGCCTCCCAACTCCAGAGCCCGGATGGGCCGGTCTCTTTGAACGTGATGGATGTAATCAAATCCGAATGGCGGACCGATAAGAGCATGAAGATATCGGTCCATCAGATCTGGGCCACGAGGGTCAAGCCCGGTCGTACCCTTCCCCCACTGGTCACTTTGAACAAAGATTCCCAGACCCTGACCCTCCAAGACCTTCAGCTTTATGACTTGAACCAGGACGGTACCTTTTCCAAGTCTTCCGCCCCCGTTTCCCTGGATTGGACCTCCCCGGAGGCCAATCTATCTCCGGCCCTTACCAAGATCGCCACAGCCCATTTGCCTGAAATGAACGCCGGTCAGGCCTTGGAGATCCGATACACCCTCGAGACCAAAACCTCCATTCTCCTGGACAAGGATAAGTTGAAAGAAGGCGTCAAGTTCCATCCCGTGCCGGCCGAAGCCAGTTTCGCCTTCCGCTGGAACGATTACACCCCTTCCTTGAAAAGAGACCTGATGGTCCAGATACCCAAAGATATCCCCCTTTACGCGGTCAAACTCCGGCTCCCCAAAGGGCTGGCGATCGATGAGGATAAACTATCCAAAGTAAGGTCCATTCACTTCTCCCTGGATAACGCCGAAGACCCTGTCCCGGCAGAAAGCTTCCAACCCGCCTTACAGGATCTAGTTCCCATAACAGCATTTACGCTTTCCAAAAGTTGGGAAGAGGCGGTCTTTCCTTACCGCAAGAGGGTGAAACAACTGCTGGACGAGGACCTGGGACCTATCCATGAGTTATTAGGTGAAGCGGAAGGCAATACCGCCCTTCCCTTGGCCGACCGGCTGGCCCAGGCGAAAAGCATCATCCACCAAAAGGTGGAATGGGTGGATACGGGCTTACCGGTCTACCTCAACCCGGACCGAACTTTCCGGGACATCATCGATAGCGGCAAGGGCACTTCCCATGACATGGCGATCCTTCTGGCTGCGGCCCTGAAAGCCATGAAAATCAACGCCCAGATCTACCTTTACCGACAGGCGACCAGCGGGGACCTCATCGGCGACCTGCCGGCCCTTTCCCAATTGGATGGAGTTTTGTTGGCGGTCCCCTCGGGCAAGGATTGGGTTTGGATGGACCCCACCGAACCCTTGGCGGTTCCAGGGGCGCTTCCTTTATACGCCTTGGGGCAACAGGCTCTCGCTGTCTACCTACCCTTGAATTGGAAACTAACCCCTTCCTTCAACGCCAAGGATCACCGGAAAGAGCGGGACGTGATCATGCAACTTTCCCCGGACGGCTCGGTGAAATGCACCGTGAACCTCTTGGCTTTTGGCGCGGCGGACCTTTCTTTGCGTCAGTTTTTCCGGATGACCACTGACGAGAAAAGGAAGGAATTGGTCCTGCGCGGACTGGCCAAACGATTCCCGGGCGTGACCTTGAACGATTACAGTTACGGTGATTACCGGGATATCAACAAACCCCTGGACCTTCATTATACTTTTACCGTTCCGAATTACGCCGAGTTCCAAGCCAAAGGCGGTTTCCAATTCTATCCATTGGTCTTCGAGGATGTGGAAGACTTTCTGGCCAACCTGAAGGATTCGCGCCAAACCCCGGTTGTCATACCCCAGAATTTCAATTCGGTCACCCGTGTGGTGGTGAAATTACCCGCCGGTTATAAGATCCAGGACTTACCTAAGGACGGTTCCATGTCCAATTCTGTGGCGGATTTCGTCGCCAATTCCAAGGTTCAATTCGGTACTTTGACCTACGATCGTTACCTGGGTTTGAAACAACGTTCCATACTTCCGGGTCGGGAATATGAGGAATTATTGGGTTTCTATCAGGCTGTTTTGAACCAAGACCGAACACCCTTCATCGCGGTGAAATCTAAATAACCCGGTAAATTATCCCTGATTTACTTTCTTCTTCCGTCCATCAAAAATCGATTATTTCCATGATATACTTTTGAGAATTTCCGCTTTAAGGAACTAGTCATCCGAAAGTTTTCATTTATCCTTATAACGTTTTTAACGTGTAACTGCCTAATGGCCGCGACGATCAGTTTTACGATCGATCCAACCCAGAACAACAGCCCCATATCCCCTTTAAGTTATGGCAGCAACCAGGATATAGGTGTAACTCTCATACCTTATTTCCGCCAAGGCGGGAACCGGATGACTGGTTACAACTGGGAGAACAATGCCTCCAACGCAGGCACCGATTACGGTCCCAACCATGAGGACTGGTATCTTCTTTCCGTCATGAACCCGGCCCCACCCCAGGACGGCAACCAGATGCCCGCCACGGTTGTGTGTCAATTCGTCAATAACAACAACGCTAGGAACGCCGCTTCCCTCATCACGGTCCAGATGGCTGGGTATGTCTCAGCGGACGGCAATTGCAATTGCGATGTTAGCGTGACCGGCTCCGCTGACACAGCTGGGACTTATTGGAAACAGGTCGTGAACGTCAACGCCGCCGATCCACCTTATCCTGGGGCACCTGTCACGACCGATGATTTTGTCTATATGAATGAGTTCCTGCATTACCTTTTCTCACAAGTCGGTACCGCGTCCACTACTGGAGCGAAATATTATTGTTTGGACAATGAGCCTGGTATTTGGGCCAGCACTCATCCCATGATCCATCCAAATGCGGTGTTATGCTCCGAAGTGGCGAACAAGGGCATTAGCATGGCAACCCTCATCACTTCCATGGACCCAGCGGCCCAAGTTTTGGGCCCGGTCTGCTACGGTTGGGGCGAATACACCAATAATTCCACCGCGCCTGACGATAATCTTCTCACTCCCTTTGACAATGGAAACTATATACCCTATCTCAACTATTACCTCGCCCAAATGAAAACAGCATCCACTTCGGCAGGGCGAAGACTTTTGAATTACCTGGACCTTCATTGGTATCCGGAGGCGACAGGGTTGGACGGGACGAACGCCGTTCGAATCACCAATGATGACACGACCCAAGGGGTCGCCATTGCCCGAATGCAGGCACCCCGAAGCCTTTGGGACCCGACCTACACCGAAACCAGCTGGATCACCCAGGATTCCCTTCCCAACTCCCCTATCACCTTGATCCCACGGCTTCAAGCGGCGATAAGCCAGTATTATCCAGGAACAAAAATATCTTTTTCTGAGTACCAATATGGATCCGGGGAGGATATCTCGGGAGGGGTCGCTGAGGTGGATGCTCTGGGGATTTTCGGTAAATATGGTGTTGCGGCCTGTCGGTGGGATGATGGAACTAGCGATACTTATGTATCGGCTGCCTATTATATGTATTTGAATTACGACGGTAGCGGGTCCCAATTCGGGGACACCTCTATCCTGGCCAGTTCCTCGGGTGCCAATGCGGTTTCCCTGACTTCCGTATACGCCGCCAGGGATAACAGCCATCCCAATCGGATCAATGTCATCATCCTCAACAAGGATTATTCCAACGTCAACCAGGCCGCCGTCACCCTGAACAACCTGGCGGGCGGCCAGCAGATATCAGCCATCAAGTCCTATCGTTTCGATTCTACGACCTCCACGATATACTCCCCCACTTCCCCCGCCTTCACCGCCAACACTTTTTCCGATAACCTGCCCTTCCGCTCAGCCACCCTTTACCAGATCACCTTGACCCAGCCCTTCCTGACCTTCACACCCAGCCCCTCCCCAACCCCGATCTATTCCTATACCCCCACCGCCACCGGTACCATTTACACCCCGACTTGGACAGCAACCTCCACTCCAACCTCAACCGCCACGATGACTTCCACATCTACGGCAACTTCAACCTTCACCATCACCGCCACCCCTTTTTCCACGGTCTGCCCTAGCTTTTTCAGCGGTTGTGAATCTTTGACTGAGAATGGGACTTGGACCGCCGGGGCCAATTCGTCCATCGCCATCGTGACATCCGCTACCGCTCCTGTTGGTTCCATAACCCAGGGAACCCACGCCCTGCAGGTAAACATCACCACCGGGACCGGATGGAACGATAAGATCGTCAATTTGACCGGATTTTCCCCGTCCGACTGGACCAATGTCGCCCAGGTCCAGATGGATGTTTACGCCAGCGCGAGCCTAATTACGGGCCAGGCTTGGAGCCAACTCGTCCTATACGGGAACGGTACGACCCATACTTACGCCAGGCTATCCCCAGGAAATACCACCCTCGCTTCGGGGGAAAACCTGAATCTGACCTTTAATATAAGCGCTCTTTCGGCTGGACTCTCCAATGGTGAAACACTCAATTCTCTCTTTTTGGTCTATAACAGCCAGACCGGCGCTACGGGAAGTCTCTATATAGATAACATCCGGTTGGTAACGGGTTGTGTCTATACTCCCACTCCTTCACCCACTTATTCCCCAACTTACTCACCCACGCTTACTCCCTCTTACACCCCTACCCCAACCATCACCTTGACACCCACCGTGACATATACACCTACCTTGACCTATACCCAGACCAACACGGCCACAGGAACCGCTCCCACCGCCACCAGTACATTCACAGCTACTTCTACCTTCACCTTTACCTATTCCCCGACCTTCACCAATACTTTCACCAACACCTCCACTCCCACTTATACATTCACTGTATTCAATACACCCACTCCTACCATGACCTCAACAACCACCTCCACGCTTTCCCCAACCTTGACCCCGACTTTCGGCGCGGGCAACCCAGGTGGTCCTCCCCTCATTTATCCCAATCCAGTCCTGGACCTCAATCCCGTGAACATCCTGTTTAACCTTGCCCTTCCAGAATCGAAGGTCAGTCTTAAACTCTACACCACCGCTTTCCGAATGGTTCAGGAGGTCACCTTACCCAACCTCCCTGCCGGACCGGTCAAAACCCAGGTCCCACTAGTGGATAAAAAAGGACACCTGCTGGCCAATGGTCTTTATTACATAGTTATCTTCACCCCACAGGGTCACTCGGTGGGTAAGCTGCTCATCACCCGCTGATCGCATAGTTCCCCCCGTTCTTCCTTATTACTCTTTCATACAATAAACAGTTTTCTAGGATCCAACCCTTGACATTGTCCAAGCCCTGTTATTTAGTGATTTCATGACAAAAAATCATTTACGGTTATTCCTTCTAGCGATGGCCTTTTGGGTGGCCGGAGGACAATGGATGGCTCTTCAATCGATGGCCTGGTTGAACATGACCAGGACCTATTGCCAGACCGAAACCCTTTCCCGATCCCTGGCTAAGACTTTTGATGGGAATCATCCATGTCCCCTCTGTCGCTTTATTCAAAAAGAAAAAGCGGCCCAAAGCTCTCCAAAAGTCATTTCCAATTTCCAGAAGAATTCTTTTTTCTTCATTTCATTTACGGTCTTGCTGGTATTACTCTTGGCCCAGCCTAAACTTCATTCGATCAAGGCCTTATTGTCAGAATTTGACCGCTCTCCTCTTTCCCCTCCTCCCAGAAAATTTTTCTCAATTTAAACTTTTTTCAAAAGCCCATCTCGACAATCTAAATTGCCGGTTTTTTGGCAATTTCATTTTCATTTTTCAAGGAGAAAACAAAATGATTCGATCATTACCACAACATCTTTTCAGGGTTTTCATTTTTCTTGTCATTTCGATCTTCACTACACATTCATCCTGGTCCTGTTCGGTCTGTGGATGTGGCGATCCTTTGGCCTCGGCCGGAAGCGCCCGCCCGTTGGCGGGTAGTTGGCGTATATCCTTCGAGCACATCTACTTGACCGCCAGCGCTCAAAGCGACGATTTGACCGGTAGTATCGAGTCAATTCGCCAGGTCAATCTCAACACCACCCTTTCCTACAACCCCACGGATGATTTAACTTTGACCGCCATGTTCCCCATGGTGGAAAAATACTGGTCCTATACCGCTTCCCCTGTGGCCCTTTCCAGGGGCGGTGGGAACGATGAGGGAACCCCTTTTGGGATTGGCGACATCATGGTGGGAGCTCGTTATTTCTTCTGGCAGGAAACGGATATGAAAGCCATGCAGCACCAAGCCCTAGCTATTTCCGGCGGGGTCTACCTTCCTTCCGGTGGAACCAATTTCACTTCACTTATCACGGGGAATAATCTGGATACCCATGCCCAGCTGGGAACGGACGCCATAGGATTTTACGGGGGAATTCTTTTCAACAAGGTTTGGGATGACTTTTCTTTGAACATCAATTTCAACGTGGTGGCCCGAACCAAAGCCCTGACCAACGATCCCAACTCGCCGATCTACGACTATACCTTCGGGACCTCTTATACCGGAGGACTCCAAGGTCAGTTACAAGTCGCTGATGACTTCGCGTTTTCCGGGGCCGTCGAGGGGCGTTATGCGATCACGGATACTGAGCTCAGCATGACCGATATGACCAACCTGGTTAACACACCTAACACTGGCGGAACGGTTCTGGATGCAACCCCCGGGGTTTGGTGGAACGTCAGCGGAGATACCACCCTTTATGCCAAGATCCAGATTCCTTTTTACACTGACCTTACGGGGAGCCAATTCGTAGGGCCGACCTATATTCTGGGTACCCAATTCTTGATCAAGTAAGGATATTGCCGCTTGGATATCACCCCAAGCTGCTTTTCTTTTTTGGGTAATCAACGTAAAATCATGCCTCTTTTAACCCACGTCAACGGATAATCAATGTTTGAGCAACTAACTGAAAAGATACAGAAGGTCTTCAAGAATCTTCGCGGCCAAGGAAAACTGACCGACGAGAACATCCAAGCGGCCCTGCTGGAGGTTCGCACTGCCCTGCTGGACGCGGATGTGAACCTGGATACCGTCAAGCTATTCCTGGACAAGGTCAAGGCAAAGGCCCTAGGCACGGATGTCTCCTTGAGTCTGACCCCCGGCCAAGTAATGATCAAGATCGTCCACGATGAATTGATCCAGTTATTGACCCCGAAGGACCGTAACGCCACCAAACTGAAGTTCGCCCCAGCCCCACCGACCCTGATCCTTCTGGCCGGGCTTCAAGGAACAGGTAAGACCACCACCGCCGCCAAACTAGCCCTTTTCCTCAAGAACGATGGCCGCAAACCTGGGCTGGTCGCTGCCGACCTGGTACGTCCTGCCGCTATCGATCAACTATTTTCACTTGCTTCCCAGATCGAAGTTCCATGCTTCAAACCCGAGCCAGGGGAGAAAGCCATGGATGTCTGTATCCGTGCGGTCAAGACATGTTTGCAAAACAACTGCAATATCTTGATCCTCGATACCGCTGGGCGCCTTCAGATCGATGTGGAGATGATGGATGAGATCTCAGCGATCCATCAGAAACTCAAACCCTCCAACGTCCTTTTGGTCGTGGACGCCATGACCGGACAGAACGCGGTCCAGGTGGCTTCCGCCTTCCATGCCAAGCTTCCCTTGACCGGCCTGGTCCTGACGAAAGCGGACGGTGACGCCAGGGGCGGAGCGATATTTTCGATCACTTCGGTGACCGGGGTGCCCATTCAATTCGTGGGAGTGAGCGAGAAAATGGACGGGTTGGAGGCCTTCTATCCGGACCGCACCGCTTCCCGGATACTCGGAATGGGTGACATGTTGACCTTGATCGAAAAAGCCGAGACTGTGGCCCGTCAGACCGCGATGGAAAGGCAGAAATTTTCCAAAGCATCCGATTTCGACTTGAACCACCTGTTGGACCAGATCAGGCAATTGAAGAAGATGGGATCGATGGAAGAGATCATCAATATGATGCCGGGAGACCATGCCCAAAAAAAACAGATGATGGCGGGAGCGCCGGATGAAAGACGTATCAAGCGCATGGAGGCCATCCTGCTTTCCATGACCGCGAAGGAAAGGCGTTTTCCCCAAATCCTGGACGGATCCCGTAAAAGACGCATCGCGGCTGGTAGCGGAACCAGGCCTGATGAGATCAATACGCTCTTGAAGCAATATGACATGATGCGAAAGGTGATGAAAAAAGGCAGTCTGGGCGGTCTGGGGAAGGGTTTTCCTCCCGGTATGTTCCCCAAGTGATCCAGGTTTAGACCAAAGAAAAAATATTCCGGCCTTGGAATATCCGATTTATTATCCAAAAGAACCCCCTGTTCACGTTGACGTTCTAAAAGAAACAGGGCTACAATGTTGGCCCGCTCATTCTTCACTCTAAATCAAGGTAAACGGCTAAAACATGGGACTTTTTGGGAGCAAAGACGAAAAGAAAAAGGAACTTCTCGATTCGGCCCAAAAGCTGATCGAGCAGGGGGATTTGACCAAAGCCCAAAAGGAACTCCAAAAAGCCGTTGAGATGGACCCAGCTTATAAGGAAGCCCAGACTGCCCTAGGTTTCCTTTATGTTGATCTTGGACAGAATGACAATGCCATCCAGACCTTCAAAAAAGTCATCATCATCGAGAACGACTCACAAGAAGCCTGGAACAACCTGGGCTTGACCCTCGCCCGGTGCGAGCGCTACACCGAAGCCATCAAGACTTTCGAGGACGCCATCTCCCGCAATCCTAAGGTCGCCACTTTTTATAACAACTTGGGGAATGTCTATTACGAACTGGGTCAATACGCCCAGGCCATGCAGGTTTTCCAGACCGCTGTTGAGCTGGACCCATCCTACGCTGAATCCTATCACCGTTTGGGTATCGACAAGGACACGGCCGGTAATATGGACGCCACGATCAAAAGGCTGGAGGAATCGGCCAAGACCGGGAAGAACAAGGCCAAAACCGCCTACGACATCGGCAACATTTACGCTAAACAGGAATTGTTGGATAAAGCCATTAAGTCCTTCCAGGAAGCCACCCGGTTGGATCCCCGTTTCGAGGCGGCTTGGATGGCACTGGGGTTCGCTCTTGAACGCAAGGGGGACCTTCAAAAAGCCCTGGAGACCTTCAGCCAGGTCATCACGCTGAATCCCCAAAGCGCCAAGATCCATAACACCGTGGGGCTCATCTTCGACAAACTCCAACTCTATAAACAAGCCATCAACGAGTACCGCATCGCCATCAAACTGGAACCCAGCTACACGAACGCCCATTTCATTCTTGGACAGGTTTACGAGAATAAAGGGATCATGGAAAAGGCCATCGCCGAGTACGAAAAATTCGTTCGTATCCATGAGACAGGCGCCATGGTCGAAGAGGCCAAGGGACGTATTGCCAAACTTAAGAATTCGACCCCTGAGGAAGTGGAACAGCTGTTGAACCTGAAAAAACAGGACGTTCCCCTTCCCGTCAGCGACGAAACTAAGACAGAGAAGGCCAAACCGGCCGAGTCGCCAGCCGCGCCCTCTACGACCCACGAAGTGGATGGTTTCAAGCTGACTGACCCCAAAGAATATTTGAAACAGGTCCTAGCCAAAGCGAAAGCGGCGAAAAATCCTCAGCCTGCCCCAGTAACCGCGCCGTCGCCCGCTGTGGTCGCACCGGTTGTGCCAACCGTATCCGCGGCACCCACCGTAAAAACCGCTCCTATCATGCCTTCCACTCCCGAACCTCCTACTCCTCAACCTGCGCTTCAAGTAAAACAACCAGAAACCTCTCCATCCACAGCTCCTGAGGTCAAAGCAACCCTTCCCACACCACCGATCCAAACGGCCTCATCAACCCCTGTTCTAGCGCCACCTATTACGCCGGAAGTTCAAACTGAGACCGCTCCCGCAGCACCCATAGCGAAAGCGACAGTCCCCACAACCGCAGACGCACCCATACCCGTTACTCCAGCCGCTGTTCCGGTCCATTTCACTGGCGAAGAAGAGACCGTTTCCGCCATTCCTATTTATACTCCAGACCAACCTCCCCCGGCTTCCGCCCTTGATGGTTATGTGTTGGATGAGCAAGAGGTCCTTGCCGCCATAGCCCAGGTGGATACCCAGAGCGTGGAAGAGCAATCCCAAGTTTTAGAGGCGGTCGAGGCCATCAGTTTCCCCCATTCAAACACGGATGAATTGTTGGAGGATACGGACTCGATCGCATCGCAACCAGTCCCGGTCAAAACGTCTCCATCTCCAGTGATTCCCCAACCCGTTGTTCCTCCTCCCACGACGGCCAACCCTAAACCGCCGCCGATCGAACCTCCCCCCCTCCACAAAAATCTAGTATCAAACGGGGCTTCTATTGATTTAAAGGCAAGTTCTCTTTCCCCCGTTTTTTGTCTTGCGTCTTGGAATTACCATCTTACAATTGTTCGGTCATCTGAATTATCCAAGGAGTGAACCATGCCCGATGTGAGTTATCTGGCCAAATATTCCCCTTTTAAAAGTTTCGATGGTAACGACCTGGACGCTTTGGGATCGGTGGGCGAGGAAAAAGTCTTCAAGAAGGATGAGCTGATCTTCGACGAGGATTCCAAGGGCGACAGCATGTACATTCTCAAAGCCGGCTCGGTCAAGATCATCAAGAAAGTCAAGAACCAGGAAAATACGATTGCAGTGCTGAACGCCGGCGAGTTCTTCGGTGAAATGGCTTTATTGGATGGGCTACCCCGTTCAGCCGCAGTCAGGGCCACCAGCGACTGTGAGGTCCTGTTGGTCACCCTGGAAGGCTATCAAAAACTTCGTCGGGAAAAACCCCATACCGCCTTGAAGCTGATGGATATCATCATCAAGGTCTTGTCCAACAGGCTGCGCCAAGCCAACAAGAACCTGGAAGTCATCAGTTTTTGGATCGAATGACCTTCCGATCCCGTACATAAAAAAAGCCCAGGATATTATCCGGGGCTTTTTTGTTTCCAGCGATTTTAATCAGCTAATCTGCCCATTACTGGGGAAGATCAGTTGTTTTGGCTCTGTTGTTTCTTGGCTTCCTGCTCTTCTTCCCATTGCTTCCGGCGCGCCACACGGGCCTCGTCCGAAAGCATTGAGGTCATGATGTTTCCAATCCTTGCCTTGATATTAAGAAGGGCGCGATCCTTGCCTCCCCCAAAATCAGGGACCATGATCTCGCCGAAGTTATTGATATGGGTCTTGGCAAACACTTTCCCACTCTTGGCGATGAACTCGACCTCAAAATCCTTCTCGTGAATGGTTACCTTGACGGTTTCGTTATCCTGAGCCATAGACCACCTTGTTTTCTTGGGATTACCAACGGGAGGCGTATCTTAACCACCCCAAGACGCTTTTTCAAGCCTTTGTAATCGCTTAGGATCCTGAAGTCCAAGGGTTTCAGGTTTAATCACTTTAACCCGACTTGTCGATATTTCCTTGATTCTTTTTATCGCAATTGATATCTATAAGTCCGCCGCAACTCTGCCCAGTTGAGGTCTATATGCTATCGAATATCCGAAGCGCCGCTTTATTGGGGATCGACGCCTATCCGGTCGAAGTGGAAGTGGACATCTGCCCAGGTCTTCCCACTTTTCAAACGGTTGGGTTGCCTGACACCGCGGTCAAGGAATCCAAGGACCGTGTCAAAAGCGCCATCACCAATTCCCAGTTTTCTTTTCCTATCCAACGCATCACCGTCAACCTAGCCCCTGCCGATACTAAAAAAGAAGGTCCCTCTTTCGATCTGCCCATGGCGGTCGGGATCCTGGTGGCTTCTGGCCGCTTACCCCAAAAACTCGTGGAAGGCTATTGGTTGGTGGGTGAATTGGCCCTGGACGGCAAGATCCGTCCCATCCGGGGAGCTCTTTCCATCGCGTTGGCTGCCCGGGATTGCAAAGTGAAAGGCCTGCTGGTTCCTGCGGAAAACGCCAAGGAAGCGGGAGTGGTCCAGGAAGTACCCGTCTTCGCGGTAAAGAACCTGAAGGAAACTTTCGACTTTTTAAGCGGTACCAAACCGATGAACCCCATCCAGGTCAATATCGAGGAAGAGTTCAAACAACATTCGACCTATAAGGTCGATTTTTCTGACGTCAAGGGACAGGAGAACGCCAAGAGAGCTTTGGAAATCGGCGCCGCGGGGGGACATAACATCCTTCTGGTGGGCCCGCCTGGTTCGGGAAAAACCATGCTCACCAAACGGTTGCCCACCATCCTCCCTCCCTTGTCCTTGGAGGAAGCCATCCAATCCACCAAAGTCCACTCCATTGCCGGCACCCTAGGACGCCGAAAAGCCCTGATGGCGACCCGGGCCTTTCGATCCCCCCATCACACCATTTCTGACGCTGGTCTCATCGGCTGGAGGAAGTATCCCCAAACCTGGCGAGGTCAGCCTATCGCACAACGGGGTTCTTTTCTTGGACGAATTCCCGGAATTCAACAAGAACGTGTTGGAGGTCCTGCGCCAACCCTTGGAAGAAGGCCAGGTGACGATTTCTCGCGTCCAATCAAGTTTGACCTTCCCGGCTCAGTTCATGTTAGCTTCTGCCATGAATCCATGCCCCTGCGGCTACTACACCGATCCTTCCCGGGAATGCACCTGTACGCCGCATCAGATCCACAAGTACCTGAGCAAGATTTCGGGGCCTCTTTTGGACCGCATTGACCTTCACATTGAGGTTCCGGCCCTGAAATGGAAGGATATGTCCAATGACGAACCCACCGAGCCGTCCAGTGCCATACGGGATCGTATCTGCAAAGCCCGGGAGATCCAGCAAATGCGTTATACGAATGAGGGGATCCATTGCAACGCCCAGATGTCGACCCAACACCTGCGAAAACATTGTTCCTTAAATGAATCCTCCCAGGCCTTATTGAAAAGCGCCATGGAGAAATTCAGTCTTTCCGCTCGGGCCTATGACCGTATCCTGAAAGTCGCAAGAACCATTGCTGACTTGGATGGGCAAGAGGATATTCAACCTGGTTATATTGCTGAGGCTATCCAATACCGCAACTTGGACCGCAGTGTCTGGCGCAACTGATATCTAATGATTTTATTATCTGTTGACCGTACTCATATCCGCGTATCTCGCTCCAGAAGTGACTCCTTTGGGGAATGCCTCATCCAAGTCATCCAGACCTGTTTGGGAAAGGACTACTTCCACCGCCTTAGCGTTCTCCTCCAGACGTGATCGCTTCTTAGTCCCGGGAATAGGCACGATATCCTTGCCTTGCGATAATACCCAGGCTAGGGCCAATTGGGCCGCAGTTACCTTCTTTTGGACAGCCATTTGCTGGACCACCTTGGCCAACTCCAGGTTCTTCTGGAAATTTTCTCCCTGAAAACGGGGGTGTTTGCGACGCCAATCATCCTCAGGCAGGTCCGCCAGGGTCTTAAAGGCGCCGGTCAGGAAACCCCGTCCCAACGGGCTATAAGAAACAAATCCGATGCCCAATTCCCGAGTTGTCTGGAGTATTTCCCCTTCTGGGTCCCGGGACCAAAGCGAATATTCCGTTTGAAGGGCTGATATAGGGTGAACTTTATGGGCCCTCCTGATCGTGGCCGGTGCCGCCTCGGACAATCCCAGGTAACGGACCTTCCCCTGCTTGACCAGCTCAGCCATGGCTCCCACCGTATCCTCGATAGGGGTATTGGCGTCCACGCGATGCTGGTAATAGAGGTCGATATGTTCGATTTTCAGACGTCTGAGGGAATCCTCGCAACATTTTCTCACATACTCGGGCTTGCCATTGACCCCTAGAAATTTCCCATCCGGCGTCCTTTGGTTACCGAACTTGGTGGCGATGACGAATCGATCGCGTTTTCCCGCGATGGCCTTGCCGACCAACTCCTCGTTCAAAAAGGGTCCATACATATCTGCCGTGTCCAGAAAATCGATCCCTAGGTCCAGGGCCCGATGGATGGTGGCGATGGATTCCAGATCTTCCCTTCCCGAATAGAAATCGGACATGCCCATACAACCTAATCCCATCCTGGAAACCATCAATCCTTCACGACCCAAAGGCATTCGTTCCATCGGTCTATCCTCCTTGAATGGTAGATTCCCGCCTTCAAATTAACGGCTCGTGCAAACCAATGCAATAGTTGTTAACGTTCAATGACATCGCCTCAAATTCGAGAAATTTAACGGTTCCGTAACCCTTTGTTCATTTGGGATGGATGGCCTACCGTTAGGTTTTAACCCAATGCCGCTTACGAAAGAATATCGGAGCCCTTTTTGCGGATAGCCTATTTCACGGAAAGCCTTCCCCCATTGACAGACGGGGTCGCCCGCACCTACACCCGCCTTGTCGAAACCCTGAACGACAAAAAGATCGACTGTCTTTTCTTCAGTCCCTCTAAACCGAAGGAAGAGGAACCCTGGCGGAAAAGGGTCATCAAGCTGCCTTCCGTCCCCTTTCCTTTGTACCGCTATTACCGAATGGGCATTCCCAATCGTTTCAAGTTGGATCCCATTCTGGACCGTTTCCAACCCGACCTGATCCACGTTGCCGCACCCACTCCCTTATGCCTCTACGGTCAGAATTACGCTTTTCGTCGAAAACTGCCAACCGTCGCGAGTTATCACACCCATTTCGTCGATTATTTCCCCTATTACGGTTTCAAGTGGGCCATCGACGGCGGGTGGAAATGGATGAAATGGTGTTACAACCGTAGTTTCTATACCTTCGCCCCTACACAAGGAACGTCCAATGAACTGACGGCCAGGGGATTCAACAATGTTCGATTATGGCCTAGGGGGATCGATGGAAAGAAATTCTCACCCGCATTCCGAAGTGAGGACCTCCGAAAAAAACTGGGGATCGGATCACAGCTTCTCCTACTATTCGTTGGGAGGATGGTGTCCGAAAAGAACCTTCAGGATCTGGCAGATGCCGCCCTTGATCTTCGATCGCAAGGTTACCAATTCCATCTGGCCTTCGCTGGGGACGGTCCCTATAGGGCAGTCATGGAAAAGCAGCTGCCCAATGACCATTTCTTCGGTTTCATCCAAGGTCAAGAACTGGCGGAACTATATGCCTCCTCCGATATATTCGTGTTCCCTTCCACAACCGAAACCTTCGGGAACGTCACTTTGGAGGCCTTCGCATCCGGGCTTCCGGTGGTGGCCGTCAACAAAGGCGGTTCAGCGGATCTGGTCCAGGACGGGATCAATGGCTATTTAGCCAAACCAACCGACCCCAAGGATTTCGCCCAAAAGATCCTGCCATTGCTGGAAAATGAACCCCTTCGGAAAAGTCTAAGCCAAGGTGCCCTTCAGACTGCCCAAACCTATGATTGGCCTACGATTAATATGCGATTATTGGATATTTGCGAAACCTTGGTTGCGGAAAATTCACATCATCCGGAAGCTCAAAAAGAAAACCCACTCTCAGGAGAAGCAGCCGCAAAGTTATTTGTTTAATTCCGAGGCTATTCAAAGCTTCCAACCAGGCTGGTTTTACCCGATAATTTCTTAATGGCTCCCAAACTCAATCTGTTTCTAAAACTCATACTCACCGCATTTATTGTTTCTTGTTTCCGAACCACGGGCCATTGCCAGGAAATCCCCAACTTTAGTCTGATGTTCCACGGCGGACAGGATATTTCGACTGGGTTCATTCCAGCCAATAGCCCCGGTTTGGAAGGCGGTCTGGGAATGGGTATAGGCATAACAAACCAGATAGACGGTCTCTGGGGACTGGACTTGCTCACCATGCAAAGTACCGTCCAAGCACCCATCACCCTTTCATTACCCACTCCCTCCCAGCCGGTTTCTTTGGTCCCGCTTCAGCCTACGGTCGATATCGCCCTGTCGGTCAATACTCGTTTGTATCTCAATGACAAGTGGGACTTCATCCATGAACGTTTTAATACTGACCCGTACTTATTGGTTGGGTTGGGAATGGACTTGATGGTCGATGAATATCCCTTACCCCCGAATACTCCTTTCTACAGCGCCAGTTACGATATTTTATTTGGAATGAATCTTGGCGCAGGGATCGACATTCCTGTGGATAAAACCTGGTTTTTTTACGCGGAAGGATTGGATCATCTGGTGGTTTGGCAAGGTTTGACGCAGGTTTACATTTTGCGGGGTGGGTTCAAAGTTATGCTGGACTCAGCCCACGTGGATCCCTTCCGATAAAGAACATCCCATCGGGATCTCCGTACACCATTCAAGGCTTATCCCATTTTTCCCGGCTTGCGACAAAAGCTTTTACTGCGGAAAGGGGTGTGTCCAAGGGGGGAATCCCGATCACGGTGATATATTCGGTTTTATTTTGGCTGTTTTGAAAACCCCATCCAAAAGCCTGTTTGGCTTGTGGATGATCCTTCAATTCGAACACTTCCACCTTGCCCTGCCAAACGACCTGACCATCCATTGAGAGTCGCACCGGCTGGGTTTGGCGATAGATTGCCCCGCAGTTTCCGCGGTGCTCAATAGCGGTCAAAAGATTTTCCCTGTACTCATCCATCCGTAATACCTTTCAATGCGGCTTCTGATTAAAACGGTAAACCACGTCAGAACATCGATCCTTTATTATTTTAACCTAACCAGCCCAATGACTTGTTCATTTTATAATTAGTAAGGCCAACCAACAATGACCGATCCCCATCAAGGTGAAAGCCATCATAGGGGCTAAGTTCCTGAATTAACCAGAGGTCAATGAAAGATAACCAACCCAACCTTAAATAACTCATGACGTCCAAGGCCGGACATGTAAAATATGCGTGTTTCCTATCAAAACCAACTATGAAGAGGCCGTCCTTGAAGAAACGTAAAATATCCGCCCCTAAGAAAAATAAATCGTTACCAGCCAAGAAAAACCTGGAAAGACTGATCCTTCGACAAGAGTTGGAAATGTTCCACCGAATCATCGAAGGCATGAGGGCCGAGCTTTCCTATGTGGATTTATTGAAACTAACCGTCACCTGCGTCTGTAAAGGGTTGGGTTATGACCGAGCCGGAATCTTCCTGGTCTCACCCGATGGCCGTACAATTGGACGGGCTATCGGCGTGGATGCCCATGGTCGTTTTGAAGTCGGGCACGATTATGAGGACCCCATTCTGGATAAAAAAGGGTTCAGCATCTTTTCCGACCTGGTCTTCGGTTACCGAAAGTTCTTCTACACTAGCAATATCCTGGAAAAATTTCCCGATGTGGCTGGCAAAGTGGACCAAGGTGTGACTTGCAACGCCAACGTACCTATTTCGGTGGGTCCCAAACGCAACATCGGCGTGCTGGCGGTGGATAATCTCTTTTCCCAACGCCGGTTGAAACGCGACGATATCACTTCACTGGCCAACTTCGCCACCCAAGCCGGTATGGCCATCGAGACCATTCGCCTCCATGAGCAAGTACGCCAACTCTCGATGACCGACGAGCTGACCCGGTTATATAACCGCCGATACTTTGAAAAATTCATCGAGGATGAGCTGGCACGGTCCCGTCGCTACAAGCATCCCTGCGGTCTTCTTTACCTGGATCTTGATCATTTCAAGGAAGTGAATGACCGTTTTGGGCATCCGGCTGGGGACGAACTGCTCAAATACATCGCCCAGTTCTTGCGCAACGAATTACGCTCGATCGACGTGGTGGCTCGATTGGGTGGCGACGAATTCGGTGTCATTTTGCCTGAAACTCCCGCCTCCGAGGCCCGCGGTGTGGCCCAAAGACTTCAGCAAAAGTTCCTCAAAAAAGAGATCCCGGTCGAGAAAATATCCGCGGTCTCCCATCCTGTCACCTTGAGCATCGGGGTCGCCTGTTTTCCCGACAGCGCCGACAAAGCGGAAGATCTGATCAAATTAGCGGACCGGAGCTTGTACGAGGCCAAGAACGGTGGTCGAAACCAAGTTGGACCTTTTATCAAGACTGGAAAAAGAAAATAAATCTTTCCAAGTTTTTGGGTTTTTTATTTATTTCTTATCCTTCGACATCCTCCACTTATAAGGCCCAAGGATTTCATTTAAAAGTTCAGTCTTAGGTCCATCCAACCATAGGGCCCCGCAGGCCTCGCAAAGATCCACGCTCACCTTCGCCAACACATTCTCTTTCATGCGTTTTTTGCAAAATGGGCAGATCAAAAAAGGTGGTTTTTGCCGAGGCTCAAAAAACTGCGGTCTTTTATATCCCCGTTCCTCCAGACCAATCATGATCTCCTTGGGCCCAAAAGCTTGTATCTTCATCATAATTTCCCGTTTGATCCCCATTCCTTTGCACTCGGCACAATGCGCCACCGCTAGTCCAGAGATTGCCGCATCATAGATCGGTAATTTGCATATGGGACAAACCGGTTTATCACCTACCGCACTGGCCAATTTGGTCCCCCCCAAGACAAACCGACACTGGGGGCAACTAATTTCCGCTCCGGTTAAAGAGATATCACATCGCGGACAAGCCTTATGTGAGTGCACTGGTCTTTTGACCTTTTTATCGAATTGATGAGGGAGCAAACACAGGGATGAATCTATCTTCCCCCACCCCAATGGGGAAATAAATGGAATTATTATTCTGAAAATTTATGGAGTGGACTTCGTAGTAGCCGAAGTTTCCACAGGAGGGTCAGCGACCAAATGGGCCAGATAGGCCTGTAAATCCCGGATCTCCTCCGGCGTTCCTGACAAAGGCGGCATGTATTTACGGTAGGGAGAGGTTTCTTTCGCCTCATGGAGCATTTGAAGGATATTCCCGATTGATTTCTCGTCCCGTCCTCTTAATAGGCGGGTCATTCCCCGGTAACCGCTCAGGGTATGACAGGGCAAACATTGTCCCAGAAAAAACCTTTGGCCCATCTTCAACGGATCCGCTGGCCCACCGTTGACTCCAGGCGCCACCCAAAGGCTATTTGTCATGAACCCGTTTTCATTGAAACCTTCCAACTGATATTTTCGGATGCCGTTGGAATACATGAAATTACCGATGACATAGGGTTTGCGCAGCATCTCCCTGGCACTTTCGGTGGAACCCATGGCCATGAAACCCAGGAAAAAAATCGCCAAAGCGTAACCCAGATTGAACGACTTGGGGCTGAGGAAAGCCAAAAAGTAAACCACCCCGGCAACCGTGGCGGTAGTCAAAAGGGTCACTAAGGCCATTCGGGTCACCTGGGTAAAAGCGCCCGCCCCGATAGTGGATATCCCAAAACTCAATAATTCCCGTTGGGCCGCAGGCACCATCCAAAGATACCAAGCAAAGAAGAAAGGCATCAGTATATAAGCAGGGATAACCCATTTGGCCGCCCATCGGATCATGGTGACCTTAGTCTCCCCTTCCCGATGACCATCCAAACGGCTGAAGAAAACCAAAGCGTAAATACCAGCCAATGACATACAAACCAATGTCCGCAACATCAGACTGGGCCAATAGGTTGGGTTAAAAAACGCATCGAAGAATTTCGACGCTTCGTTGCCGGTTCCGGCCACCGAAAGCCAGCCCGCGCCCGGGGTTAACATGAATGTCAGGATACCGTTGATGATGACCAATGTGACATAAGAAGTGCCGGCGTAAAGATAAGCGATCTTCAGATGGAGTTTCTCAGGGATCCGATCCCAGGTGTAGTAATAGGCCGCGGCCAGGGTGAGTTCGACGATGAAAACCACCCATTCCATGGCCCATCCGAAAACGAAATTATGGATCAATGTGCTGGTTCCCTCGGGACTTGCCAATCCAATGGCGAACCAAATAGCGACACCGGTCATCGCCCCCACTACACCGGTGAGGATCAAAAAGAACTTTGAATACCCCTTCAGCTTGACGAGCCAATCCTTTCGACCCTCTTTCAAGGCCTTGTGCTCGGTCATGGCCAAAAAAAGCCCTCCACCGATGGCGAAATGGGAGATATACACGTGGATGATCGCGATGATGCCAATAACCCAACCCGATCCGATCAGGGGCACGTACCAAACAGGATAATTCATGGGACTTTCCTCGCTATTTGATTAAGCCGGCGTAACCCCACAGTGTGGTCACGACCAGGATCAGTAACGCCAATAAACCGAAGTAAGTAGCTCGACGGGCCTTAATACCATTTTCCCGGTTGTTGTCATAAAGAGGGACCAATGCCCACATCACCAAGCCTAAGGTAAAGAACGACAAACCCAGGAACTCCCCAAAACCTCCGGCGAACCATTGGCCAAAAATTTTCAGTACTTGGAATGAGCTCATGAAATACCATTCTGGATGGATGTCCATAGGAGCTGGTTTTAAGGCATCCGCCTGTTCGCCCAACCCCCAGGGATAAACGGCCGCTAAAAACCCGAGGACATTCAGCGTCACCAGCCACATTCCCAGGTCCCTCAATGCAAAATTAGGAAAAAAAGGAATGGTTTTCCTTTCAGCCTCCGGCTTGGTCTCCTCCGATTCAGGAAGGGACATCCCATGTTTCTGCACCATCGCCAAATGGAAAAGAAGGGTGGGTACGAAGATGGCCGGCAATACGACTACATGCAAGGCAAAGAAACGGGAAACGGTGTAAGAACTGATCTCCACCCCGCCGCGTACCAGGTTAGCGACCCATTGTCCGACCACGGGAATGAAAGCGGGGATACTCAATCCAACTTTGGTTGCGAAAAAGGACAGTACATCCATGGGTAAAAGATATCCGCTAAAACCAAAGATCATCGCCAGCACTAAAAGTCCCAGACCGCTCCACCAAGTGAATTCCCGGGGTTTGCGAAAAGCCTTCATAAAGTAGGCCGAGAACATGTGGACAAACGCAGATACGATCATCAAATTAGCCGCCCAAGAATGGGTCGAGCGTATCAACCAGCCGAATTTAATGTCATAGGTGATCTTCCGAACTGAGTCATAGGCTTCATCACCCGGCCGATAATAGATAAGCAGCAAAACACCGGAAAAGCACATAACGATAAAGAGGAATAGGGTGATGCCTCCCCAGTAGTACCAAAAGGAAAGACGATGGTCCGGAACGGTTTTGGAAGCCGCCAGACTTTTGAGGTCGGTCAAGCCTAACCGCTCATCCAACCACCTATAAAAGGGGCTGTTGACTTGGTTCGAGGCTGTCTTTTTAGGTGCGGCTGATTGTGATTTTGCCATTGTCCTTGCTCACTTTGAATTCGGTCAGCGGCTTAGGCGGCGGACCGGAAATATTCGCCCCAGTATTGGCGTCATAAACGCCTCCATGGCAGGGACAATAAATGACCTTTCGATCAGGCAGATAGGACGGGGTACAGCCCAAATGGGTGCAAACCGCGCTCAAAGCGGTCCAACTATCGTCATCATGATGGATCAACATAGCGGGACTTGAACCGAATTTGAACATCAGGGCCGCGTTCTTGGGAAGGTCAAGAGCGTTATCAAGGGTGACCTTGGTTACCGCGCCGGCCAGGTCCGATTCTTCCACGGGCGAAGCCAAATAACGGTAGATGGGATAACCTACCGCCCCTGCGTAAACAGCCCCCAAGGTCCCGATAGTGACCTTCAGAAAGGTTCGACGGTCCATGGGTCCCGTCAATCCATCCGGCCCAGTTTCATTCAGGTTATTTTTTTCTTCTGGCTCAGACATACCGTTCCTCCGAGGGTTTAGCGCGGCGCATTACGAGTAAAACCCAGGTCAAAAAACCAAGACCGACGACAAAAAGGAGAAGGAAGAGGCCGACCACCAACCAGTTGGTGTTCACGGGGCTGGCCCAAACATCGAAGCCAGCCCGGACCAGGGCGATGTCCCGAACTAGGTCACGCAATATCTCGAAACTAGCGATGGCCAGAAAGGCTGGCAAAAAGATGAGCAGGATCCTAGACCAGGACCAGCTCTTCGGGAATACCATCAAACTCAACGCGGCCACCAGGCTGAGGGAAACACATACGGGCCAGATATAAAGCAACGCGTGTCCAAGGCCCGAGGCTTGGAGACCCTGTTGGACGAATTCCGGCTGGGTTTGGAAAGCCCAACAACCCACAGCGCCCAATCCCAATAAAGCGAGGGAGCCCATCAAGCCGGCCCAAAATCGGATGAAGGACTTCACTTCCTCGTTCAAGGAGGCTTTGGAAGTATAGAAGGAAGATCCAAGCGATCCGAAAGCCAGTGCCCCGACGATGACCATGGCGAAACGGGGCCAAAGCGTCGGATCCGCGGGAGGCCAATGGGTGCCCGAAACCGTGGCGTCGTACATGGCTGGCCAGACTTCCGGACGAAGCATCAAGGTAGAGGCGGTGGAATACACATGGCCAACATGGCCCAAAAGGGCCAAGGCGATGATCCCCCATCCCCACCAGGCTTTGCTTTTTTCGGACAAGGTGGCCATTCGGTACAGTACAAAGTATGCTGCCATGACCGCGAAGACCACGCTGATCCAATAGGCGCCGATCAGAATGGTGCTTGTATAGATGGCTCTTCCATAAAGCACTTGAACAAAAAGCAGGGGTGGAATGCCCAGGTTGATCACATAGGTCGTCACGATCGGCAAACGGTTCACCACTACGCCCGAGGCGAATATCGCCGTTTTATTATTAAACAGATGCCCGAAGAAATTCCAGATCATCGCCAAGACCAATCCGCCGATCAATAAGCTCAGGAAGGAGAAGTGAAGGGCCAAAGTCAGATTGTGGAGGACCTTGAAAAGCCATACTGGTGCTGGAAGCGGGATGGGATCGATAGCTGGAAAGAGAGTCGACATGGAACCTTCCTTCTTAGGAAATCAAAGGATCCTGGATTCGCCATTGAACAGAACGTACACGCGTTTAACCATTCATTCTTGCGCTCATTATATTAATCCCACCTATAGAACCAATCCGTTTTTTGAAATTTGATCAAAAAATATTTTCTTCCACTAAAATATTCTTAGCAAATTCGTTCTCACATCAAATTTTCTTTTTATGCCCTGCGTCATGAAGAGAACAAGCATCTCGGGTTATAGTTTTGCATTATCGGGATTGGGGAGCCCCGGTTCATCATCCAGTTTCAGGAGGCTCCCTTGAACTCCGTCCTAGTCGGTTATTTTCCACAAAAATCCAAAAGCGAACCAACCAGCCCTGCGGCGGGCGTGGATGAGATTTGTTGCGTTCCCGGCTGTCTGACCAATGAGATCGAGGGTTGGGTCAACCATTGGAAGCATAATGACATGTTCCTGTTCAATGACGAAAGTACCGCTTGGGGTCTGGTACAAGATTCCGAGAAAAAACATTTCGATTTATACGCCTATAAAATGATCCCTTTAGCCATTCGTCCAGGAGACACCGAACCTGCCGTGATCCCGAACCTTCCCGTCGCGCCCTTAAACACGGATTTTGAGAACCTGGGTTATGACATACAGAGCCGTTCCGACCGAAGCGAGTACCGTTGTTCCCCTCTCCTTTGCAACGTCAAACTGGGACTATGTAAAGCGAATCGTCATTGTTTATTGGACGATCGGGACCAAGCCATCGAACTCGCCCAGAAATTCGAACGACGGGGCTGCGAACCCGGCCCTTACTTTGTGATGGAAGTCTGGCGCCGGAAACGTCCGGCCAAATAATAATCACACAAATAATTCCTCCCCAGTAGGTCATCTGCCCTTTTTTCCTAAAGAAACGGTATAAAACCTCCGCTCTATTTTTATTGCTTAAGACATGTTCTACCGATCGGTTTAAACCATCGTCTTTTTTTGGTCTTGTTCATCCGTGAAAGTGGATGCGTTAAACTAAAATTAAACCAAAAATATTTTTTTAATGCCTCAAGTTGTTCGTTAAAGTTTTTTTCACAAATTCATTGAACTCGGCCTGCTCTTTAAACATCCGCGGTAAAATCTTACTGACTTCTCCAGTATTGAAGTACTGGAGGGAGGGCTCAATACACTGAGGAAAAAAACGTGGGAATTTCCATATCTAAAAACTATCTCGGTTCTGAAAAACGATTCTTTGATCGATTTTTTTATATTCTTTCTACAATTAGAACAATCCTTCTTTGTCTCTCCGTGGCTTGTTTATTTTTCCTAACCACGCCCTACTTGGCGCTAGCCGACCCTCCCATGCTTAAAATTTCCGGAAACCAGATCGTCAATGCTAGCACCAGCTGTACGGTCCGTTTAAGAGGCGTTAATGTCTCCGGACTGGAGCATGGAGTCGACAACGCCGCGGTGGGCGGGGTAACGGCCACGGCCGCCTATTGCATCTCCAATTGGAAATGCAACTATATCCGTCTGCCTTTGGACCAAGACCGTTGGTTTTTCTTTCCGTATAGTTACCGAACGCTGGTGGATTCGGTCGTCAATCTTTGCTCAGCGAATAATTGCTATGTCATCTTGGATCTTCATTGGTCTGGCACAGCTTCGGCCGCATCCACTCCTCCTTATGGTACTGGTTGGGGTACGGCCACCGCAGTCAACAACAATGGAAATGTGCTCGATATGCCCGATTCGAATTCCACCACTTTTTGGAGCGATGTGGCCAATCGTTATAAGAACAACCCAGCCGTACTTTTCGACCTCTATAACGAACCTCACGATGTCTCTGCCGGGGTTTGGAAGACCGGAGGAAGTGGAAATTTCGGATACACACCTGGTTTTCAAAACCTATTAACCTCAGTCAGGGCAACGGGTGCCAATAACATTTGCATCGTAGGGGGACTCCAGTGGGCTTATGATTTCACAGGTTTATTGCCCGGGAGCGCCCTCACTGATACAGGGAACGGCGTCTTGTACGATGGACACATTTATGCCAGCAAGGGGGAAAGCACCGCCTCCTGGGACGCTTACATCACGAATTTCGCCAACAATTACGCCTTCATGATAGGGGAATTCGGACCAGGACCAAGTTCCGGCTCCATGAGCGATGGAGGAACATTCGATAATGTGTTCATTCCTTGGGCCAATGGTTCGAACCAACGCAGTTATGTTTACAGCGCTACCGCCTGGTCCATGGATGTCGCTCCTGATGATCCCCCCTTGCTCACCAGCTGGACAGGTTTTGCACCCACCTCTTACCACGGCACACAGGTCATGAATTGGCTGGCAACGGCCAATACGAGCTGCGCTCCAGCCTTGGGCGGCCCCACCTATACCCCCACCCCCGTTCCCACTCAAGGTAACTGCTTCATGCTTTCCGATCTAGAGAATGGTTCCAAGACCACTCCCTACGCGGTCAACGCCCTCAACGGAAAATGGTTCACCTTCCGCTGGACCACCGATGGTAACGGCAATCCCCTGACCCCGACCCATTCCACCGTCATGTGTCCCGATACTCAGTCCGCTTGCCCGGCTATTTTGGATAACACCACCAGCGTCTCTCCCGGGTCCTATTCGGCATACGTCTCCGGCAGCTATGACTTGAATGGCACTTCCACGCCGGCCACCTACTCGGGCTTCGGCCTGGCGACGGAGTTCCCTCCCGGCTACACCGACTTAAGCTGGGTCACGAACGTTTCCTTCTATATCAAGACCACGGTCGCCCCTGTTACCCTTCGGTTGCAAGCTAGCAACCCTCAGATCAATCAGCAACCGGTTACCTGGAATGGAACGGTTTATCCCGGTGGCGGGAACGGAAACCAGTATGGGTTCAATTTCGTAGTGACCCAACCTAATGTCTGGACCTATATCACCCGTCCCCTTTCCGCTTTCGAGTGGCAGGATTGGGGCGAGGGAGGCGGATCCAGTCCCATCAACGGTCCCAAAAACAGCAGCGGAACTCTGATCACCCAGCCTACGGCCTTTTCTGATGTGCTTTCGTTCCAATGGGAAACTCAAGACGGCCCCACCACAGTCGCCTGGTGGATCGACAATGTCTGCTTATCTGGCTCACCCTATCCTATTACACCTACTCCTTCGGCTGTCCCTTCCACCTCCACTTTTACCCCGACCCCCACTCCCACCTTTACATCTACTCGCACCAACAGTCCCACCAATACCGCCACGTCAACCTACACAAAAACTGGCACTCCTACCCCGACCCCTACTTTCACTGTTCCTCTCACACCAACTCCCACTAATACCGCTACGTCGACTTCATCACCTTCCTCAACCGCCACTTCGACCAACACCATGACGCACACGCCGACTTCCACAAGCACATCCACCTCTACCCTGGGAAATACCAGCACCTACACAATGACCGTAACACCCACATCCACTTTGCAATTCACATCGACCAATAGCTTCACCTCCACTCCGACATCCTCGCCTACCCAAACCTCTACGAACAGCCGGACCAACACCACCACCCCCACTTCGACCCCCACTTCGACTAGAACCTCGACATTGACACCGACCCCGTCTAACACTTCCACACCAACCCCAGCCAATACCAATACATTCACCTCGACCGGAACATCCACCCCTACGTTCCAGTTCTCACCGACCAGCTCTGACACTCCAACCATCACCTTTAGCCCCACCCTGACCCTCACCCCGACGAATAGTCGGACGTCGACCTCCACCCCGACCTTCTCACCGTCCTCCACGTCCACCTCTACCGCGACTTACACATCTACCCCGGTTGATACTTCCACTCCCACTTCCACGTCTACATTCACGCGGACAGGGACACCGACCTCTACATCTTCCCTCACTCCGACCCGGTCCTCCACAATGACAGCCACCTGGACCCTTTCCGCCACATCGACCGGCACGGCCACCCCTACCCTTAGCCCTACCTTGACCCTTTCCCCCACTTCGACCTATTCCCCTACCAACACTTTCACCCTGACATTCACATCGACCTCAACCCTCAGCCCCACCTATACTTCAACTCCGACCCATACCTTCACCTACACGCCGACTTTGTCTCCTACATTTACACCAACCGCGACCCATACATTTACCTGGACCTTTACAGCCACTCAAACCAACAGTCCGACCCTTTCCCCAACCTTTACCACAACCTTCAGCCCGACCTTTACGTCCAGCGATACCCCGGTGCCACAATCGGTCCCAGTGATCTATCCCAACCCCGCGGATGGAACCAAACCAGTTATGGTCCGACCGCCTTACTATTACGGTTCCTCGAATGTCAAGGTCCAGCTCTTCACCCTTGGCTTCCGGAAAGTAGCTGAAATTACCGCTAAGAACATACCTTGGGGAACAGATGTTCCTTTGGACCTGGTCGACCGCTGGAATAAAACCCTGGCCAACGGTTTGTATTATGTTTTGGTGACCACCTCCAACGGTCGGACCATCGGGAAACTACTCCTCCTTAGGTAATAAGTTTTTTCAATAAGCGCAACCTACTCTTTCTCCCTTTTCTGCCGTTAGGAATGCCATGTTATCGTCCCGCTCCCTGACCGTTCTGGCCCTATTTTCTCTTTTCACGGTTCATCGTGCCTTTGCCGGGATCGCCAACCAAGGCACTGAGTTTTGGGTCACCTTTCCACAGGGTATCAGCGCGACCGATCTACAATTATTCATCACGAGTGAACCTGGAGCCTCTGTCACCGCACAAGCCCCGGGCTTTAATACCACCGCGTCCCTGGCTCCCAACGGAGCAGCCACCGTTCTTGTCCCCTCCAGCCTCCAAGACACAATGACCGATGGGATCCAATCCATTGGCATTCACGTGACTGCGTCCGACAAGATCTCTCTTTACGGCTTCAATTACACCGCTCAGGCTTCCGACGGGTACCTGGCCCTGCCGGTGGAGGCTCTGGGGACCAGCTACCTCGTATCCTCCTATTACAACCAGACCTACCAAGGGGAAAACGAGTTGGGAAGCGAATTCGACGTGGTGGCCACACAGGATTGCACCCATCTGCTCATCACTCCCCGCATAGCCGTGGGAAGCCATCCAGCCAACATTACCTATGGGGTGTCGTTGGACCAGGGCCAGGTCTATCAGCTTCAAGACAACATGATCGATGACGACCTCACTGGCACCCTGGTGATTTCAGATAACCCAGTGGCGGTCATAGGCGGACACCTCTGCGATTATGTCCCTCTCTATACCCCTTCTTGTAATTTCCTGGTGGAGGAGTTCTGGCCCCTGCAATGGTGGGGCACGCGTTTTGTCACTATGCCCCTTTACTCCCGGTCGAACGGGGATACTTTCCGAGTCTTGGCCTCGGCCAACGATACCGGAGTGACCATGAATGGTTCCCTGGTAAGCATACTGAACCAGGGCAAGTTCTACGAAACCATTTCCAACGTGCCCCTCTATATCACCGCCAATAACCCGATCTATGTGGTCCAGTACGCCAATGGACAAACCTGGGACAGCGACGCCAACGCCGATCCCACCATGATCTCCATCCCGCCATTGAACGAGTTCGCCAGCGACTACCTGGTGGCCAATGAGTCCCTAAATTTTACGGGCAATTATGAGAACATCGTAGCCCCCACCACCGCCGTGGCTTCCATCACTATCGACGGCACGAATTTTCCCTCCGCCGATTGGACCGCCATCGGATCTAGCGGATATTCCGGCATCCAGCTTTCTTTTTCCCCAGGGGCCCAGTATTCGACCGGTCCCGTCCCCTTTGGTGTGATAGCTTATGGTTTCGGTTCCGCGGACGCCTACGGCTACCCCGGCGGAGTCTCCTTCACCAGTAATACCCCTGTCCCCACCAATACTCCAGGCGCTCCCTGTTACACTCTCACCCCCACCCCTACGCCGACCAATTCCGCCACTCCAACCCTCACTTTTACGCCAACCTCGAGCAATACCAGGACTCTTACTCCCTCCCCAACCGCGACCAATACCCCCACCTCAACCATGACATGGACTGCCAGTTCAACCTCAACCCCCTCCATGACCCCAACACCCTCCGCAACCAATAGTTCGACCAACTCCATGACCATCACACCCACTCCCACGACCGCATCGTCCAGTAGCGCGACGATGACAATCTCCCAGACCCCTAGCCCAACATTAACTCCGACTGGGACTGCCAGCCCAACTCCTACCGTCACTCCCACCACGACGCCCACTTTAACATCCACCGTTTCACCAACCCCGACGAACTCCCAGTCGTCCACCTCAACCTCTTCGAATACGTTCACTCCAACAAGTTCACCCACATTACCCCTAACGAATACCGCCACAAAAACCCGCACTCCAACCTGGACATCCACCCCTTCTCGGTCCCCAACACCCACAATGTCGAGTACCCCGACAAGCTCCATGACCACTACCCTCACCCCAAATACGACTAACTCTTCCACCCCGACGGCATTGATCTCATTAACCGCCACCCAGACCCCAACGGAAACTTGTACGATCACCCAAACGGTCTTGATCGCCGCGACCTGGAATACCTGCCCCATCGAGGTATGGCCGAATCCCTTCGACCCGCCGCGAGCTGTTGGGGAAGTTCTGAAGGTCTCCTGCCTGCCCCCTGGCGCTACTGTCGACTTCTACACTGTTTCAGGCGAAAAGGTCTGCCACGTCACGGAATATGACGGTCTAGCCCTTTGGGCAGGGGTGAACCTCTACGGCTCGCCCTGCTCGGATGGGATTTATTATTACTTGATCCTCTCGGGTGGGAACGTTCTCAAAGAAGGAAAGATACTTTTAGTTCGTTATTGAACGTTGGTCGATAAAAACAGGGTTTAACCTTTCATCGAAAATATTGAAAACCCTTTCATGATTATTGTGTTGTTTAGACCTGCCACTATCCCCCAATATAACCGCTGTTCATGACAACTTTTTTCAGGAGTCCTTCATGCAAACCCGCAAACTCGGCACTTCCGATCTGAACATCACGTCCATTGGCATCGGCACTTGGGCCATCGGCGGGCCCGATGGTAATTACAATTGGGGTCCACAGAATGACCATGATTCCATCGCCGCCATCCACAAGGCCATTGACCTGGGCATCAATTGGGTCGACACGGCCCCAGCCTATGGAAAGGGACATTCGGAAGAAGTTGTAGGTAAAGCCTTGAAGGGTCTTTCCAAGAAACCCTATATCTTTACTAAGAATTCGCTGGTTTGGGGTGAGGCCAGGATCATCCGCAATAGCCTCAAGAAGGAGTCCATCCAAAAGGAATGTGAGGACAGCCTTCGGCGCCTTGGCGTGGAGGCCCTGGATTTGTGGCAGATCCATTGGCCCAATCCTGACCGGGATATCGAGGAAGGCTGGGCTGAAATGGCCAAACTCCAGAAAGCGGGCAAGGTTCGATGGTTAGGGGTATCCAATTTCAGTCCTTCCCAAATGGACCGCGCCAAAGCCATCGCCCCCATCGTTTCCCTCCAACCGCCTTACTCGGCCATCCGCCGGGATATCGAGAAGGACATCCTTCCTTATTGCGCCAAGGAGAATATCGGCGTCATCGTTTATTCACCCATGCAGGCGGGCCTTTTAAGCGGACGAATGACGAAGGAAAGGATCAAGAACCTGCCAGAAGGTGATTGGCGGGGCCGGGACTCAAACTTCCAAGAGCCGAAATTGACAAATAACCTGGCCCTTCAGGAAGCCTTCGCAAAGATCGCCAAGCATCACAATCATCAGGCGGGCGTGGCGGCTTTGGCCTGGGTCTTAAGGAAAAGTGAGGTGACTGGAGCTATTGTGGGTGTTCGCGACGCCAAGCAGGTGGAGGAACTAGCCCCAGCGCTTGAATTCCGTCTTAAATCGGATGAATTGAGTGAGATCGAAGGGTTTCTTTCATAACAAAAACTCGTGTCCTGGTCAGAAGATAATTTATGACACTCAGTTTTTGAACGGGTAATTTTCTTTTTTTAGGTGAGGGCGAAACCTGCTTCGCACCTCTATTGGCCGTTCCGGCGATCTTGCGGCCACCCCTGGTTTTCTTGGTATGGCGGCCCATGGCATGGTCTTTTTCGTAATCCTGGAGCATCTGGGGTTTAACTATTCCATTGGTCGTTTGAGCCAAAGCCATCGGGCCTAAAGACATAACCATCAGCGTTAGCACCCCCAACAGTATCTTTTTCATGTTTTCATCTCCCGGGATGGGTTTACGTGCCATCCGTTCTTTGGTTTGAACATCAATTCACGGTGCATCCATCGCCCGTAAGCGTCGCTTCCTCGGTCGGCACATTGCTATTCCCAAGTGGATTGCCGGTTTTAACAGAGATAGTCGCGTGATTGGTTCCAAGCCCCGTGTTGCTGACAAGAGCCGCCAAATCCTGGATCAGGTTGTATTCCAGGCCCAGGTCGGTCAGATTCGTCAAGCCGGTCAAGGGCGTGAGATCAACGATCTGGTTGGTAGCGAGATCAAGATAGGTCAATGCCGTCAATCCGGACAAGGGAGCGAGGTTACTGATCTGGTTGTCATAGAGATCCAGGTCGGTCAACAGGGTCATCCCGGACAGGGGAGCGATATTGCTGATCTGGTTTTCATAAAGAAAAAGGGTATTCAATTGCGTCATCCCGGACAGGGGTGTGATGTCGCTGATCTGGTTGTTGTCCAGTATCAATATTTGCATTTGCGTCATGTTGGTCAAGGGCGTGAGGTCACTGATCTTGGTAGAATCAAGCCAAAGCATGGTCATCTGCGTCATCCCCGAAAGGATGGAGAAGTCGCTTATCTGATTATCACTAAGATATAAACGACTCATGAGCGTCATCCCGGACAGGGCCGCGATGGAGGTGATCTGGTCGTTGTTAAGGGAAAGTTCGGTCAGTAATGTCATGTTCGTTAAGGGAGTGATATCACTGATCGGGTTGTGGTTTAGACCTAGATCGGTTAATTTCGTCAAACCGGCCAGGGCTGTGATGGTGGAAATATTGTTTCCGTTGAGGTCCAAATCGCTCAAATGCGTCAACCCGGCCAGAAATGAGACATCGCTGATCTGGTTGGAAGCTAGGGATAAAAGGTTCAGTTGGGTCATGCCTGACAAAGGCGAAATATTGTTGATTTGGTTGTTATCGATCTCCAGCCATTGCATTTGGGTCATCCCGGTCAGGGCCGTGATATCGCTGATCTGGTTGTTATCCAGTTCCAGATAGTTCAATTGCGTCAGCCCGGATAGGGGCTCGAGATAGCTGATCTGGTTTTTATAAAGATCCAAGGAGGTTAACCCGGTGAGATTGCTGAGGGGGGTGAGGTCGGTAATATCGTTCGATTCCAGTTCCAGCGTGGTCAAGGCGGTGCAATATTCCAGGCCTTCCAAGCTAGTTATGTTAACGCTGTTGGCGGTCAAACTAGTGATGGTAGCCATGTCGCAAGAAGTGATGGTGTCCGCTACGCTCGCGATGATATGGTTTGTGATCAACACGCTTTGAACGGCCGCTAAAAGGTTGGGGTCCGGGATATTCACCGCGGCCGAGGTACAGGTGCCCACCGGGGTTATCGTCGCGGTCAAGGTGTTCGTGGCCGTAGATGTCGAGGTGCATGTGCTGGTGCTGGTATTCGTGCGGGTATTGGTCGGGGTAAAGGTGGCTGTCGGTGTTTCCGTATTGGTGGGAGTACTGGTAATGGTTGGTGTGCAGGTTTTGGTGGGTGTATAAGTGATCGTCGGGGTAAAGGTGATCGTGGGCGTCAGGGTGATGGTCGGGGAGTTGGTGGGCGCGAACACCGCCACAGGCGAGGCGGGGTTTTGGTTCCCTGAACCACAAGAAGTCACGATGGCAAGGACCGGAATCAGCGAAGCGAAGGATAAAACCAGGTTGAGCGTTCCAAAAGAGCGAGATCTCATAAAAACGCCTCTCGGCCCAATGACTCTCCCCGGATCATTAAAGGCGGCTCGAATTTAAACGGACATTAAAAGTTTACCACGGTCTCTTAAAACCACTAAAAAATCCAAAAACCCGCTTCATCGGCCCAACCCATCACAACCCGAAGCGAACCCCCGCCAATATCGGAACGTCCTGCCCAGTAACGTTTGAAAAGAATATAAGATTGTATCTTCCCTCGATTAAAACATAGATCCTATCCGCAACTGGGACCTCCACTCCTGCCCCTATGACCGCATCCAGGTTCTGGATGGTCGTACTGCCGGGAGCCGAGGATAGGATCTCCAGGTCGCCTCCGACACCAACCGATAGATAGGGCCGGAATCCCGGTCCATTGAAACTGTAACGGACAGAGGGCAGAACGAGAACCGCGATATCGGAGATGGAACCCGAATAATTGGTCCCAGAGAAGTAAAAACTTTCCGCGTCCAGTTGGACCGACAATGACTTGTTGATTTCATAACCAACGCCAATACTCCCTCCCGGGCCCCGATTGTAGGCGGGTTGCCAATTCTTGACCGGCAGGTCTATCCCGCCCCCAGCCACCAGATAGAAGGGGCTTGGTGGATTTTCTTCTTCCGATTTCGAGCCCTCCGAATCGTTGGGCGTCTCCGCCGCGGAAACGGCCTGGTTCTCGGCAAGCTGGCTGGGGAATACGGCCTCCACAGCTTTGGTCGGCGGTCCTTCCAGCCCGTCCTTCGACAACGCCGTCAGGATAAATCGATATGTCTTGTCCCTCTTGACCTTGCCCAGAAACACCTGGTTATCGGTCAGCGGTGCGGCGGAAAGTTTCCGCGAAGGTTTACCGGTGTCATCGGCCAAATAGAGATTGAAACCTGATACTAAAGCCGGGTCGGCTTTGTCCCAGGTCAATTGGATACCAGTATCCGTCGCTTCCGCCCTGAAACCCTGGGGCGTTGAAAACGCGGAGGCTTTCTCGGTCACAGTCAAGCTGTTCATGGGGCTTTCCACACCCGAGGGATCGACCGTTGATACCGCAAATTGATATTCCTCCCCTGTCCGCAAATGTTTCAATTTGACCGAGGTTTCTGTAATAGGTTGGGACGTGATCAGGACAAAATCATTTGTGCCCGGGCGCTTAACATAAACGTTGTAACCTTTGATATTCGAGAGTGTGGACGCGTCCCAGCTTAAAAGCAAACCATCTGCCGTGAAGCTGGACTGGAAATTGGCGGGAGCGGGTGTTTGGGCTTTGGTAAAGGTGGGCAGGCTGAAGAGAAGGATGCCAAAGATCAGATACCGCATGGGGTTCATTATCAATCTCCCATACCGAGATTTATTCCAGCTGAAAAATAAAAAACCGGATCCGATTAGACGATTGAAACGCTTTATGCCACCATGATAAGCGTTTCAGGTTTGTCTTTCAGCCCAATTCTTCGCCTATCTCAAGACCAACAATTTACTGATAGATCGGCCCTGACTAGTGTTGACCACAACATAATATATTCCATTGGAAAGGGGTTTGCCCCATCGGTCATTCAGAGAAAGAGGGATATCGGCTCCTGGCGAAACTTTCGTATAGATCGTTTCCTGCGCTTTCCTGAACGCCAGGGTGAAAAGCTGAATCTTCACGGTCGAGATACCCAGAAAAGCCGGCAACCTGATCTTGACCGGGACGGTGCCATCGACGGGGTTGGGATAAATGACTGGCACGGTCAGGGGCACGGGAGTCAAGGTCAATGTGACCGTGGGGCTGTAGGTGAGAGTAAGGGTATTGGTCGGAACTCCCGTAGCAGTGTCAGTGAATGTGTTAGTGCAGGTGGGAGAATTAGTGTAAGTAAAGGTCGTTGTCGGGGACAAAGTCACCGTGGGGGTCAACGTATAGGTCGAAGTGTAAGTAAGGGTCGGACTGTTCGTTAACGTGCAAGTATCAGTCGCGGATGGTGAGTTGGTTGGGGTGAACGAGGGTGTGGGGGAAAGGGACGGGGTCGCTGTCAGGGTCAGAGTGGACGTAAAACTGCTGGTCTCGCTATTGGTAGCGGTGAAAGTATCGGTGATCGTGGCGGAATTGGTCGGGGACAAGGTTTGGGTCGGGGTCTTGGACGGCGTCGGAGTGAACGACTGGGCGGGCGTCATGGTATCGGTCGGTGTCAAAGTCGGTGTGGCGGAATTGGTAGGTGTGGAGGTAATGGGCAGAGTAAATGTGCTGGAAGTGGTCATTGTGTTCGTTGGTGTGAAAGTGGCGGTAAATGTTGCCGTATTGGTAGGGGTCAAGGATGGTGTAAATGTGGGCGTTCCCGTAAAAGTTTTCGTGGTCGTCGGAGTCGGCGTCGATGTGGGTGCCCCGGTGGTGGCGGTCGGCGTAGGTGTTGATGTTGTATTCGGCAACATCCAAACCCCGCCCCCAAAAGTTCCGACATACATCGCGTTATTCCCGAAGTTGACATGCTGTATGGAACTGAAGGGGACGGTGGTCACCCTGTTCCATGTATTGCCGTCATCGGCAGACTTGAAAAAACCCTGGTTCTCGGTCCCGTAATAGACGGTATTGGGATTATTGGGGTCAATGCTTGGGGCGTATCCATAGGGTGTATGGCCGGGAGGCATGGCCATGAGGATCCAACCGGTTCCCCCGTTGGTCGTGCGGTAACACCCTCCCTGCTGTTGATTGGCCAAGGCCGTACCCCAAACATCCTGGGCCGCGACAAAGATAGTCGCTGGGTTGGAGGGGTTTACGTCGAAATCCGTGGGGTAATAAAGGGGCACTCCGCCGGTCACGTTGGTGGCCAAGTTGCCCCAGGTGACCCCTCCGTTTCCGGAAACGAAGATCCCGCCCGGGTTGGCGAAACCTGATTTGCCCGATAGAAGACAGTAGAGGTTGCTTCCGATCAGTTTCAGGGAATACACGTTCTTGTTCGTCCCTATTACTGGCTGGGTGGCGCAGGCGGTCCAGTTATTCCCCGTGGTGTCCGATTTATAGACCCCCTGCCCCCACATAGCCACGTAGAAGATATTGTTCACCGGGTCGTAAACAATGGAAGTGGCAGGCGAGGAAGGCAGGCCGGTGGCCGACTTGGTCCAGGTGCCGCCGTAATTGGTGCTCTTGATCACGCCACCTACCCCAGTCTTGCCCAATGGATTGGAATGGTCCAGGTCATGAAGGCTGGAGACCGCCGCGAAGACCGTGCCAGCAGTCGTATTGAAGGCCACGTGGTAGAAGGTTTCGGTCCAGTTTGAGGGGAAGGAACCGTCGTTACGCCTAGCCGTGTTATGCCAGGTCGTTCCCGTGTCCGAGGAATAGCAAAAGCCGATATCCGAAGCGCAGATGTAATTATAGTTGGGCGTGTTCGGGTCGAAAGCGTACTGGAAAACACTGGTGACCTCCAGACCCCGCGAGGACCAGGCCTGGCCCTGGGAGGGCGGCGGCGTCCCTGCGAAAGTGGAATAGGCCTCCGTCCAGCTCACGCCCGCCGTGTCGCTCTTGAAGGTTTCTCCCAGGTCGCTGAACATCACCTGGCTGGAATTAGCGGGGTTCACTCCCAGCCCATCCACTGGCGAGCCCCATCCAGAAAAACTCAGATCAAAGTCGACCCATCCGTCAAAGAGATTGGCCACGGGCGAGACATCCGTAAATACCTTGGCCCAGGCGCCGCCCCCGTTCACGGTCTGCCAAACGTCCCGATTGGAACTGTTCGTGGCGTAGGCGGTGTTGATGTCGTTGTCCGAGCTGGCCACCATGGCGAAGGTATCGGCGGAACTGGATAGGGCCCAGGCCGAGGCGTTGGTGGATGTATAGATATGGTTGTTGTTCCCGTCGATGGCGAAAAGATTGGTTCCTCCGGCCGCGCCGGTGCTGGCTCCCGCGAAACTCAGAACGTTAGCCGGGGTAGACAATCCGGTGTTGGCGGCGGCCCAGGTATTGCCCCCGTCGGTGGATTTGAAAACCCCGGCGGAAGTTCCCACGTAGCAGACGCGGGTAGCCACCGGGCTGGATTGGTCCACCATGAAACCGCTCACGTAACCGGAGGTACCGGTTGTCGCTAAGAAGCTAGTGCCACCGTTGATACTTCGCCAGACGCCGTTATCCGTCCCGATCAGGATGAAGTTGGGGTTTCCCCTGTCCAGGTAAATGAGCGTGATGCGTCCGCCGGTGTTTCCCCAGGTTGGCCAGGGTCCCGGATTAGCCCCGGAAACGATGGACCAGGTCAGTCCCCCGTCGTTGCTGACTAGAAGGTTGGGGCTATTGAGCTGGGTGTCCTGCTGGGCCCCAAAACCGTAAACGATATTAGCGTTGGTGGGATGGAAGGCCATGGGGCACATCACCCCATCGTTGTAGCTGTAGTCCACCGCGGTGCTGATCTGGTAGAAATCCAGCATGTTCCAGGTATTTCCACCGTCCGCGCTTCGGTACCAACCCGACATGTCGCATCCGACGAAACGAATGTTGGAATTCACGGGTGAAATGGAGGGTGCGTACTCAGCCCCTCCTCCTCCCATGCCCACCGTTGTCCATGTCTGGGCAAACACAAATCCAGGGCCTAGAAGAACACAAAGGAGGGGCAGGTAGTGGGTTCGTTTCATTGATAAAAATATACCACTTGCTATGGTTTAGGGGGTTAAGACGAAGGCAAATAAGGATAAAGATTGACTGCCATTATTGTTTTATCAGAAAAAAACGCGGAATTGAGTTTGGTCTCAACTAAAAGCGTTGTTCAGTTTTTCCATCTTTTCCATGTTCAACTCTTTTTCCATCGCCGCCTGGAACTTCCTCTTGTCATTAGCCTTTAGATAAGCTTCCCGGGCAGTGATCTTGCCCTTTTGGTAGAAGTTCGTCAGGCACATATCCATGGTCTGCATGCCCTGACCGCTGTTCATCTCTATGAGCGAATCGATACCAGAAACCTTACCTGTCCTGATCAGGTTCGGGAGACTTCGGTCATAAGTAAGTACCTCAACCGCGGCGCAACGGCCCTTGCCGTCCTTGGTCGGGCACAACTGCTGGGCGACGATACCCTTCATGGTGGCGGCCAGGGCGTCCCGAGCCTTGGCCCTCTCATCGGCTGGATAGACGTTGATGATGCGGTCGATGGTCTTGGAAGAGGAATTGGTGTGCAGGGTCGCCAGGACCAAGATGCCCATTTCGGCCGCAGCAATGACCATGGAAATGGTCTCATAATCGCGCATTTCTCCCACCAGGATGATATCAGGGTCCTGCCTCATGGACGACCTCAGCGCCGCCTTGAAGGAATGGGTATCGTTATGCACCTCGCGTTGGGTAATCTTGCACTTCTTCATCACATGGACGAACTCAATGGGGTCCTCGATGGTCAGGACGTTGGCTTCACGGGTGTTGTTGATCTCGTCGATCATAGCGGCAAGGGTCGTGCTTTTGCCACTTCCCGTGGGGCCGGTGATGAGCATCAGACCCCGTTTCATCTTGCACATTTCACGGATCACCGGGGGCAGTCCCAAATCTTCAAGTGAGAGGATCTTGGTGGGAATGGTTCGGAAAACAGCGGCGACCCCCTGCTGGTTGAAAAAAACGTTGCACCGATAACGGGCGATTCCCTCCGCCTCGTAGGCATAATCATAATCGTGTTTCTGCCAGCACAATTCCCATTGTTCCTGGGTCATGGTCTCATAGACCAAGGTCATGATCTCATCTTCCGTAAATACCTTGTCACTCAAGGGAACTAGGTCTCCCCGAACCCGAATCAGGGGCGGATTGCCGATGGTCAAGTGCATATCGGAGGCTTTGAGGTCGGCCATGGCCTGAAAGAGCTTGTCGATCTCTTTCATCAGGTTTCCTCCGCCAGGATTTCATCTGCCTGGTTTTGGCTAATCTTTTTGGCTGTCACCAGGGCCTTGAGAGAGGCTTCCATGGTCTGCATACCTGAGGCGGCCCCAGTAGCGATAATGGAAGGAAGTTTATGGAATTCCCCGTCCCGGACCGTATTGGAAATAGCCAGGCTGTTGGCTAATATCTCGAACGCCGGAACCATGCCCGTACCCTCAGCGTTGACCAGAAAACGTTGGGATATGATCCCCACCAAATTCTCGGCCAGGCTGACCAGCGCCTGGTTCTGCTCAGCCGCCGGAAAAAGACTGACGACCCGGGAAATGGTGGCGGTTGCGGAGCCGGTGTGCAGGGTGCCGATGACCAAATGCCCTGTCTCGGCGGCGGTGAGGGCCAGGCTCATGGTCTCGTGGTCGCGCATCTCACCCACCATGATGACATCCGGGTCCTCGCGCAAGGCGCTCCTCAGGGCGCTAGTGAAACTGGCCGTATGGGGTCCCACGCTCCTTTGGTTGACCAGGGACTTTTTCCTTTGGTGGATATATTCGATAGGGTCCTCGATGGTGATAATGTTATACTCGCTGGTGGTGTTCAAATAGTCGACCAAAGCGGCGCAGGTGGTGGATTTGCCACAGCGGCCCGGCCCCGTGATGAGGATAATTCCCTGGTTGGCATCAGCGAATTTTTTGAGGATTCCAGGCAGGCCCATTTCCTCGATGGAATGGACCTTGGAACTGAAGTGGCGGAAAACCGCGTCCCACCCCCGGCGCTGGCGGAAGGCGTTGAGGCGGAACCGTTCTCCATTAGCCAGGGTGTAGGTGCCATCCACTTCCCACTCTTCCTTCAGGCGGCCCAAAAGGGAGGGATCCAAGGCCTCGTTGATCATGGCCTCTGACTCCTCTGCGGAAAGGGGTTCTTCCATCATGGGTTTCAACTTGCCTAATTGACGGACGCAGATGGGAGATCCCGCGGCGATATGAAGGTCGGAAGCTTTCAGATCGATGCAGGCTTGCAGGAATTGGTCGACTTTGGGCATGGTTCATTCTTTTGAGTAAATTAACGACTGAGATCAAGAAAGAAATCGTCCGGCAGCGAAGAAGACCGACTTTGGACATATTACACCGATGAACTTCTGAAAAGAAATATCTTAAGCTGGTTTCGTTGGGATTACAAAAAAGAGGATGGCGAAATAATGGCAGACGCTTCCCGCCAGGACGAATAAGTGCCAAATGGCATGGTGGTGTTGGAACTTTTTCCAAAGGTAAAAGATTGCCCCGAAGCTATAAAAAACACCTCCCAATAAAAGCAAATAAAGCCCTCCCTTAGGTAAGGCGGCAACGAGGGGTTTGATGGCCAAGATGATCATCCAGCTCATGCCCAAATAAACGAGGGTGGAGACAAGCTTGAAACGCCCGGTAAAAAAGGCTTTGAAGGTGATGCCCGCCGCCGCCAAACCCCAGACCACCCCGAAGAGAGACCAACCCCAGGCGCCCCGCAAGGTAACCAGCATGAAGGGGGTATAGGTGCCGGCGATGAGAAGGAATATGGCTGAATGGTCCAGAATTTCAAAGACATATTTGACCCGGGGCGACCGGAAGGAGTGGTAAAGGGTGGAGATGACGAACAAGAGGATCAGGGTTCCGCCGTAGACGCTACAGCTGACGATGTGCCAAGCGTTCCCCCTTAAGCAGGCCATGACGATCAAGACCACCGTTCCCCCAATGGCCAAAGCCGCCGAAACACCGTGGGTCCAGCTGTTGGCCAGTTCTTGAATGGGAGTGTATTGGGAGGCTGGGGGGTATTTGAGAGAACGGCTCAGTGGGGATATCTTAGGTTTGCGATACAAAGCTTTTTTTATTTTTTTAGGCGTGATGGTCCTCCAGATGCTGGTGGGGATGGCTGTGAATCTCCCCGTGGTGCCAGTGTGGATGGGTGTGGATAAGATTATTCGCCTCCAAAAGCTTCGTGTCACGCATTATTTCCTCGGGAGTGCCATGCCCGGCCAGCGTACCCCCAGGTGTGAAAACAAATATTTCGTCCGACAGGTCCTCCACGAAATGGGTGTCGTGCGTGGCCGTGACCAGGGTCTTACCCTCGTTCGAGGCCGTCAAAAGCATTTCCAGGATCTGGGCGGTGGTCTTGGGGTCCAACCCGGCGGTGGGCTCGTCCAACAGCAGGATTTCCGGATCCACGACCAGGGTGGAAGCGAAAGCGACCTTTCGTTTCTCCCCCACGCTCAACTGATGGGGCGAGCGATCCAATAGACGGGTGAAGCGCAGTTTTTCAGCGAGATCTTCCATTTTTTTACGGGCTACTTCCGGGCCCATCCCTAGTTGCAAGGGACCGAAGAGGATATCTTCCCTCACCGTGGGACAGAATAGCTGGATATCCGGGTTCTGGAATACCAATCCCACCTTGCGGCGGAAACCCCTGGAAAATTCCACGTCCTTGAAATTCGATTCCTTTAATTCCGTTCCGTTGAAAACCACCCGGCCTTTATCCGAAAAGATCAGGGCGTCCAGAAGATTCAACAGGGTGGACTTGCCGCAGCCGTTGGCGCCCATGAAAGTGACGCGCTTTCCCCGGGTGATGGTCATGTCCACGCCGGAGAGGGCGGGGAACCGCCCCAGATAGGCGTAATGGACGTTTTCCAGTTCGAAGAGGACCTGGCTCATGAACCCGCCCATTTCCGGGCCGCGAAAAAGCCCAGGAGGATGGAACCGACAATGGCGAGGAAAAACCAATCCCGGGCTCGGGTCTTGAGATCATCGGCCAGAACCGGCTCGCCCTGGAAACCCCTGGAAAGCATGGCTTGATAGACCCGATCGCTCATTTGATGGGACCTGATCCAGAGATGGGCCATGTTCCAGGCCACCAATCGGCGGCCCTTACCTTCCGGCATGACGTTCCCCACCCGGCTCTGCACTGCCCGGTGGGTGTTTTCCAATATCTCCATGAAAAGATAGATGTAGCGGTAAGCCATGCCCATCACCAGCACGAATATCTGGGGAATACCGAAAACCCGGAGGGTTTTTAGAAGGGCGAAGTGACGGGTCGTGAGGGTGAGAAGCAAGCCCAGTGACACCGAATCCGCGACTCGAAGTGTGAAGAGAGCGACGGCCCATAGCCCCTGGCGGGTGATGGAAAGGTTATCCATTCTCAGGACCGTTTCCCCCGGGCTCACCTGTGAAAAAAGTGCGGGCAATACCACGAACAAGGAGAAAAGAGGGATAAAAAACCAGGTCCGGACCAGGAAAAAAGGAAGAGACAGTCTTGAGGCGAGGGCCAGCAGGATCACTAGGATATAGAGAGCTCCTAATAGCGTGAGACTTTTCAGGAACAAGACCGTGAGGATCATCATGAGGAGTGAGAGTACCCGGACCCTCGGGTCAAGCGATTGGAGCATACCCTTCCGGTTGGCGGTTTCCTCGGCGAAGAGCGACTCTTTTAGAAGGGAAAGGGCGCTTCGAAGGGTGCGTTGGATAAAGGAACCGTTCATGGGTTCATTTCCCTTTCTTGGATAACAAGCGCCCAGCCAACCATGCGAAAAGAGCTACCAAACCAGCACCTAAAAAAGCCGAGAAGATGTAGGCGAAACTCAAGGAACCCAACCCTTTCCCTTCCCAACCTTTGAAGCTGTAATCCGGCAAGGGCGCTTTCCAAATTTCGCTGAACTTTTTCAGGCCCTCCGGTACGTAACCGGCTATCTTTTGTATTTCCGCCGAGTCCCATTCACCCCAGGCCGAGCCAGCCTTGAAAAGATTGGGAATGACCAGCCCCAGGGGACATAGGAGCCCCAGCAGTCCCAAACCGATCCAGAGTTTCTTGGAAGTTTTCATGGAAGGGCTTCCCCTTCGAACAATTCCGGGGAATATTGATGGAGGTACTTCACCACCAGCGCCGTCACGACCGCCTCCACCCAACTGAAGACCAGCATATGGCCTCCCAACATAGCGGGAACGGTGACCGACAGGCCGTAGGGACAATAAAGGGCGTGGCCGTCTGGAGCGTGGTGTAGAAGCGGCTGGAGACCGAACTCAATCCCAGCCATTGCCGAAGCCAGAGAAAGACCTACGTAACCGCCAATTCCCGCCGCCCAAATCCGCCGGGCAGACCTGGGTTTGGCCTTCCCTGACACCCACTGGTAAATATTATAACCGGTGAATGGCAAGATGACCGCCATGTTAAGGCAATTGGCCCCATAAGCCGTGATACCTCCGTCGCCGAATAGAAGCGCCTGCACCGCCAACGCGATGGAAACGGCGATGACCGCGGCCCAGGGCCCCAAAAGGATGGCCACCAGCGCCCCGCCCACGGCGTGGCCCGTGGTACCCCCTGGAATGGGCACGTTGAACATCATGATGAGGAAACTGAAGGCAGCCCCGATGGCCAACATCGGCACCTGCCTGGTTTCTAGGTTCTTCTTCACCTTGCGAGCCGCGACCGACCAGACCGGCGCCATGACGAGGTAACCCGCCGCGCAGGTGGTAGGGCCTAGATAACCATCGGGAATGTGCATGATCCATCCTTTAGAATCTTCTGGATTCTAACGGATTGGGAGAGGTCAAACCCTGACCGCAATCATACATTTTTTATTATTCACGTTTATTAAGATTGTTCTTTCAACCGGTCAAATATGCGCTGGCCTTCTACCTCATCCAACAGGGTCCATTCCTGAGACCCTTCCTCGTAATACAAGACATCCAGATGCCGGATATCGAACCAGATGCCGTGAAGGGCCAAGTGCCGTTGGTTCATGGCTTGGGCCACGCTTGGATAACCCTTTAGGTGTCCCATCTGGGCAAGTACATTCTTTCGGGAAGCTTCGTTGACATCCAACCCCTTCCCTTCACCCGTAGCCGCCATATCCAGCCATTCCCTGAGAGCGCCTTCCGGAAGAGAATCATGACCCTGTGTATGAGCGTGCATCGCGCCGCAATCGCTATGACCGCAGACAATGATGTTGCTTACACCCAGTTTGTTGATGGCGAAATCCACCGCGGCGGCCGTACCGGTCCCCCCGGCATGGCCGTAAGGCGGGACCAGGTTGCCGACATTACGCAGGACGAATAGGTCGCCCGGGTCGGTGGAGGCGAAGACATTCACGGCCACGCGGCTGTCCGAGCAGGCGATGAAAAGGGCGTCGGGCTTTTGGCCCAGGGCCAGATGGGTAAAGGTATCGGCGTAATCCTGACGCCGTTCTAGCCTGAATCGAATGATCCCCTGGATGAGTTTTTTCATGGCCGACGCATTTTAAAAGGGAGCGAACAAAAATTGCAATGACCGGGAAATACTCGGCTAGGCGCCGATAAGAGGGTTTTCGAAGGTACAAACCCCCACTTGATTCCGTCCATCCCGCTTGGCGCTGTAAAGGGCTTTATCGACCTGAGCAACCACCATATCCATGTCCATATTCATTCCCTTGGAAGTCACCCCCACTCCCAGGCTCATGGTGATGTTGACGATTCCCCTGGGAGTCACGATCTTTTCCTGTCCGATCGCCTGACGGATGCGCTCGGCGACCTTGGCGGCTGTGGCCTGATCCGCGCCCGGAAGGAGGATCATGAATTCCTCGCCCCCGTACCTTCCCGCCGCGTCCGAAGCCCGCAGGCAAGAACGGATACGTTGAGCCGACTCCACCAGCACCACATCCCCGACCGGATGGCCGAATGTATCGTTGACGGACTTGAAGTGATCCAGGTCCGCCAGGATGATGCCTACCGATTGCCCCGATGGTTCCGCTTTTTTCAATTCCGAGTACAGGATCTCCAGGATCGCCCCCCTGTTCCAAAGTCGGGTCAGTGAATCCACCAGGGCCTGGCTTCGGAACTTATCCCTTTCTCTTAAGAGTTCCTGATGGGTTTGATGGATACGCACCACGCCCAGTTCGGATTCCACCAGGGCGGCCAGATCGCTGAACGCGGAAAGGTCGTTTTCGTCCAATTCCCTGGGGCGGTCATCGATCAAACAAAGAACGCCCAGACGATGGCCCTTTGGTCCGGTTAAGGGATGGCCGGCGTAGAACCGAATGTGGGGTTCCCCTTTTACGAATGGATTGTCCTTGAAGCGTTCATCCTTGAATGTATCCGGGACGATCATAGCTTTGGTATCCAGGATGGCATAAGCGCAGAAGGAAATCTCACGGGGCGACTCGGAGGCGCTCAACCCTTGAGCCGACTTAAACCAAACCCGGTCACTATCCACCAGGGAAATCAAGGCTACCGGAACGTTGAACAGTTTGGTGGCCAATCGGGTAAGACGATCGAACCTCTCCTCGGCTGGCGTGTCCAGCAGATGAAGGCTGACCAATTCTTGCAAACGTTCCCCCTCATCGGGAGGTAAAGCGGGGGCTAACATGAAAACTTCTCCTGAAACTTTGACCCCCATAAGGTTTCGGGGATTTTGTAACACCAATTTAAACTGGTAGTTTTCAAATAGACAGGGGGGGTGGAGATAATTAACAAGAAAATTTCTTGGGGATTTAAAAAAGTCGATTCCCGCCGTAAAACCACCCCAAAAAGTGAAAAAGCTCCCTGAAATCGAGAAAAATCATTCCAATCAGCCCTTGTCAGTCATATTTCCCATCTGTTTTAATCTTAGGCGCTAGAACCCAACCCATCCCGGAGGATGTTATGCCGTCCGTCAAAGCCTATGCCGCCTCAAAAGCCAAAGCCCTTTTGGGTCCTTACCAGATCGAACGCAAGGAACCGGGCCCTCACGATGTGGTCATCGACATACTCTATTGCGGGGTCTGTCACTCGGACCTCCACCAAGTAAGGGACGAGTGGGGCGGGAGCCTCTTCCCCATGGTCCCAGGCCACGAGATCGTGGGAAAGGTCGCCAAGGCCGGTTATCTGGCCAAGCATCACAAGGTCGGTGACCGGGTGGGCGTTGGTTGTTTCATCGAATCCTGTCGTCATTGTGAGCCATGCCGAAAAGGTCTGGAGCAATTCTGTGAGGGTCATCTCACCATGACCTATAACGGTTTGGAAAAGGATGGAAAGACCCCGACCTACGGAGGTTACTCCACCCAGATCGTGGTGGACGAGCGTTATGTCCTGAAGATCCCCGCCAACCTGCCCTTGGAAAAGGCTGCTCCCCTTCTTTGCGCGGGCATCACCACCTACTCCCCCCTGAAAGAGTGGAAGGTCAAGGCGGGACAGAATGTGGGCGTGATCGGCCTGGGTGGGCTGGGCCACATGGCCGTCAAACTGGCTTCCGCCCTGGGAGCGGAAGTGACGGTTTTCAGCACTTCTGACCGGAAAAAAGAGGACGCCAAACGCATGGGAGCCGACCATTTTGTCATCACCACCGGAGAGGGAGCCCTCAAGAACCTGATGGGAACCTTCGATTTCATCATCAATACCGCCTCAGGGAATACGGACCTGGACAAATACCTGATGTTATTGAAACGCGACCGCACCATGGTCCTGGTCGGCGCCCCCGAAAAGCCCGGGGTCTTGAACGCCTTCCCCCTCATCCTGAAACGCCGCCGCCTGGCCGGATCCCTCATCGGTGGCATCAAAGAAACCCAGCAGATGCTGAACTTTTGTGGCAAGAAAAACATCACCTCCGACGTGGAGGTTATCCCCATGGAAAAGATCAACGAAGCTTATGAGCGCATGTTGAAAGGGGACGTTCGCTACCGTTTCGTGATCGATATGGCCTCCCTGAAAAGCTAATTTCTTCCCTTCGCCCTTTTTAAGAGTTATGATGAGTGCTCTATCAGGGGCAGAGCTTATTTTGGACCGCTTGGAAGCGGACACCTATTCTTCGGGAGGACCCAATGGCCATCATCCGCAAGGAAGCCAAAGTCGCCAGTTTCTTGAAAGAAGTGAATCTGTTCGAGGGATTGGAAAAGAAAGTCATCAATGACATTTTCAAGCTGGGTCTGGTCCAGAACTTCAAGACTGGGGACCTGATCATCCGGGAAGGCCAACCGGGAGGTAATCTGCACATCCTGATCGCCGGAAAAGCGGAAGTGTTGAAAGCGGTCAAAGGCAAAAAGAATGGGAAACGTCTTTCCACGCTGGACCGAGGTTCTGTTTTCGGTGAAATGAGCATCTTCGACGGAGCCCCTTCCTCAGCCACCATCCGAGCGATGGCGGAATGTGACATTCACATCATCCGCGGGTCGGATTTCGACCAATACCTAAAAGCCAACCCCAAGGTGGCTTACGAGGTACTTCGGACGCTCATCTGCTCTATCTCCAACCGTTTCGCAGGGCCAACCTGGCCATATCGCTCACCAGCAAGGGTTGAATTAGATCCTAGCCGTAAAATATAAAAGGCCGGACCCTTCAGGGTCCGGCCTTTTATATTCCGGGAAAACTTGTTTTAAAAAGTTTTTATTTTGGGGGAGCAATGAACTGGGTCGTCACGTCCCCGTTGAAGGCCATCACCCCCACATGGGTCAGGCGGCTTTGCAGATCCACCCATATCTCCCCGCCCATATCCTTCCATCGCTTGCAGAAACTATAATCCTCGCTCAGATAGGTTCCCGTGGCCTCGTCGATAAGGCAGTTGAAAAGGGCGCAACGATACTTGGAATTCCTGAGCGGATCCTCCGCCTGGTGCTCTCGGGAATACCTCAAGTCCGAATAATGTTCCATCATGGAAAGAAGAGCCGCACGCTTGATCATCAAGAATCCCGTGCCTGCGTAGCGGGCCTTCGCGAAGCCGTTCTTGGCCTCGATCTTGGCCGGGTCCTCGAACTCCAGAACATAGGACAACGAGGATTGTTCCAGGGTTTTCACATCCGCCTTGGCCAATTGTGCGACCTTATCCCAATCGATCCTTTTAGTAGGATAGACTCCCGCCGCCACGTCCACGTTGAAATCCAGGAGCCTGAAGACTTGTTGGGGGTCGAAAGCGATATCCGCGTCGATGAAAAGCAGGTGGGTTCCGGCTGAGTTCTCCAGAAAATGGGCGAGGATATTCTGCCTCACCCGAGTGATCAAGGCGTCACCCCAGGGCATCAAAACGCTCATGTCGATCCCGCCCCTCTGGGCGCAGGCGTTCTGTAACCGCATCAGGGAAGTGGTGTAAACGCTGGCAACCTGGCCCCCGTAACAGGGTGTGCCGATGACAAGATGGGTTCTGGGGTCGCTCACAATGAGGCGAGTTTAACGGACGCTTGGGAAGGGTTCAACGGAAAAAGGGCCAGTGGTCTTTGATCTGACTCACTTGGTTTTCGTGGATGATTCTCGAAAAAGATCGATGATATTCTTGTGCTCTAGATACATATGCTCAAAGAGGGCGTCGTGGACATCAAAATCCCCCTCATCGTTGAGCCTTTTCAGCACTTCCTTGACGCAGTAATAACGCGGACCCGGACCCCCGCTCCTCAATTCTTCCTCATCCTTCCAAAATTCTTGAAGATCTTTGGAAATGCCCTGAACCGCCGTCCGGAAAGTTTCCACCTCCTGAGCGTCCGACATCCTCACCGTCGCGAGAACCCGGATGCATTCGAAAACATAATCCCGGATGACCGAATCCAGGAATTCCCTCTCGAACTCGGAGGCAATGATATCTTCCTTCAAGGTCTGAACTAGATTGCAATCGCTCAGGGCCAGGACCAGCTTGAAATACTCCCCGGTCCTGGATGGGTCGGGATTCTTGATCTTCTGGAGTATTTCAATGGTTTCTTGAATGCCCGTTACCTTGACCAACTTCCGGGCTATGTCCAAACCGCTGGTTTTTTTGGAGAACATGGATTAAGTATACCCCCACACCTTGGAAGGCTTCCTTTTTAAACCCGCGGGAAAGTTTTCTATACGATCCTTATCAAGTTCATTGTTTGGTCAGCTTATCCTGGACCTTGAAAATCTCCGCGCGGACCGCTCCGCTGATGGGGGACCCAGGGATTTTTTCCGCGGACCGCAGTTTCTGAAGCGCCCCTTCCAAGTCCCCCTCCTCAACCATACATAAACCCCAATAATAGAAAGACTGCGCGTCTTTTGGGTTCAACTCGGTCACCTTCTTGAACTTTTGGGCCGCCCGGTCGTACTGGCCCCAATCGTAAAGCGTCATACCCCAATCATAATAGGCGTCCACAAAAGCGGGATTAGCCTCCACGGCCTTCTGGAATTTTCCTATGGCCTCCGCCCTTTTCCCCTGTTGTCCCAGGATGATCCCCCAATCGGTATAAGCCTGGGGGTCCTTGGGATCGACCTCAAGCGCTTTTCCGCATTTTTCGATCGCCTGATCATAGTCCCCCATCGAGACCAAGGCCTGGCTCCATTGGTAATAGACATGGGGCAACCGGGGGTCGAGTCTGGCGGCTTCCTGGTATTTCTCGCAAGCTTCGCCCAATCCTCCCATTCGGCTCAAAGCCAAACCCCAGTGATAGAAATACTTGGCGTTTTGCGGGTCCAACTCGGTCGCTTTCTGGAACTTCGACGCGGCATCCTCATACTTTCCCAGGCTTTCCAGGGTAAGACCCCAGCGGTCATAAGCATCGGTGTCGTTAGGGTTCTTTTGCAGAAGCTTTTGATATTCGGCTATCTTTTGTTCCCCGGTCTGGGCATAGACCGATATCGGGCAAAACATCAGGAGAAAAACAAATACTGGGAAAATAATTTTCCGCACGAACCAACTCCAGGAGAAAACATGATCTTCAGCAAGAACAGACCGCTATTTTACTATTTTTTGCCGGTTTAAAAACCTTGTGATTTAAAAGTAACGATTGCGAAAGATCAAACCGCTAAAATAATCCTATGAATTCGATCCGCCCCTATCGCCCCGATGATTTTAAATCTTGCCTGGCCATCATCAACGATGGAGCCCAGGCCTATAAAGGTGTCATTCCATCCGACCGCTGGCATGAACCCTATATGACCCGTGAATACCTACAGGACGAGATCGAAAAAGGCGTTCGTTTCTGGGTTTATGAGGAAGATGGGATTCCCATCGGGGTCATGGGCATCCAGAATATTCAGGACGTTACGTTAATACGCCACGCCTATGTCCGAACAGCCCATCGGCAAAAAGGCATTGGGGGAAAGCTATTGACCTTCCTGATGGAAAAGACTGAACGACCCATATTGATTGGCACCTGGGCCTCGGCCCATTGGGCCATTCGGTTCTATGAAAAATATGGATTCAAAATGGTAAGCGACACTGAGAAGAACCTTCTATTAAGAACCTATTGGTCCATCCCTGAAAGACAGGTCGAGACTTCGGTGGTCCTGGTCGATGAAAAATGGCCTAAAGTTTGATTTTTGACGCATTCAGTTATTGGGTTTTATAGGATTTCGCTTAATTAGATATTTTGTTCAATTTTTAGGACTAAAATAACCATATGCCTGTCTAAAGGTATGCGAGGCAAAATATGACTAAGAACTTCTTAATTCTGTTCGCATTTCTTCTTTGCTTTGGATCAATCCAGGTTTATGCCCAAACTTCCCCCACAGACACACCTTCTGAAACTCCTACAGCGTCAGCGACTCCGACAGCTACAGGTTGTGCGGCCGTGGGTAACGTATTTCATATTCTGGCAAATCCCGTTTCGGGGGGCACTACTGTTGGAATTTCGGGCCAGATTGAAAACGCTGGTATACCAGGAACATTATGTACCGATTCATATTATTACGTTACTTCTATAACCTTTAGTTTTACTCTCACCGGAAATCTTTCTACTGAAATCCAGCAGGTTCAGCTTTGGGATTATTGGGGAGGCTCTCTATTAGCTTCCGGCCCCTTGTTGGGGAACTCGATCACTTTTACCGGCTCACCCTTATTTGGTACAGGTTATGTCTTGGCTTTTGTACTCTCTCCAATCGCTTCAGGAACAATAGACACATCCATTCCGTGGAGTCCATACGGGGGCATTCAAGGTTATGGTAATTCCGGCTTCTTCTATGTTGGTGGCGATCCTGATAGCGGAATTCTCACTGTGAATCCTGCAATAACTGCGACTCCAATAACGGCCAGCCCCACTCTCACGAACACACCTGTCGCGACCGATACACCGACTAACTCCAGTACCCCAACAATGACCAACACACCTACCAGCTCGGCTTCTTCCACCAATACGGTCACATCCACATTCACTTTCACCACTACTTCTTCTCCAACATATACCGGTACCCCAACGAATTCTTTTACCCCTACCGATTCTGCCACTTCCACCATGACCAACACTCCTACGTCCACCCCAACCTGTTCCTACACAGCTACCATTTCAGACACCCCAACGATCACCGACACTCCAACAAATACTTATACATCTACCAATACACCCAGCCCAACGATGACTTCTACCCCAACTTTCAGCCCCACTATCACGGATACACCCACCATAACCGACACACCGACCATGACTTCAACTATAACTTTATCACCAACTTCGACCTACGTTTCTCCTTCAGTGCCCGTCCTTTATCCAAATCCGTCGGATGGTATTCACCCTGTCCTTTTAATGCTCCCTCCCCATTCTCTTGTCTCGACCGTAAAAGTGAAGGTCTATACCGTGGGGTTGAGAAAAATCCGGGAATACACCTTCTCGCATCCAACACCAGGCTCAAGTCTATCGTTAGATTTAAAAGATAGCGGGGGAAAATCTTTGTCGAGCGGACTTTACTACTTATCGGTTAATGCTTCCGGTAAAATTTCCATCGTGAAATTGCTTATCATTCGATAAGCAAAACCAACTATTCAACCTTCCGGTTGGTAAAAGGACTTCACCGCTTGAAGGATGCGTTTGTGGATCTCGCTCACCACTTCCGCGCTGGTTTTCGCTTTCTGGAAATTTTGGTTCACTTCCAGGGCCTTTCGAACTTCCCTCAACGAGCCATCCACGATCAGACTGGATTTCACCAATTGCGCGATGCCATAATGCAGGTGCAGATCGGCATAGTTGGGATTCTCTTTGACCAGTTTTTCTAACCTCCCAATGTAAGCTTCCGTCTCCTGCATCCCGACTTCCTGGTCTTGATATAGAAGTTTTAGGACATAGAGATAAATAGTTTCCGACCCTGTCTTGGAAATGTATTTGGGGCGGGAATCCAACAAGGTTTGATAAACTTTCGTGAAATCCTCTCCGGCCAGCCCATCCAACGCTCCCTGAACCTCCTCGTTCATCATCCGGGGATTCGCCTGCAACGCCATCTTCGCTTCTGTCTGGGCCTCCGACAGATAGCTTTGGACCGTTGGTTCGTCCATCTGGCCTTTTTTCTGGGCCAATAATCCCATATCGGCCGTGGCCATTTTCCAATGAGCCTCGGCGTAGGCCGGATTGATCTCCAGGGCTTTAAGATAACAATTCCTCGCCTGCTCGAAATCGCCCAAGTACAAATTGACATTCCCCAGATAGAAAAGCATGTCAGGATAGCCGGGCGCTGTCGACAAGGCAGTTTCCAGGACCGTTTTGGCGTTCTCGAAATCCTCCAAAAGGATCAGGGAGATACCCTCGTATTTGGAAGCCTGGACATGAAGAGGATTCAGCTCCAGGGCTTTCTTGAATTGGCGAAGAGCGTCCGAAAAGAAACCGAAAGAAAGGAGCGATACCCCGACCATAAAACAAACATCCGGCGTGGGATTCTCGTTAGATTTCCCCCGGATATTGAAGATGGTCTGGATCTCACCGACAAGGGTATCGTGATTCTGGGAGATCAGGTCGCTGCCATCCTCCTGGGTTCCGGGAATGATGTTCCATTCCCGTTGGCAGACATATTGGCCATTGGATTGAACGGTGGAGACAAGCTGCTTTTGCGCTGGGTCGAGGGAAGTCTCAATGGAGAGCTTCTTGTCGTCGATCTCCACCATGGTTCTTAAGGGTTGGTTTTTCAAGGTGTTCCCTTTGATGAGAAACTACCCTTAATTGTAGGCCCAAGGTAATGCGGTTACCATTGGATATTTACCTGTTATTTCCCGCATTTATGAACGGATGGGATCAGGGTAAAAAAAAAGACCGGCGAGCAGGCTTTCTGCCTGTCCGACGGTCCTTTTCTTTTTTCGAGGATCAACCTAATAGTTCGTTGACCTTTTCCATGACCTTGAAGGCGTCGGCGACATAAAGGATGTCGGCCTTGCCCTGGGCCCACCCACAATTGGGATTGAGATTGACCGCCCGGCGCTCATTAACAAAACGCCAGCCCACCGTATGGGGCTCTTCCCCATGACAGCAGGTCGCCAGTCCCTTGGGATGGCGGGGTGTGGAACCCGTCTGCCCGACCTGGTTCAGGTGGCTCATGAAGGTCATGACCGCCCCTTCCCCGCTCTGGTCCACCAGTGACTTGCTGCTTCCCAGGGAGGACTGGGTCTTGTCCAGGAAACCCAGGATGAGCTTTTCGGCTTCCGGCAGATGTACCTGCCCGTCCGCCTGCTTTTTCCCCCAACCGGCTCCTGCTACGAACAACAGATTCGCGTCAGGACGAATGGTCTGGGTGCCTGAGGAGGGCGACCTTAAGCCCTCCACTTTGCTTTTGGAAGCTGGCGCTGTAAAAGAAACCTTTTCGGCGGCCAAAGTACCGCTTCCCGTCATGGCCGGATAAGTTCCGGCATCGACCGTCAGGAACCAAGGCCTTTGGGTCCTTTTGACCTGGCTGGACATGCGTTGACGGTATAACCAACGGGTCACTAGGGGAACTCCGCCCTCGGCAGTAACCTCGGTCAGATGGGTATCGACCTTGCCGCCCACCCTCTGGGACACACCGGCGATGATCCTCTGCATCCGGGAAGAGGCCGGGGCGAGAACGATGGTGGCGCCCGAGGCTTTTACCAACGCCTCACAAGCCGCGGCGTCAGTGGAATAACGGGCTTGGGCCAGGGTTCCGTCCTCGACCGTCAGGGCTTTCTCGAAACCAGCCCCCGCCAATTGGGCAGGAGCCTCTATTTTTCCCCCGAAAAGTCCGGCGACCAACTTGGCCCCGCCCAGGCCCTCGGACAGTTTCTTGGCGGCGGAAGCCGCTTCCAATCCGGCTTTAGCGATCTTCCCATCGGCCTCGACGGCCGTCAGTAAAAGAATGGTTTCCATTTCTAATGTCCTTTATTTGGTTTTGATCCAGTCCACTATTTCCTTTGCGACCTGTTCCACCGGCATGTCCTTGATGACCTTGGTATCCCTCTTTTGTTTGGGCAGGACCACCGATTGGAAGGTAAGCCCTTCCCCGGTAAGCTTCACGGCCTTCGCTTTTTGCAAGGTAGGCATAAGTGTCTTCATGTTGGCCATCCCCACCTGGGGATTGTTGGGCGGTTCAGCCAGATTGCCCGTGGCCCAGCCCACGACCGCGGGGGGGCCGGAGAGGACGGAAACTTGATGCTTCCCTCCCTCTACCCTTTCCAATATCTCCATTGAGCCGTCGCTGTTGACCTTCAATTGATCCACGCCCTGGAATTGCTCTGTCAGCCCAAGCTTCTCTCCCAGGATAGCCAAGGTCGCGCCGGCTCCCCGGGAAGCCGATTCCCAACCGCCAAAAAGAAGCAGGTTGTTTTTATCAAGACCGGGAATGGCCTGGATGGCTTCCGCCAAGGCCGAGGCGCACTCGCCCGGGTCGGTGAAGCCGTTGGCTGGGGCGTCCACAGGAACCAGTTCGAAAGGGGCTTTCTGGGCCAGGGCCATCATGACCTGCTGGATCTTTCCTTTAGGGGCCGCGCAGGCCAGGTAGACCTTGCTTCCCGCGTTGGCTTTCGCCAGGGCCGAGGCCTCATAAAGGGCGCTGGCCGCCCAAGGGTCCAGGATGGCGGGCAGCATGGCCTCGTTCTTCAGGCTCGGGCCCGTGGGACCGGTCACCGGTTCCAGGGTCTGTAGCGGATCTGGCACCAACCCCCCGCAAACGACGATGTGATAAGCACCCATGAATTTCTCCTTGTTCGAATTAAGCCGTCCTTGAATGACGGCATTGGAAAAAACCACTGCCAAAAATTTCACCACAGAGGTACAGAGACATAACTTTTAATGATTAATTATTTAAAAGCTGAGTCTATGTGTCTCTGTGGTAAAAATTCCTGATATGACGGCTAGTTTTCCGCCGAGTGCAGACCACCTGCGCCTGCCCGGAAGTCCAGGTTGGTCTTTCCGGTCACGGCCTCGAAGAGCTCGACGCAATTCCAGATACAGGCTCCACAATGGACGCATTTCTCGCGGTCGAAAGCCGGCACTCCGCCGTCCCCCACCGCCAGGGCCTGGCCCGAGCACATGGCCACGCAAAGCTTACGGTCGCAGGTCTTGCAAAGCTCGGGCTTCAGGATGACCACATGGTCGGCGAAACCGGGGGGAGCCTGGACCTTGCCTCCCATCAACAAAGCGTCCTGTTGGGACACCAGAAGCTTTCCATCCATCTCGATCTGGGGCCAACCAGCCTTTTCCATCAAGGCTTCATGGAAACCCATATTGTTATTCTCAGCCTGCTTGAGGATCGAGGCGATCTCCTCCGGGGGGATCCTTCCCTTGTAATAGTCCTCGACCTTGGGGATCCGCTGGTGGGGCGGCAGGGGCTTGGAGGGCCAGGAAAGGGCGCCGCCCGAGAACCCCGCCAGTGCCATCCCCAGCATTCCCTGGACGAAACCACTCTGGAAACCATTGCGGGCCTTCTCGGCCGTGACCCCTTCTTGATGCACCCAACTGTTGCGGCGGTGCTTCACGTATGTCTGTTCCAGGTCCACTTTCCCGAAAGGCTTGTTCATCCTTAAAAGTTCCAGGACCCCTTCGGCCAATTGGACTCCCGTAGCCCAGGCCTCGTCCACACCCGAGCCCGTCAGGACGTTGGTGGAACCGGACCCTTCACCTATCCGGGCAAAACCGTCGCCCACCAGATAGGGTTCCCCCATCATTCCCGACTCTTGCAGGGACTTGGCGCCCCAGGACCGGAGGGTGGATCCCTCCAGATGCTTCCAGAGGGCTGGATGTTTCATCCAATGTTGTAAGTACTTGTATCCGGTACGGGCTGGGTTATCGAACCAGGACGGCACGAAGATTCCGGCGGTGGCGACATTGCCGGGGAAAACATAGAGGAAGCCGAAGATCTCCGGTTCGGGATACCCGAAAGTGTGCAGGACCATGCCGGGTTTGAGTTTGGTGTCCGGCGGCAGGTCCACGACCACCTTCATCCCCACGGCCCATTCGTACTGGTGGTGGTTCGGGGGTAAACCCAGTTTGTTATCGAGCTGGCGGCCGATCGGCCCCACCGGCCCGTCCCCGACGACCGTCAGGGCGGCTTTGATATCCATGCCGGGCATGAAGCCCGCCTCAGGGTTACCTTTTTTATCGACCCCCTGGTCGGCCATCCGAACTCCCACGACCTTGCCGTTTTCGAAGAGCGCCTCAGCGACCGGAGTCCCGGGCCATATCTGCATCATCCCCGACATCATCAATTGGGAACCGACCCATTGGTTGAACTGTCCCAGGGAGAAAGCCAATCCGTCCTTCTTGTGCAGGAAGGGGGGGATATAAGGCAGGGCCATGGCCTTATCTTTGGTCAGCCCGGGAATGATTTTCAGGAAAAAGTCTGCGACCTTCACCAGGAAGGGCCTTCGGCTGGCGCCGATCGGATCCAGGAGATAGAGGACTTCCTCTCCCGTGACGGGTGAGAACAGGGGAACGTTCTCGGGATTCAGATCGGGGAAAGAAGCCTTGATCGCCCTTGCGCGCGTGACCACACCCGAGACCCCGTAGGAAAAATCATCCGCCCTTTCGTAGCAAAGCACCTGGAGGGGCGAACCCGGCGTTACCCGGCTCTCGAAGGCGGGAGTGCCGTCTTCCTTGATCATACCCTTGGCAAGCGTGGTCAGGAACCCGCCGGTAGCGGGACCAAAACCCACGCAGACGATATCGGCTTCCATCGTCTGGCGTTCGACCGCTTGGGAGTTGTTCTCGCTCACTGACTTAGTCTCATTGCGGATAGTCGAGAGCTTCGGGGATCATCACCTTGGTCAAGGCGTCGGCCGCCCGGTCCTTGGCCAATCGGCTTCCGGTCAGGCAGGCGTCCAGTCTGGTACGCAGGCTGGTGAAGGTCTCCAAACCCGTCAATTTGACGCAGGGTCCGCGTTTGGCTGGATGATGGTTCTCTCCGTCCAATACGTCCGAATAACCCAGAGCGCCGCTCTCGATGCCGGGCATATAATTTTCCAGCCCAGCCAACTCGGCTTCGTTGAAACAGGTCATGCAGCCTTGGGCGTCCCATTCCGGGTGCTGATTGTACCCATAGACCAACTCGGCGCAGATGCGTCCGGCCTCACCCGCGGCGCGTGCGGCTTGGACCTGGCACAGATCGGTCAGGAAAGCCATGGTGCCTGGCAGACCCTCGGCCAGGTTCGGATTGGACGGTCCCTTTTCTTCCAGTTCCAGCAAATCCAGTATCTGGCTGCGCGCGGCCAACAGCCAGGAAAGGGCGTCGGCCATGGGGAAGGTCACGCCCTGGCGGTTGGATTGGTACAGCTTGTGACCGCTGGCGTCCTCCGACTCTTGGAGGTGGTTCAGGGTCCACAGCCATAATTGCATGGCCGAACTCAAGGAGCAGGCGCCCGTCTCGGGCTTGGTGCCGGCGATGGACTTCAAGTCCAGGATCCAATGCTTGTACTGTTCCAGGAAAAGCGGTTGGGTCATGGTCATGGACATCTGGCGCCGCTGAACGGCTTCCGGACCCTCATAAGTGGCTTCCAACTGGGCGTCCATCCACTTGTGGCCCAGGAAACCCGGACAATCCTCGGTGATGCCGTAACCGCCCATCAGGCTCACGGCTTCCCGCAGGGCGTTGGCGCCCTCGCCCGTGTTCCAGAGCTTGGTGGCGGGACACATGACGTTGGCCAATGATTCCAGGATGGCGTATTGGACCAAGGTATCTTTTTCCAGCGCTTCGAATTGGGACTTATTGCGGCGGCCCACCGGCATACGGGTCATCCGAAGGTATTCCAGGCTCTTTTCCTCGGCTTTGGCCATCTCTTTCATGACGGACCGGGCACCCTTGACCCCTTTATCCGCCAGGATCTTGTCCTTCGCCCTTTCCAGGGGATCCAATTGGTCGTATAGCCGGGTGGTGGCGAAACCCAGCGAGGCTCCCGCCTCGCCCATGGCCCAAACATCGACCAACCGATGGAGGGCGTCCTGCTTGGTCTGGATACCTAGATCGTAACGGGGTGTTCCTGGCCGTGGCCTGGGTGCTGCCCCGGAACCTTTGGCGGTGATAACGGATGACCGGCTCAACGGCCGACAAAAGCTTGGCCGCGGTCATGAGGCCGACGGTAACACGGGTACGTTTGAATACCGCGTCAATTACCTCGCCGTGGCTGTAATTGGGAACGATCATGCCGTCCTTGACCGTATAGCCGCCCACGATGCGGGAGGCCGGTATCTTCACATGGAAGATCGGGTCCCGGGTGGACGAGAGCTGGTGGACAAGCTTCTTGGTGACGGCGCCCCGGTCGAAAACCCCCGGGTCGGTCTCTTCCAGGATGATCATGCAGGAGGACTTGATGCGAGCGTCATCCGTATCGACGGCGGCAGTTATGAAATTGGCGTAGTCCATGTTGGTGATGAAACGTCCTCGTTTCTCCACTTCCAGGAGCGGTTCCTTCCCTTCTTTCCACTCAGCCACCCGCACCTTACCGCACAACATGCCCGTCTCCACGCCCACATAAGGAAGGGGTTCGGTCAGGGCGAAGGCCGCCCTTTGGGTCTTGCGGGCTTCTCCCGGCTTCGCGGGCGAAGCCAGGCTCATGTAATGTTTCACCTGCTCGGGGGTTCCCCGCTCATGGATGGGGGCCAATCCCAAGTTCCCGGCCAGGGATGCCGTGGCCGCCCCGCCGTCCACCCAGGCCAGCTCAAAGGCCACCAGGGCCATGACCAGGTTCTTAGGACCTTCCAACATGCCGCCATATTCGGGTTCCAAGAAAGCGGCAGTGATTCCGGACTCGTCATAGGTAGCTAAAAGGGAATTCTTGGCCTCGGTCCATTCGTGACTATTGCGCACGCCCTGGGCCACCAGCCGGGCGACCGGCCCGCGGGCTACCGCTCGGGAGGATTGGACAAGCATTTGATAGTCGAAACGGTCGGCGTAGCGCCACATGATCTGCCGGATTTCGTCCCCTGGCAGGGTCTGCAAGATCGGCCTTATGGTTGATTTTTCCGAAGTTGGGCTGTTAGACATGGGGGTCTCCCTCACTTGTGTAATGTATGTTTGATCGGTGGATTAAAAAGGCCCGGCCATCCTCTATCAGGGCTCCATGTTATGGATTATTGGGGTTTTCAATATGATTTAAATCAGCAGAATATGAATCATTTGGGGAATATAAGACCGAAATTTAAAAGCTTTTTTCCAAAATACACCTGGCAAAAGGCCAAATGAAATTGGCCTTTGATATATCCATAAACTGTCACGCCAGTTGGCCCCGATATTCCAAAACAAAAATAAACTTCACAGCATCCTCGTGATCCATGCCGAACCACGATCCTGACCGGATATTTCTTTTGCCTTCGGACAATTCCCTTTTGAACTGGATCCGCCCAATATCCCCATGCCCCCCAAGGCGGAACTATTCCAAGTAATCCGGCTTACAAAAATGTAAAAAATATTATTTTTCAGCCGTTTAACCTTGATGAATACGCTTTCACGGCCAGGGGGATTATTTTTCGTTGGATTTATGACCTATAATATTCGCTCTGATTGAACTCAGAAAAATAACTTTTTCAACGGAACCTTATATGGCAACCCTTTCCTCGGTCAATAAACGGGCTTATACCAAGAAAGTACCTCTCTTTTTCTTTCTAGCGCTTCTTCTCTTTTCCGTGGTGCCCAGCGAGCTATTTTATTTTTACAGCCATAACCTGGTCCTATCCCTGATGGTCTGCGGAGGAGCCGTAGCGGTTTTCTGCCTTTGGTGGTTCCTCTTCCAGTGGCAGACAGCCGTCACCTGGCTTTGCCGATTGCAGATCGTCCTCTTCAAAACCGGCGCCCTTCCCGATGATTACCGTTTCTCGGACGATGGCGGACCCTTGGAAGTCCAATCCCGGATCGATGACGTGGTCAAGACCGCCTCCACCGTTGTCCAGGAAACCAAGCAGAATCTTGCCACTACCCGTCACACCCTGGATAAGTACCTCGGTTCCCAGGCTTCACGTCATGCGGTCAAGGATGGGTCCTCCTCCACTTTGGGCGGACAGCTTCAGAACGTGTTCATACTTTTCTCCGACATCCGCGGATTCACCGCCATGACCGAGGAACTGAACTCCCAAGAGACCATGAGGACCCTGAACCAGATCTTCTCGCTTCTGTCGGTAGCGGTCGAGAAACAAGGCGGGGAGATCAACAAATTCATCGGGGACGCCATCCTGGCCTATTTCAAAAGGTCCCCCGACCCAGAGAGCGAACGGTCCGAGGGCGAGAAGGTCCTGAAGGCCGCCTTCGAGATGCATGAAAAATTCACCCACGTGGTGAACAATAACAACGAACTGAAAGCGCACAACGTGAAGATAGGCCTGGGGATAGGCATCGTGGCGGGAAAAGCCATCATGGGCAACCTGGGGTCGCGCAACCGGATGGAATTCACCCTCATTGGGGAGTCGGTCAACCTGGCCTCCCGCCTCTGCAGTATCACCCCAGAGAACGAGATATTGGTGAACGAGCAGTTGGCCATGTTGGTCAATGACAAGTTCCATATCGAGTCCCGCATGCCGGTGCAGTTGAAAGGGATGAAAGAGAAAACCACTCCCTACTGCGTGCTGGGGCCCTTGAGCAACTTGTCCCGCAATATTCCCGACCCGACTCCGTCGGTTTAAGTTTTTTTCATCCCACTGGATGAATCTCAAACTCTTTAATTTATTTATATTCTTTTTATGTCACCGCTAAAAATACCTTTTTGGTTCGGTCGAATTAAATAAAACCCTTCCTATGTCTCTGTGACTCTGTGGTGAATTCGATAAATGGCCTATTTTTTCCCGTCCAATCCAGGGTTCTTCAATAAGAACCAGAAAACCGTTATTCCCGCCATAACCGCGAAACCAAAAGCCCAGCCATACCCGGCGTGAGCGGCCACCCAACCGGCGAAAAGTGGCGCGAAGAAATACCAGGGTCCCATCAGGGTATTGAAAAAACCCGTATGGATGCTGGTTTGCCCCCGGCCCGCCAGGTTCAGGTTCACCACCGAATTGATGACCGGAAATGAGTTCACCAGACAACCCAGACAGGCGAACCCCAAAGCGTTGAGGGTCGGCGTCTTGCATAACCCGATAAGGCCGAGGGTCAAAAGCCCCGCCGCCGCGGCGATAGCGTAAGCGGCCCGCACCCCCTTATGGTCCGCCAAATGGCCCAGCAGATAGGCGCCTAGCATCCCTCCCAGGGTAAGGACCGGGGTGAAAACCTGGAACCAGGACGCGTCCACATGGGACTCGTTCCGCAAATAGACCGTAAAAAGATTGGTGCAGGAAGCGCTCAATATCATCAGGGTGGCCACCAGGACAAAGGCCCGGAAAGGGCCTGGTTCTGCCAGCTTTTCCTTGAGCAAACGGAAACTGTTCCGCAGGGCCTTCGGCGGCGGCGGGGCGGGACGACGGGTGATGGGTTTCATGAAGGTCAAAACCATTACGCTTCCTAAAAGGAAAGGCACCGAGCAGAAGAAACAAAGGGCGTATCCCCAATGAAGACCCCCTTCACTGGCCCATCGGGAAGCCATCCATCCCGTGAAGGTCCCGCACAGTCCGGAAGCGAAGAAACTCGTCCCGAAGTAGCGCCCCCTTCGGCTGGGCTGCATGGCGCGTCCAATGAAGGCCACCCAATGGGGTACCACCACACCTACGCCGACGGCGAAAAGACCGAAACCTATGAAAAGAAAGTAAACCCGCAGGTCCTTGGACTCAGGAGAGGTCAGGGCGAAACCCAACCCGGCCACGAGAGGGCCCAGGATGGAAGGCAGATGGGCCCAAGCCAGGGGTTTGGGATCGGTCAAACTTGGGGGTAAAGCGAGGGCGGAAAAAGCCTGTGGCAGGGTGATGCCTGTGATGAAAACCGCGCCCAAAAGCCCGGCGGTGGAAGCGTCCCGGCCCAGATCGACCAGGGCCAGGGAAAGGATGGTGGCCAAGGTGAAGAATCCATTCGCCGCTCCCCACAATCCCTCATGAAGGACACCCAGCCTGAAATTCTTATCGGCTTGGTTCAATATCAGTCCTTCTTTTTGAAGAACTTGGACATTAAAAGAATGTCCTCGTATTTTCCAAGATGCTTCCTGGCCTTTTTCCGAAGGCCATCCACTTTGAACCCGTATTTCTTATAAAGATTAATTGCCCGGTAGTTGGAATAGTAGACTTCCAACTGGACACTCTCGAATTTACGCGCCTTCTCCGCGTGAGCCAGGCTTTCCTCCAACAATCTCGCGCCGATGCCTTTGGCCCGATAGTCCCTAAGAACACCCATATATAAGTGACCCACATGGCTGGTCCCAGGCCTTGTATCAGGTCGGATGTTGCACCATCCGACCATCTTTTCACCGTCCATGGCGACCATCTGGGTTTCTTTGTCCCTCAATTTTTTCAGGATGGTCTTGCGTACTTCATTCAAGGGCGGAGCCTTCACCGCGAGGAGGAATTTGATCTCACGTGCCACCTGATCCAGGACATGGCGATAGCCGGGGATGTGTATCTTCCCCATGGGCACGATTAATATTTTTTTCTGAATAGTTTTCATGTTAGAGCCTGATCCAATACCAACCCGAGTCTAAAACTCACCCATAAACAAATCTATTTCGCCACAGATTCATGGGATGCACTCAGATATGCAGAAATCTTTAAAAATATTTTTTATCCCATATATCCCATGCATCTGTGGCTAATTTTCTGTTTCTGTGCATTTACGAAAAACTAACCCCCAGCAGATGTCCCAATCCATAGGTCAGCGAAGCCGCCAGTAACCCCAATATCATCTGTCGAATGCCTGAGAACCAAACCGGTTTTCCGGTGAACAAAGTTCCCAATCCCCCGAAAGCGAACAAAGCCAGCGCGCTTAAAACCAGACTGATCCAGACGGCCAAATGTCCCTGCGTGAAGAAGAACGGCGAGACCGGCACAATGGCTCCCACCGCGAATAACAGGAAGGAATAAAAGGCCGCTTCCCAGGGAGACCCTCCCCGATCCTCGGGGTTTATCCCCAACTCCTCACGGGATAAGGTATCGATCGCCCGTTCCTTGTTGGAAAGCATGTACCGGGCCAGTTTCTCCGCCTCTGGGGGCGTCATTCCCTTGGCCTCATAGATCAATCGAAGTTCCTCGACCTCGCCCTCGGGATTCTTCTCGAACTCTTCGGTCTCGATGGAAATTTCCCTCTCGGCTAGCTCTTTGGAATTGGTGACCGACAGCCATTCGCCTAACGCCATGGAGCATGCCCCCGCCACCAGGCCCGCCAAGCCTGTCAACAACAGCACGTGGTTGTTGACCGTGGCACCGGCCACCCCCATCACCAGGCTCATGTTGGAACAAAGCCCGTCATTGGCCCCCATGACAGCCGCCCTCAGTGTGTTGCCCGTCACGTTCTTATGACGACCTTCCAGATTGTTGGCCGCGGCCCCCGGTGCCTGCGTATTCAATATCTCCGTGAGCACCAGGTCATGGCCATGTTCCTCATCCACCATGGTGGTGCCTTTGGTCTCGGGCTGGGGAGCGTAGAGATTCCTATCGGCTGTCTCACCCTGGGAAATGGTGCTCAAGACCATTTTGGGTCCAAAGGTCTTTGCTAACCAGATGAGCACCTTGGCTCGCCAGGTCGTCGTGCGGGCTGGTACATGTCCTCCGGCTTTTTGGATCTGGGCCTCCCAGAAATCCCGATGCTTTTCCTCGATCTTGGCCAGGCTGGTATATACCTGGGAAAGTTGGGGTGACTTTTCAACTGAAGCCAGGGTGTGGTACTGGGCCGCGCTGTCCACTTCCCCCTGCCAGTTCGCGATGTAACGTTTGATATCGGATGACGCCATGACTCACCTCGTTTTTTTGGATTCGGGATATAGGTTACACAGGGGACGGGATGTTGAAAACAGGCATTTCTAGGGTTTACTTCAAGGAAACAGCCTTACTCTATTTCGAAGGAAATCCGTTCTTTCCTTTTCGCACGATGGTGACGTGGTTGAACTTCTTTTCCTCGTGTGGGTAATCCTCACGGTAATGGCAGGCCCGGCTTTCCTTACGGGTCAAAGCGCTGTCGATGATCACATTGGCCACGGCGGCCAAATTCCTCGCCTCCAGGAAGTCCCTGCTTACCCGGTAGTTCCAGTAGTCGTCCCTGACATTCTTTTGAAGGGCCAGAAGCACGTCCTTGGCCGCCCGCAACCGTCCTTCCGTTCTGGCGATACCGCATAAGAGGGTCATGGTCTTGCGGGTGATATCCCAGTAATAACTGATGGTCGTGGGATCCTTGGTTTCCTTGGCCCGGCCGTTGTCCCAATTAGGGACAGTTTCCCTTTTCCCTTTATACTTTTTGGCCGCGAAATGCTTGGCCGCGTTACGGCCGAAAAGGACGCACTCGGTGGCTGAATTGCTGGCCAATCTGGTGGCGCCATGCAAGCCCGTGAAGGAAGTTTCCCCCAGCACATACAGGTTCTCCAGGTCTGTGGCGCCGTTAAGGTCGGTGCGCACGCCCCCGTTGGAATAGTGGACCGCGTAAACCACCGGGATGGGGTCCTTCGCCATGTCGAAACCCTTCTTCATACAGAACTCGTAGGAACTCTTGAAGTCGTTCTTCAGTCTCTTTTCGGGGATGCTGGTACAGTCCAGCCAAAGGTGCTTGAGCCCCAACTTGCGCATCTCCATGTCCTCAGCCCTGGTCACCACATCGCGGGTGGCCGCCGAACCCAATTTGTGGTATTTGAGGACGAAATCCTCCCGGTCGTTCTTCTGGAGCTTGAGGATAGCCCCCTCGCCCCGCAAGGCCTCGGTGAGAAGGAACCGGCGTTCGGAAGGGTCGGCTTGTTCATCGAAGAAAACGGTGGGATGGAATTGGATGAACTCCATATTGACCAGGGGCAGCCCCGCCCGATAGGCCATGGCGAAGCCGTCCCCGCTGGCTGAATCTGGGTTGGAGGTATAAAGGAACACTTTTCCCAGACCGCCCGCCGCCAAAAAGACCGCTCGGCTGGAGACCGTCTTGACCCGGTCCTTGTCGATGTCGTAGACATAAACGCCCAGGCACTCGTCCTTGCCCTTCCGGTGGAGATATTTGTTCTTGGTGATCAGGTCGACCGCCACATGGCGCTCATGGACGCGGATATTGGGATGGTTCAAGGCCTTGCCCGCCATCACCACCATCACATGGGCTCCCGTCTTGTCCTCTACATGGAATATCCGCTTGGCCGAATGGCCCCCCTCTCGATGCAGGTCGAACGAGCCGTCGCGTTTCATGTCGAATTTCACGCCTAATCCGACCAGCCATTCGATGACATCGGTGTAGAAATGCTCGACGCAATATTGGACGACCTTTCGGTCGTTGATGTATTTCCCCGCTTCCAGGGTGTCTTGGATATGTTTCTCGAAGGAATCGCCCCGAATAGGGACGCCGTTGACCAAAGGCACCGCCGCCAGGCCCCCGGCGGTCAGGTTGCTGGCGCTATCGCGGATCATGGCGCCCTTGATGAAAAGGTCCACTTTCTTGCCCGCGTCCGCGGCTTCCAGGGCGGCTGACAGCCCCGCGAACCCGCCTCCGATGATGGCGCAATCCGTATCGATGTTCATGCTTACCTGTCCCTCAATGGTCTTGACCATTATGTGACAAATTAAATGGGGGTTTATTGTACAGCTTTAGGCTCAAGAAGAACTACAAGCGGGGAAAAAAGACCCCGCTTGTAGCCACTCTTTCAATGGGAAGGGCTTATCAGACCTTGGGAACGTTCAACAAGTGGAACGCGAATATACCCACCACGATGAGAAGGACGGCAAGAACAAGACATATCCCCAGGATGATCAAGAACACCGCAATGGACCTGCCGATGGAAAACTTGTGGGCTTCCGAAATGACGATCACCATGATGACCAGGCACCAAATGATGAATCCTACCGCCAACAGGGCACAAATGGCGAACCAGATAGTTCCCACAGGCGTTACTATGTCCTTAAGCTCGGTCGCCCCTTGCAGGATCTTGATCCATTTGGGTATCCCTCCGATGAAAAGCAATAGGATCGCGCCGTACGCGGGTGGATAGACCCAGGCATAGGCCGTGCATACTTCCTTGAATTTCCCGGTCCCGCCCAAAAGTTTCCCCAGGAAGTAGAGGACCACCACATAGACCCAAAAGGCCCCGACCCCGAATATCACCATCACCAGGATTGAAGCTAATAGGGACGCGAGGGGTGGCAACCATTTGTTGAAAAGGAAGTAATAGTCGGGATTGATCCCGGCTATAAAACTATATAAAGGGACGAGCAGCCATATCCCATAGCCAGGATCCTGTTCGATAAGTTGCCGGACCGTCTCGCGGGGATGGACGCAAACGGAGAAAAAAGCTCGCAGATATGATATTTGTTTGCTCATGGGTCTTCCTTATACATATGAGTTATTAACTGATGAATAGTTTAAATGAGGCCTGCCTCAAAGTTGGAAAATAATGTTTCCATCCAAACAATCCCATCATCTCATTTTAAGAAACCTCAAAAAGTATCCTGAGCCTGGTTTTTGAATCGACCGACACATTGTCCTTGGCCGCGGGTTTGAATCGCCATTTTGCGGCGGTATTCAGGGCAATAGCGTCCAATTCGTCGTTTCCGCTGGAATCCAAAAGCCTGGGTGTGACCAATCCCTGGGCCGTGATGAGAAATTCGATGACCACGCTTGTCTTCAATTTCTGGTCCCGCAGATAACCCGGGATAACCGGCGCCGGCGCGTAAAAAGCCACAGGCCCATGGGTAGGTCCCAAAGCCAGGCCCGCCTCCACTTGATTCCTGGTTTCCTGGGTCTTGGGTGGTTCCTTTTTCACCTCTCTTTTACGCGGGTTTTGTTTTCGGCTGAAGACGACTTCATCCTCGTCCTTGACCGCCGAGGCCCCGGTCAAATGGGCGTTGGCGGGCAACTGGATGATCTGGGCGTCGATATAGTTAGCTGAATCAAAGGGGTTCTTGAAAATAGAAAGATGACCCAACCCCAGCGTGAGGAAAAACAGGAGTTCGAATCCCAAGGCCAACCCCGCGGACTGCCAAACCCGTTTTCCCTCGTCCTCGAACGATACGTCGATGGTTCCCATGTTCATTTATCCTTCCCGGCCTCGGCGACAAGGGCGAATTTCCGCACGCCCGATTCCTTGGATTTGTCCATGGCCGACACCACCAGCCCATAACCCACACCCGCGTCCGCGTTGACGATGACCGCCGCCTGAGGGTCGCTTTGCATCTGGTAGGCCAGCTGGCTACCCAGGGTGTCCAGCGTCACGGAGGTCTTGTTGACCATTAGGGAGCCGTCCTTCTTGACCGTGAGGATGACATTCTGCTTCAGGGTCTCGGGTTTACCCGACATCTTGGGAAGCAGTACCTTGACGCTGTTAATACGCGTCATGGCCAGGGATGACACCATGAAAAAGACCAACAGGAAGAAAATGACGTCGATCATGGGGATGATCTCGATTCGTACCCTTTGGATGGGCCTTTGCCGAATTTGCATTATTTCTTCCTCCTTTCGGAAGCCAGCCTCACCTCGATGAGACGGGAAGCCGCCGATTCCATCCGATAGATGAAATTCTTTATCAAGGTGTTGAAATAATTAAGGGCGATGACGCAAACCAGCGCGATGACCAGGCCGGTGGCGGTGGCGATCAGCGCCTCCGCGATGCCGCCCGTGATGGAATAGGGATCATCCACCCCGCTTTGGGTCAGGACCTTGAAGGACCCCATCATGCCCAGGATGGTTCCCAGGAGGCCCATCAGGGGGGCGATGGTGATGGTCGTATCCAGCACATGCACCCTTTTTTCCAGGCGGGGCACCCAGCTTTCTCCCTCGTTCTTCATGGCCAGTTCCATCTCATTCAAGGGGCTGGAAAAATGTTCCAGACCTGTTTTCAAGACAGCGGCCACAGGGATCGCCTTTCCCTCGCACAATTTCAGACCCTCTTCCAGTTTTCCTCCCTGAACCTTTTCCAGGACTTTCTGGATGAAACCCTGGGGTGTCACGTATTCTTTGTGGAACGTCCGCCAACGCTCGATGATCACCGTCAAAGCGATCAATGAGGACGCCAAAAGCGGGATCATCATGAAACCGCCGTGGAATATGAATTTGAATCCCTCGAATATATTGTTCATGACTACATCCTTTCATGTGTCGAAATAAGGTGGCATAACGCCGGCCGATCCCTGAAAACCGGCCGACGCTTGCCGTGGCGCTTGGATTAGATCGTCTTGGCCAAGTGGAAGATGAATTCCCGGCCGTTTTCATAATGGTTCCCGTTGTATCCGTTGTTGATGAAGATGGCGTAGGGATCATCGAGAAGATTCAACACATCCAGGCTAACCTTGAGCCCCGCAAGCCCGCTTTCCTTCTGGAAGGCATATCCCAGGGTAAGGTCGGCCGTGAAATGGGACGGCAGTCTCAAGCTGTTATTGGGCCCGGTGCTCAATCCCCCGCCGAACAGGCCTTCCGCCGTGATCCAGACGTCCCCGGGGTTATAGGTCAAACCTCCGTTTGCCGTATGGATCTGGCAGTGATCCAGGAACTGGTAAGCGGTCGACGTGGGCGTATTGGGCGGGAAAGCGAAGAGGCCTCCGCTGATCCCCTGTCCCTCGGCGATCTCGTAGGAGTAGTTGCCGAAGTCCGACCAATCCTTGTCGAGCTTGCCGCGCATGGAAAATTCCACGCCATAGGCATATCCGGTGGCGAAGTTGTAAGGCTGGGCTATGGCCGTATTCAGCAATTGGGTCTCATCCAGCATATTGACCGCGCTTTTGTAGTAGGTGTTGACGGTGAACAACTGATCCCCCGCCTGCTGGGCTACGCCCGCCTCGAAATAATCGTCCTTTTCGGCCTTGATGTCATAGGGCGCCAGCGCGTTGCCACCGCCGATGCTGACGAAGGTGTCCCTCAAGTCCTCGGCAGGCGCCGGCATGAAGAGCTTCCCGTAAAAAACATGGAACTTGGTGGATTCAGTGGGAAGGATGCTCACCCCAACGCGAGGCCCCCAGTTGCTGTCGTTGGATGTGGTGTCGGGAAAAACGAATTGGATGGCGTCAAAGCGGACGCCCCCATTCACGACCAGCCATTTTGCCAGCGTGAGCTCGTCCTGCACGTACACTCCTTCCTGATAACCCGTATCGGAAGAGTTGTCCGAACTGGCCGTAGTAGAGGGTCCGCTACCCGTATTCACGACCTCGGTCACCGAAACAGGCCCGGATGACTGGGTCACCAGGACCTGACCGCCCGCCTTGATCAGGTTGGACGATCCCGCGCGCAGGGTGTAATCCACCTGCGTTCCGTAATTGTTGCTGGTGCGGTTCTCTGAAAAAGAGGACTCGGTGATACTGCCCAGTTGGGCGGCCAGGGCATCGTTCTGGGCCGCGGCCAGGTCGTTGGTCGGATCATTGGTGAAGGTCAAATTCGACTCTTTCCAATAAGGCGCGATCTGGATGAAGGAATCCTCATCGAATGTGTGCTTCCAGGCGAATTCAACGTACTTATTCGCCTCCGATTGAGTGTCGTTGGTGGTAGAAGGCACATAATTAAAGGGGCCGTTCCCAAATGTATCGGTCAAGCCTTGGAAATAAGCGAAATTGGAACCCCCGGGATCGAAGGAACTGTCATAGTCGGGGATCTGAAAAAACTTGTCCTCACTGAAAGCAACCAGGACCAATTTGTCCGCGTTATCCGCCACCCAATCCAGTTTCAGGAAGGCGTCCGAACCATAACTCTTGTCGTGGATTGCCTGCTCGCTTCCCCCGTTCTGGTCGTTTTGGATATCAGCCGGAGCGGGCGTGTCCAACCCCCTATCGGTCGAGAAGGCGTTGGCCGATAGGAAATAATGGAAAGCGCCCGAACCGTCCGAACCGCCGTAATTGGCGTAGGAATTGGTCTGGTCATAGGAACCATAACTCAAGCCGATCTCGCCGCCCGGCTGGGTGGAACCGGACTTGGTAACGATGTTCACCACACCCGCCATGCGGGACCCGAACTCGGGGGCCAACCCGCCCGTCAGGATCTCCATATGGTCGATGTTGACCGGGGTGAAGGCTTCCCCGAAGGACCCTCCGACCGAATCCGGCAGTTGGATGCCGTCGATCTGATATTGCAAATTCGCGTGGTTGCCCCGGGTGAAGACCTGCCCAAAATCACCCTCCACAAAACCGGCAGTGGTGGTGTAAAGCAGTTTGGGCATGCTGGTGGTGGCTCCTTCGGGTAGCTGGGCGATATCGTCCGCGCTCAGGTCCCGGCTGGAGTCGGAAGCGGGGGTGACCAGATGACGTTTGGCCTTCACCGTCATTTGGATCTCGCCAGCCGGCGCCAGCTTCACTTCCAAGGAGGAAGAATCGCCGGATACGGCGATGGAACCCTGGTAGGGGCTAAAACCGTCGGCCTGGACGGTCACCTGGTAATCCCCAATGGTGAGGGGGAAGGCCTGGAAAGTCCCGGTGGCCGAGGAGGTCAGATCCTTTTCCAGTCCCTGCCCCTTAATGGTCACCTTGGCATTGGAAACCGCCACGCCCTGATCGTCCACGATCGTCCCGGATAATGCCCCATCCACCGTGGCGAACAGCCGGCCCGTTGGCAGAATAGCGAAAAGAAAAACCCATATAACAATCAAATTTTTAAGCATCGTTGGTCTCCTTGAGAATGTTTATTTCGCTGCGGATAAATGTCTTTTGAACTGGACGTCACGGTCCTCATTAGGTTGTCACCGGAAAGGCGATCCCTTCCTTAAGCAACATAAAAAGGATCAAGATGGCCCCCAAGCCTGTGATTAAAACCGCGACCCAAAATTTCCAGTTCCTTTCCGGAATAATGGATCGATATTCGATCTTGACCTTCGTCTTTCCCGGCCAAGCGTTGCGAATATAGGTTTTCCTGTCCGATGTTGAACGGGTGTTGTTTTCCGCCAAAAGGCGGGTTGTTTTTATTCTTTTATGTTCGAGCGTTTTCATTTTTTTCCTCGAATCTTTTAGCGATTTGAAATCGGCGTGCGGATACAACTGGGATCGCTTGGGATCAAACGGGAATACGCAATGAATGATGGTTGGGAAAATTACGAAATCGAGTGGGATGCGCGCGAATAAACACCAGGAATTAAAACACCGGTGCTATCAGTTCACTTGTTTTCCCGTTTGAGAATTAGGAAAGAACGGCTGGAGGGGCGCGACCTGAATGTGTTATTAGTCGGGTGAAGTGGTATGTGGGAAGAAGGACAAACACCGAGGAAACAATTAAGAAATAAGGGATGATCTCAACGGGAGCCGCGGAAATATCAGAGTTGCTGACAGCTTTATGAAACCCGCAATAGGCGCAATCGCTGTCTTCTGTTGTTTCGTGATGGTGGTGGATGAAGCCTTCGGAAAGATCCACCCCGGCGAAAACCAGGAAAACGGAAAAAGCCAGGATCGAGAACCACTTGTTTGAGCGCATCAAATCTCCCGAACGGAATGGTTTGTATAATGACAGAGATTTGCAAAAAAAGTCAATTATTGGACATAAATATAGATATAAATTTAATACGTTAGATAAAGTTAATCTTTGAATTTTCCGACGACATCTCGATCCTATTCTCGTTTCAACGGATGACGATCACCTTTAATATTTTGGTCATTGGCTGTGGACCGTCGATTTCCACCCTCAGGTAATAAAGCCCATTGGCCGCCTGGTTTCCCCACTGGTCCTTCAGGTCCCATGACAAAATCCCGCTGGTAACGACTCCCTCATCATGGGCATAAATTTTCCTGTAGGCGGTGGTGAAAACATCGAACCGCACCCGAGAGGGACTGGCGACCGTGTAACAGCAGGAGATCAGGCCCCACTTCACCGGGTTCGGATAAGGCAAGCAGATGGAATTGATCGGCACGGGTGTGGGACTGATGGTGGGGGTCAAGGTGAGGGTCGGGGTGAAACTGGCTGTTTGAGTGGACGTTTGGGTAGCGGTAAAGCTGGGTGTTGATGTGGAGCTTTGGGTGGCTGTGGAAGTTGGTGTTTGCGTCGACGTTTGGGTAGCGGTGGATGTCGGGGTCGAGCTCGGGACCGTATCGGTGGCTGTGTTGCTGGATGTTTGGGTGGGTGTTTGGGTGGCGGTATTGGTAGGGGTCGAGGTCGGGCTGGCCGTCGAACTGCCCGTTGAGGTGGGGGTGGGCGTGTAGGTCGGAAAAGGATCGTAATAGATCAGCACCCGGGAACGGTTATTATCCACGGTATAAAGGTTGTCCTGCTCGTCGAAAGTTTCCGAGTACATATTGGAATAAAAGTCGTTCAAGTGGGTCCAGGGGTTCGAGGGGTCGGTGGGGTCGAAATTAGCGCGGGGGTTGGGGATGACCGCCGGGACCCTCTCAAAGCCCGCCACCACCATGTCCTGGTCGGCGGAGGGAAAAGCCGGCTGGAGGGGCATGCAGACATCGGCAATGGGGTTGGAGGCCGGGGGCGAAACACAAGTGCCGGTGAAAACCCCGTTCCGATCGTAGATATGGGTCGCTCCCGAATAGGGGGACGCGCTCAGGAACTGGATGGCGTTCTGGGAAACGGAAGCCTGGGTGGCCTGGCCGATCTCCGAGACGTCATATTCCAACAGGCGCCAGTTCCCCGCAGTCTCCAGGGAGAAATCGCAGACATAGAGGTTGCCAGCGTGGTCCAGGGCCAGGGCCCCCGGGGTGTTGAGCGTGTATTGGTTCAATGAAATGGAACCCGTACAGCTCCCCGCGCTCAGGGTACCGAAATTCGAGCAGTCATTATTGGAAGCGTTGGTCTGACCGATGAGGATATCCACCACCGGTCCCAAGCCCAATTTCCCCAAGGGGTCCCGGACTCGAAAAACCCGGCTATGCATGTTGTCCGCCACCCAAAGGTAGGAAACAGGCCCGCTGGCGTAGGGCGTGGAAACGCTGGCGCAAGGCATCAGGTCGTTCAAGCCGCTCAGGCCGCCGGTCCCGGTCCAGTCGACGAGGGACGCTGGCGCGCCCAAGACGGGAATATTGGTGGCGACAGAGGAGTTGGCAGATCCGTAATTGGACAAGGGCAGGTTGAAGATCTGCGCTGTTTGCTCGTAATCGATGGCCCACAAATGCTGGCTGCCGGTCGCCCCGGTGGAGTGGTCCACCCTAAGGCGGGTGAAGAAGTGCCCGTTCGAGAAAGGCAGGGTCACGCTGGAGCTGTTGACTCCCGCGAAGCCATCGGGCGCCTGGCCGGTGGCGAGGGCCTGGGGGCCGGTGGGGATGTTCCAATAATCCAACCGCCAGCAGTCCGCGATGATCAACTGGGGTGAGGGATTGTCCTGGCCCACGGCCACACCATAGACCTGGTAGATGCCGTTGAACCCGACCTGGTTGAACATGCCCAATTGGCTTTGCTTGAATACCTCCACATCCGACGAATAGATCTTCCCAGCCTGGGGCGTGGGAATGGGCGCGGGAAAACGGCGGATGTTCTCGAACCCTCCCTTGGACATGGCGTAAACGTTGCCGTTCCCGTCCACCGCCACCGCTTCGGGATTGGGGACGTAGGCCGATTGGCTGGATGTTCCGGAAGTGTAGTAAAAATCCGGTCCCGTTTCAGTAAGGGTCGTGCCAGGCGTGGCAGGCGGAAGATTGTCCCGCATGAGGGCGTTGATGGGCTGAAGGGCCGTGACCGAACCCCCGGCGTTCAGAAGGGTCTGGAACTCCACCACGCTTCCGATGTTCGCCACCCCTCCCACCGAATTGGCTACCCAAAGGTTGTTGGAGTTATCCAGAACGATGCCAAAGGCGCCTGTGAGGTTGGAACTATAGACCATGTCAGGCGCCGCAACGGCCGAATGGCCCGCGTAGGTCGCGGCGTTGAAAATGGAGATATGACCCGTGCTGTCCATGACATATACATTCTCGCTGCTGTCGACCTGGACGAAAAAGGGGACGTCGAGATTGGCGGGAGCACCCGTGTTGAAATTTCCCTGGCCCAGCACCAGGTCCGCGGTGGATTGGGGAACGCCCCCGACCCCCGCCGGGAAACGGAGGATACGGTTGTTGGTAGTGTCCGACACCCATAAGTTATGTTGGCCGTCGAAAGCCACAGCCGCTGATTCAGCGCCGTTTGGGTCGGTGCAGGGTCCCACCACGGAAACAGCGATGGCCCCGCCGAAATAGAGAGTGGCGTTGGTGGGCGAGGATAAACCCTGGTTGGCGAGATAGCTTATGTAATCCGGCTGGCCCCACACGCCGGAAGCCGCCACCCCCTGGGCGCCGGACACGAGGTCGCCGTAGGCATAACGGAGTACCCGGTTGTTGAAGACATCCGGGACGTAAAGATCCCCCGTGGCCGGGTCCACAGCCATTCCGGCCCAGGAACCGCCTTCCGCGATGGAACCCTGTCGTTGCCACATGCCGCAAAGGGTAGTCTGGCCGGGAGCGACGAAGCCAGGCCAATTCTGGTCGTTATTATCCCCGTTACAACCGCCATGATTGAAATCGGGCTGACCTAGGACGATGTCGGCGGCATAACCTGTAGAGCCAGCTGGCTGGTTAGGAAGGAAGTGGGTGGTATCGCTGAAACCCAGGATACGGCTGTTCCCCGAGTCCCAAACATAGAGGCGGTGATGGGTTGGATTCGGGTCCGCGGCGATGCCTCCCGGAAGGAATATCCCCGAGGCGGTGACTTGGTTGTAGCTCAAGGAGCCGAAGTTGGGCTGGCCCAGGACCAGGTCGGCCCAAAGGTCACCCGCCGTGCCCCGAACTGGCTGGGCCAACAAGGGGGCTGCGAAAGACAAAAATATCATTGTTGTGAAGGTGGAAAGACAGCATGTAATTTTTAATATATTTCGGATCATATCACCCACATTTAAAAGAGAAAAAAGCACCCCATTGAATATACGAACCATTGTTTCTAAGTGGTATTTTCTCTCCCTTTTTGTGAAAAGGCTAATTAATAGACGGGAAATAAAGGAAAAAATTCAAATATTTACCATTTTTTAAAGAATTGGACGATGTCTATCGGCCACCAGTTGTTTGCGGTTAGTCACCAGTCTACCGCTGGCCGGTGGCCAGCCGGTAGGCGGCCGGGGGCGACCGGTGCCCGGCCGGTAGGCGGCCGGGGGTGACACCGGGCCTTTTTACCTTTAGGCCCGGTAAAACAAAACCATCTGTCTCGGCTGGTTGCCTCGACAGAAGTGCCGGTAACTGGCCAGAAGCGACCGGTGCCCGGCCGGTAGGCGGCCGGGGGGTGACACCGGGCCTTTTTACCTATAGGCCCGGTACAACCAAGACTAGTGCCTCGGTTTGAGACGTCTGGGGCTGGGCCACAAGCTCAGACCCATGTCTTGACTGTGCCGGTTCCAAAAAGGAACTGACCCTCGGAACAGGTGCCATCGGAAACGGTGTCTTTCGTCCATCGGAAAGGCCAGGCTACCCATCGGAAGAGGGGCTTCCGGCCATCGGAAAGACCAGGCCACCCATCGGAAAGGGTCTTCCGGCCATCGGAAAGACCAGGCCACCCATCGGAAGAGGGACTTCCGGCCATCGGAAAGGCCAGGCCACCCATCGGAAAGGGTCTTCCGGCCATCGGAAAGGCCAGGCCACCCATCGGAAAGGGTTTTCCGGCCATCGGAAAGGCCAGGTCACCCATCGGAAGAGGTCGCTACGAGGGGCCGACTAGACAGACTACTTTTAGGGTTTGTTAAATCTCGAAATGGAACCGGCCAGAGAGGATACCTACCGGCCCCCGGTCCTGGTTGTAGGCCGGGTTGTTCACCCCTTGCAGGTCCAGGGTAAGCCCGATGGTCTTGATGGGTTTGTAGAGGTAATAAAGCTCCACCATCTCTTCCGGGGCATAATTCAAAGCCCCATCCCCAAGGTCGAAATCCGATCCACCCGCCGCCAAATAGGCCTGATGCACGGCTGATAACCCAGCGATAGCGAACCCTAGACCAAACTGATCCTGGGCCCTTCCCCAAGAGGTTCCTTTAAGCGAAAGCCCTAGGGAGGCCACCTGATCCACCGCGGTAAATTCCCATGTCTCGCTCTGCCCGTCGTTCCAACCCAGCCGGGCGAACAAACCCAGGTCAGGCCCGGCGGTTTGTTCCCAATTCAAACCCAACCCAAACCTTTCTCGGTACTGGCGGGTGGCGGTGACATCGGGGTTGACCGGGGACTGGTTCAAGGCGTCCTGATACCCCCCCATATGGGCGTGATTGGCGTAAACGAGGAACCGAAGCTTTCCTGCCCCCGTATCGGCTCCATACCGCCATTCCAGCTCAGCGTTTTCGGCCCTGGCCGCGGGAAAGTTCGTGTCGAAGACGGGGCCATTAGCCGCCGTCGATACCATCGCCTCCGCGAATCGGAAGGCCCAATCTTTTTGATTGAGTTCAGCCAATAGAGCGATGGTATAGCCATGGGTATCGGCGGCGTAATCCCAGGCCGTATTGGTCTCCAAGGCCTCGTTCATGAATTGGGTCCGGGGGTCATGGGCAAAAGCGTTATTGTCGAAAAAATCGCCCAGGGCGTATTTGCCCGCCGTAAAGGTCAAGCGGGAGATATCTTGCTTGCCGGAAAGCTGGTTCTGGTCATCCTCGATGGATTCCTGTTCTCCGCCCAGACCCACCACCTGCTGGAAATATAGCCGGGCTTGGTTATAGGTTGGGTCGGGGGTCCCAACTTTCGAGATTTCAGCGTTTGGGAAATCCCCCAAACCCGTGACATTGGAAAATCCGCTTCCCGCCGGGACTTCAGGATCGGCGTACAAATAGCCTCCCTGCCAAGTTTTGAGCCCCAGGAAAAGGGTGGCCGTGAAAGAACAATTCAACTCCGATGTGTTTTGCAGGCTTGTGGCGGGTGAAGTGTATTTCGCGGGAAACGCCGGATGATACTGAGGCAGGATGGTCATCTGGAAGTGGATGTTCCACAATTGGTCAGGCGTGGCAGGGTCATCCCCGGCCATGACCTGTGTCGCCGGCAAGCAAAACAGCAAGGTTAGTAGGGAGAGTATCCTTGATCGCATGGGCCGTAAGATAGACTTCCGCAGGATTGACTTCAATTTAAAAAACGCGGTTTACTTCGTATTTACATGATCCGAATTTTGAGATCTCTTCGTGGTTAAGTCACGAAACGACTAGCCTCGTTTCTTACTTTTAGGAAAGAGGAAGAAGAGACAACAACCCATGACCAGGGCTCCCAGATGGGCGTCCCAGGCCGTGCCAGCTGTTTGGTAAATGGTGAACACGCTTCCGCCCAGTTTGGAAAGGGGTGTGACCAGCCATTTCATCTTGGCCCAGGGCACGAAAGCCAGGGAAAACTGGACCAGGGCCCAGAGCCCCATGACATAAGCGGTTCGGGAGGGCATCTCCAACAGAGGGGCGCCGAAAAAGGAGAATATCCATTTCATCCGGCCCCAGGGATAGAGCATCAGGTACATGGCTCCCAGGCCCGTCACGGCCCGGGATGCCCCCACCAACGCCAGGGTACTTTCAGGATGGAAATGCCAATGGGCGAACTCGCCGGCGAAACCGCAAAGGAAATAAGCCGCTAAGTATCTTTTCTTCCCAATGGTTTCCTCCACGCCCTTTCCGAACATGAAAAGAAAGGTCGTATTGGCCACCAGTTGGGTCCAACTAGTGCTCAAGAAAAGGGAGGTCACGATACCTATGCCCATATGTCGGAAAGGGGCGGCGGGGATGAATCCATAACGGCCCAGGATGTCCAAGAAATCCGGCCGACTCAAGGTCTGATAGCAGACCACAGCGTTCAGGACAAGGATGAGGGTATTGGCCCAGGGGATCTTTTTGGACGCGGGGTTATCGTCGACGAAAGTGATGAACATGGGTCGGTATTATAAACAAAAAACGGCGATTGAACCACCAAGGGCACCAAGGCACCAAGAAAACAAATCTAAAAATGTCGGTTCACACAAGCGGTAAACTTTGGCATTTAGGATGAAACGACCAGGCGGTAGTGTCCGCATTGAAATTTCCCACCATCCGATTTGAAGGAAGGCTCCCATCCCTCATCCATCAAGGCCGCGCCTGAAAGTTCCAGATCCATGCCGATGAATCGATATTTCTTGGTTGGGTCCAACCCTCGCAAACGGATCGGGGCGGGTTTGTCGGAAGGTTTGGGCGGGTTAATTTTGAACACGAAGAGAATCGCTTCTGTTCTTGCCTCATTCACAAAGGACCAGGAAGCCCGATCGGAACCTGTGGGGCTTTCCAAACGATAAAAATCCCCGAACTGGATAAGGGGCGCTATCTCCTTATATAAGCGGATGTAACCTACCGCTTCCTTCTTTTCATCCTTGGTCCATTTGGAAACATCCACTTCATAGCCCAGGTTGCCCGACATGGCGACCAGATGGCGCCATTTCAAAGGCGTTTCCCTTTTCGTCTGGTGGTTGGGCGAGGCCGAAACGTGAGAACCGTGGGTGATGGGGGGATAGCAGAAGCTAGTGCCGTATTGGATGAATATGCGGTCCAGGCCGTCGGTGTTGTCCGAAGCCCATATCTGGGGATGATAACTTAATATCCCTAAGTCGAACCTTCCCCCGCCCCCCGCGCAACCCTCGAATAGGATCTGGGGAAATCTTCGGTTCAATCGCTCCATCAGGTCATAGACACCCAGTATATGGCGGTGGGATGTTTCAGCTTGCCGATTGGGCGGGAGGATGGCGCTGCCCGCCTCGGTGACAGGCCGGTTCATGTCCCACTTCACATAATCGACCTTCCCTGCCTCAAGCACCTTACTGATGGTCTCGAAAAGATAATCCCGAACTTCCGCCCGGCCCATATCCAGGACCAGTTGGTTCCGCATCTCATTGCGATCCCGGCCAGGAACATGCAAACACCAGTCTGGATGTTGTTCATACAGTCGGCTTTTGGGGGAGACCATCTCCGGCTCGAACCAAAGGCCGAACTTCATCCCCAGTCCATGAATTTCCTCCGCCAGGCCCTGGATACCTCTGGGCAATTTGGCCTTGTCCTCGAACCAGTCCCCCAGGGAGGAATCATCCTTATCCCGCTTCCCGAACCAGCCGTCATCCAGGACCATTAGTTCGATGCCAAGGTCCTTGGCGTTCTTGGCGATGCGCAGGATATCCTCGTGCTTGAAATCGAAATAAGTGGCTTCCCAATTGTTGATCAGGATGGGACGGACCTTGTCCTTCCAGGCTCCCCTCAGGACATGTCGGCGGATGAACCGGTGATACTTGAGGCTCAAGGATGAATGACCCTGATCCGAATAGACCATTACGCACTCAGGTGTCTGGAAATTTTCCCCAGGCTCTAACCGCCACTTGAGATCAAAATCGTTCAGGCCCATTTGAATCCTTAGATTCTTGTCCCGGTAAACTTCCGCTTCCATCAGCCAATTCCCGCTGTAGGCCAGGGCGAAACCGTAAACCTCACCCTTTTCCTCATCAACCATTCCCCGGCTGACCATAGCGAAGGGGTTCATTTCGTGGGAAAACTGGCCCTTGCGGCTTTCCAGCCTTGTGGTTCCCGGAAGCAGGTCCCGATCCAGTTTTTGTCTTTCCTTGATCCAGGCCCCGGAAAAACTCGTCAAGCGGTAGTCCCCCGCCGGAAAATCCAATGAGGCGCTCATGAGTTTCTGGATATGGACCGGCTCGGGCCCGTTGTTCTTGAGCGCTGCCCGGCGCACCAGCGCGTCCCATTCGGGATAGAGGGTATAAAAGAGTTCCAGTTGATGGCCCTTGAGCTTATCTTCCAAGACCAGCTTCAATGTCTGGGCATCATTAGGACTATTCACGGTTGTCCCGGGAAGCCCCTTCAATTCGGGTTTTCCCTCAGTTATCTCGTGGGAACAGTAGACAAACCGGCTCAGCCTGGACCCATCGGATTGTTCTATATGTAAGGCTGGGACGCGAAGGTCGTTATGGCCGAAATCAGCGAATTCCCGGAGGTGGTTCTCCCTGACAAGTTTGGGATCTTTTAAGAGCTTTTCAACCCATTCTCCCGCAAGTTTGGTGATTCCCTCAGGACCCAGTGGAGTTCCCCAGTAGAGGTGGTGGATATCCCCATCCGGCGCGATTCCCAATAAATAGGCGGAACCCTTTCCTTCCAACACAAAGACATTTTGTTCTTTCCGGATCATTCCCATCTCGTTTCCCAAAGTAACGGCAACATCGATTTTATCCACAGGTTACAGAATTGCGTTAAAAAATCGTTTTTTCAGGATATTTTAACAATAATTATGTTTAACCAGCGTTTGTTTCGGAAAGGTAAACTCAGTCCGGATAACTCAAAAAAGAATTATCATAACTTTTATTGGGCTAAACAAAACTTTGCTTCATTTGAAGCGTCTAACCTATAATCCGTTTCGATTTTTCTAATTTTGCGTTTGAGGCGATGGCAAATTCAATTTTTCCACAAGAGGTTTCATGCGTCGTAAACACCGCATCGCCATTCTTCGGGGTCCCCTCCTGAATCCCTTCGAGATGCAATCCTACGAACCTCTTCAAAATGAATTCGAAATTACGGCCATCAAACCCCACATCACCCAATTCAATACCGAATCGATCAAAATTCCCCAGCAAACCCTTTGGTGCCCGATTTCCGGCAAAATTGCCTTTGAAAGGACGAAACGCAAATGGCAGGCGGTCAAGGACCGTTTTCAAGGCGACACCTTCAGTTTTTGCGGTCTTCGGGACCGTTTGAAAGGGTTCGACCTTTATCACATCAAGGACCAATCCTTTTGTTTCAGCTTCGAGGCGGCCCTCGCCAAAAGACAATACGGCGGAAAGCTTGTGGTGACCCAGTTGGAGAATATCCCCTTCCTGAACGAGGAAAAATTCATGGAGAGGCACATCAAAAAAACCGTGCGGGAGAACGCCGATCTTTTCCTGGCCGCCTCCGAGGGCGCCAAACATACCCTCCTGCAAGAGGGTGTGCCAGAAACCAAAATACGCCGTATCGCCAATTCGATCGATACGGAACATTTCAAACCGGGACCTCGGGACCTCAAACTGGCGTCCTCACTGGGTATTTCCCCCCGGTCTTTTACCTTGGCCTATATCGGAAGATTGGCCCGAAGCAAAGGGGTTTACACCCTTTTGGAGGCTTTCCAACGGATGAGCCGGAAAGATCCGAGCCTTCATTTACTTTTGGTGGGCCATGACGAGGAGGGTATCGAAAGCTGGGTAAAATCCTCCGGCCTACAAACCAAGGTCCATATGGCGGGGTGGGTTTCCTATAAAGATACTGTCCTTTATTACCGATTGGCGGACCTGTTAGTATTGCCTAGCTTGACGCGCAAACGATGGAAAGAGCAATTCGGTTATGTCATGGCCGAGGCCATGGCCTGCGGGATCCCGGTGGTCGGTTCGGACAGCGGCGCTATCCCGGAAGTCATCGGCCGGCCGGAAATGATCTTCAAGGAAGGATCAGTGGAAAGCCTCCAGCAGGTGCTGGAAGCCCAAAGGAATAGGACATTGGGGCCTGTCAAAAAATGGGTACGCTCGAGGGCCGTAAATCTTTATTCCTCCAAAACCCTGACCAAGTTCCTAAGGAAAACCTACCACGAACTTCTTGATCGGACCTGATCTTTTTTAAACCAAACTATTCCATTTAGGAGCATTTGATGTTCAACCGGTCGAGAGCCCTTCGGCGGCCTTGGATGCACGAAAAAGAAATGGCCTTGATCCTCAAATATATCCCGGAAAACGCCGTGATGTTGGAATGGGGGAGCGGAGGCAGCACCTTTTACTTTTCCAAGCGGGCCCGTAAGTATTTCAGCATCGAGCACAATGAGAAATGGGGGAAAACCGTACAAGCCCGAGTGGGATGGAATGAATTCTGGGCCAAGCTATTAACGGGTCGGAAAGAACGAAAAGTCGAGTACCACATCGTCAAGCCGAACGCGGCGGCGCCGGCTTTGCCGTCGAAGATCGAGGATTACCGGGATTACGTGGATCAGGTGGACCGGTTGGGAGTTCCCCGTTTCGACATTGTTTTGATCGACGGGCGAGCCAGGGACCATTGCGCCGAGAAGATCCTCAAATACATCGATGGATCATCCATCGTTTTTATCCACGATTTTTTCATGCCGGGGCGGGAGTATTACGGCAGGGTCCTGGAAATGTACGACGTAGTGGATTCGGTGAAAGACACTCCCCAGACCCTGGTGGCCTTGAGAAAAAAATAACTCGAATGACATTTCTTACCTCGGGAAATGAAGATCTTTCCCTGGCCGCTTGACCGAGCTACTTTTTGATCTCTCCTTTCCTCAACCATTCACCAACCCCCTCCGGTAATTCAGGGGAGGGTTGGTCCCAGTGGATGCAATCCATCAGGAACTGGGAAGGGACTTTGCCTTGGGGACTCATGAACAAGCCCTGGATGATCCCCTTCGCGTAGACTTCGCCCCCCACCTCGAAGGTCTGTTCCAGATAGAGCCACTTCTCGTCCCAGGCCAACAACCGGGTTTTCAAGGTATAGGTTTGGAACAGTTTAAGAGGCCTGCGAAAATTCATTTTCAGCGCGCCCAGCACGGGAAACATCCTGTTTTTCAGCATGGGCTTGAAAAAACCCGCCCGGATCACCAGGTCGAACCGTCCCAGGTCCATCAGGGTGAGATAACGGCCGTTGTTCACGTGGAAATTCAGGTCCAGGTCGTTGGGCCAGATTCGTCCATGGATGACCGAGGTGTCCAGCAGGCCCAGCTTTTTTCTGCGGAAGATCAGGATCAGGATATGTTTGAAGAGGCGCAGGTAAAGATTCATGGTTTCCCCTTTCGGGAAAGCACATCCTATACCTACCAACCTTCTATAAAAAAGATGTCAAAACCGATCCGTTAATATTTACGTTATTTACTTGGGTTTATTTTCTTTAGTGGGAATATTCCACCGTTTCAGATCGGTCAAGACGGTTTGGTCCGCGACACCTTGTAGATAATCCCCCGTGGCGTAATCCAAGTCTCCCATGTACTTCAATCCTTTCGGGCTCTCTTGATAGATCGTCGCGTAGAACACACAGGCCGCCAGGTAAGTGCCGGCCGGGCCGGGATGTATGCCGTCCCCGCCCCAAAGATCCAGGGAGGGGCGTAACGCCACCGCGTTCCTCCATGCTTCCCCCACCGGGGAAACTTCGATGGCCAGTTCATTGGCGTTATCCATATAGCCCTGGGTCAACTGATCCTGCATGGTTAAATAATCGCTATAACCGATCTCAGGACATCCATTCTTCCGGCCCCAGGTCATGTAAAGGACGGGCAAGGCCCCCGTCTGGCGGATGGCGATGTTCATGGAACGCACCGCCGGATACATTTCATTCACCTTCTCGAAAGGGATGGAAGGCACCTGGCTTTGTTCCTGCAGGACCACATAATCCCATTTTTGGTCCTGGATGGTTTTCATCGTGAATGGCGTGGCGGCGTGTTGATAGAGTTTATAAGCCCCCGGCGCGATCATTCCGGTGGTCACGGGATGGCCGCCCGACAGGGCCAGTTGGGCGAAGGTGCCCGGCAGGTTGTTGACATAGGTGAAGCTATTGCCGATGAAAAGAAGGGATATCTTAGACGTTAATGGTTTCTGCTCGCCGCACCCAGCCAGCGACGCCAGGCAAAAACAGGTAACCAATATCCGGCCGGTTATCCGGAACCAATGTTTCGCGCTTGGTTTGAAAGTCATGAAAACCTCCAACCATACTTATTCAGCCGCTGGCGGACCGGTCCAATTGGGTGGAAAAATCCCCATCCACGGCGTTCAGCCCCATGTGCCTAAAACGGCTGTTGGTATCCACCCAGATCTCCCCGCCCATCCCAAGCCAACGGTGGCAAAAGCTGTAATCCTCGCTCAAGTATTCCCCGGTCTTCGGGTCGATCATGCAGTTGAAAAGAGCGAACCTGAAACGGCTTCCCGCCAGGGGATCCTCGGGGCCGAAATTGGAGCTGTACCGCGTTTCGGGATAACGCTTCATCATCGAAAGCAGGGCGGTCCTTTTGAGCATCAAGAATCCCGTACCGGCGAAACGAGCCTTCATGAAACCATCCCTTGATCCGGCCTTCCCCTGCTCGACCGGTTCGTAAACATAGGTCAGGGCCGCCGAGTCCGGACGCCCTTTCCCTTCCCGAACCAGGGCCTTCAAGCGTTCCGGGTCCATCCATTTATGGGGGCAAACCCCCGCGGATACATCCGCGCCAAAATCCAAAAGTCGAAAGACCTGCTCCGGCTCGAACCCGATATCCGAATCGATGAAAAGCAGATGGGTGGCCTGCTCCTGTTCCATGAAACGGGCGACCATATCCTGCCTCGCCCGGGGGATAAGAGCGTCCCCCGAATGGACCAACACGTCGAAGCGGACTCCCTTTTGAGCGCAGGCTTGATGAAGTTTGAGCATGGAGGAAACATAAGGGCCCATAAGCTTTCCATCGATGGAAGGTGTCCCGACGATAAGGTAATGGGAGGGTTCGGGCATGGTTATTTGCCTCCAGCAGGAGCGGTCGGTCCAGCGCCAAAAGCCTGGATCATGTTCCCCTTGAAGACCATGGACCCCACATGGTCCAAACGGCTTTGGAAATCACCCCAGATCTCCCCGCCCATATCGGTCCAGAGTTTGCAGAAACTGGTGTCCTCGGATAAATATTGGTTGCCGTCAATGAGGCAGTTGAAGAAGGCGTAGCGGAATTTGCTATCCCTGAGGGGATCTTTCGGGCTGTTCCCGCCCGAGAATCGCAATTGGGGATAACGCTCCATCATGGCCAGGAAAACGGAGCGCCTGATCATCATGAATCCTGTCCCGGCATAAGGGACCTTAGCGAAACCATTCTCGGTCTTGGTTTTTTCATCCCATTGGGAGGTATAGGAATAGGATGCTGATTCCAGATCGGCCTTGCCCTCCTGGGCCAATTTTTGAACCTTATCCCAATGAACGCTTTTCAAAGGATAAAGACCGGCGGAGACATCCTTGCCCGAATCCAGCAGTCGGAAAACTTGTTTCGTCTCGAACCCGATATCCGAGTCGATGAACAGAAGATGGGTGGCGGAGGGGTCTTCCAGGAAACAAGTGACGATATTCTGGCGGGCACGGGTAATGAGGGCCTCGCCCCACAGGTTCAGGACGGTCAGGTTGACCCCGAGTTTGGCGCAAGCGTCCTGCAGTTGAAGCAAGGAAAGGAAATAGGCGCTAGTCACTTGCCCGCCGTAACAGGGCGTTCCGATGTAAAGATTGATAGGGCTTTTCCCGCTTCGCTCCATCCGCCAGGTTCCTTTCCAAAAGTATCCAGGACGACATTTTACGGTTTTTCTGCGACAAAAGGATAAATCGATTGGGTAACGGTATAATGAGCCGATCAAAGACCCAACAAAGTATTCAAAAAGGGGGGGCACATGAAAGTATTCCTTGTGGTGTTCGTGTTGGCGGTCAGCGGAGTCGTGGGTTGGTATTTTTACTGCGTCAACCCGGCGATGGATGATTTCCAGGCCGCGGCGCTCAGCGGGAAAGCCGATATCGTGGCTACTTATATGGATGTTCCCACCCTTAAGAAGAACGCTACGGATTTCGTCAAACTTCGTTTCAATAAACCCGACACCCCATCGGCGGACCTGGACCCGGAGCAGATCAAGGCCATCGTCGATTCCTTCGTCACACCCCAGAACGTTATCCTGATGATGAAAGGGGTCTACCTGGAACCCGGGATGACCCCGCCCGAGACCGTGGACGACAAGGCCCCCCACCCCATGGAGAAACATTTCAACGGGCCCGATGTCTACGCCATCGATATTTACAAGACCCCGGTCATGACCCCGGACAACAGATTGACCCTGGCTTTTCGAAGGGACGGATGGTTCGGCTGGAAACTGGCGGCTTTCGGCTACGCCTGGTAATATTATTTTTTTAAGAACACTCAAAGAATTTTTAATTGTCAAAACATAATGATTGTTTTCCAGGTAATTTATGAAAGTTAAGGTTTATTCCAATATGCGTCGATTCAGCCAACTTTTAGTATTCGTCTTTTTGTTTTCCACAAGCTGTTGCTGGCACCAGCCAGTCGAAAAGCTCAATTGGCAAACCTTCAATATAAACGAAGCATCTGTTTCAATTGACTTACCCTATCCATTAGATGTCAAAATAACCAAAAACGACAACACTGCAAATAAACCCGCAGTAATAATTTTCGGCCATTCGAAGAATCCGTACGATTATTCATTTTCCAGTTTTTTAAAAGAAGAATTAAAAAAAATTGTGGGATTAAAACTAAAACCTGTTTTTTTTGACTTCAATGCTTTTATACATTACGAAAAAGCAGGAAACAAAGGAAGAAAGTATAAGCTAAGTGAAATTGTAAATAGATGGATTAATTCTTTTTATAAAATTTATACTACTGGGAACAAGAATATTTTCCTAAAAAAAGAGCCTTTCCAACGCTCGGGTTTATCTGGAGTGATAGTCACTGATAGCTGTGATTGTTACGATGGCAAACGATTCGAATATACTCACCATTCCATTTTCATTTATGTTCCAAACGGTAGAGAAATGTGGCAAATATACATCAACTACGCCACAAAAGACGATACCGCCGATTCTGAATTGGCACTTTCAGCCGTAAATCGAATTATCAAATCAATAAAAATTGGGTCGAAATAACTTCCACTACATTTTTTAACTAATCTTTGAAACTCAAGTATTCACTAGAAGTTTCATTATCTTTCATCTTCCCGCCAATTTTTCTGTAGATTGGTACCCCAAGGGGGATTCCTGTGAGCGACTTTGACGTGATCGTGCTGGGCGCCGGGGCCGCGGGGCTGATGTGCGCCTCGGAAGCCACGGGCCGGGGACGCAAGGTCCTGGTCTTGGAAAAAGGCTCCCGCCCCGCTCCCAAGATCCTGGTTTCAGGCGGGGGGCGTTGTAACTTCACCAACATCCACGCCAAGCCCAAGGATTATGTCACCACCAATCCCGCTTTCGTTCCCTACGCCCTTTCCAAATTCACCCCAAAGGATTTCCTCGCCCTCGTCAAGGCCAAGGCCATCCCCTATCACGAGAAGAAGGACGGCCAGCTTTTCTGTGACAAAAGCGCCAAGAATATCCTGGATATGATGGTCGAGCGCGCCGAGGAAAAAGGCGCCCAGATCCTGAAGGGCCAAGATACCCAGGAAGTTTCCCAAGCCGAAGGTGTCTTTACGGTCAAGACCCAGGACGCGACCTATTCGGCTCCCCGCTTGGTCGTGGCCACCGGCGGGCTTTCCTGGCCCCAACTGGGCGCCAGCGACTTGGGATATAAATTGGCCCAACAATTCGGGCTGAAAGTCATCGAACCGGCCCCAGCCCTGGTCGGCTTGACCTTTCCAGCCGATATCCTTCCCCGCTTCGAGGGACTGTCCGGCATCCACCTTCAGGTGGGTGTTTCCTGCGGCAAATGGAACATGGTGGAAGATCTGATGATCACCCATGAGGGTCTAAGCGGCCCCGTTATCCTGAACGCTTCCCTCGTCTGGCAGCCGGGACAGGAGATCGTGGTGAATTGGCTCCCCGACGGTACGGTGGAAACAACCCTGGAACGGTTGAAGAAGGACAAGGCCAAAGGGGGCCGGGGTGAATTCCGCGACTGGTTATCCGAACAGATCCCTCGCCGCTTGGCCGACCGACTCGCCTATCACGCGGGCGCGCGAGGTTCCTGGCCCCAGCTTTCGGAAGAAAACCTCAAGCTACTGGCCGAGCATCTCCACGCTTATCGTTTCATCCCAGCGGATACCTTCGGCTATAAGCGGGCGGAAGTCACCAAGGGCGGGGTGGACACGCGCGAACTTTCCCGCGACACCATGGAATGCCGAAAGATCCCTGGACTTTATTTCATCGGCGAGGTCATGGACGTGACAGGCAAACTGGGCGGATACAATTTCCAGTGGGCATGGGCCACTGGTTGGACCGCCGGCCAATCGGTTTAAATCACACTTTCTAACTTTCAAAAGCATAAAAACCTCATATTCCCTTGTTTTAAATAACATTCTTCGACTTTTTCGTGATTCTCTGGCTATTCCACGGGATTCCTCTATATTGAACGCTTCCTTTCGGGGCTACCAAAGACCGACAGGAAGCTTCTAAATCGATAAAAGTTGAGGTTTCATACAATGGTTCAAGGTACAGTTAAGTGGTTCAAGAACGAGAAGGGTTTTGGTTTCATTTCCCAGGACGGTGGTGAGGATGTATTCGTGCACCACTCGGCCATTCAAGGCGAGGGTTACAAATCGCTAAACGAGGGGGACCGCGTTGAATTCGAGGTCACCCAAGGGGACAAAGGCCTCAAGGCCGAGAAAGTCGTCAAGATCTAACGGTCTTTTCGAAAACCCTAAAGCCCCGCGGCGCAAGCCGAGGGGCTTTTTTTTTGGCTTGATCACCAGCGCCGGATCAGGCGGCCTTCTGCTAAGATGTCCCACATCCTATTCCACACCCAGACCGTTCGATCCAAGAAAGAGGTTACGTCCCATGTCACCAGAACCGAAATGTCCTTTTTGCAAGCCAGCCGCCGCCGATATCCTGCTCCAGAACAGCATGGCCTATGTCCGGGAGGATAAGCACCCCGTCACCGAGGGTCACCTGCTCATCATCCCCATGCGCCACTTCGCCAGTTATTTCGAGACCACCATCGAGGAAAAAGGAAAGCTCTGGTCCCTGGTGGAGCACGCCAAAAAACTCCTGGATAATAAATATAAGATCGACGGGTTCAACATCGGCATCAACGACGGCGCCGCCGCCGGCCAAACCATCAACCACCTGCATATCCATTTGATCCCCCGCCGTAAAGGGGACGTGGAGAACCCCAGGGGCGGAGTGCGCCATGTCATCCCGGGCAAGGGCGATTACGAAAAGTCTTGATCCTCATTATTAATTAAAGGTCATCAAGAATCGGGTCTGATTTTTTCCTTCCGAGCGGACGGTTCCCCGTTTAACTTAAGCGTTATTTTTTCCGATAATTTTCAGCGGGGCTCTGTTCTTTTCGGCCCTTCTCCTATACTTTCCGCGTCTGGCGCCCTGTAACTTTCGACCAGGCGATCCCAATATAGGAGCGTTCATGTACCTCTCGAAACTTCCCCATTCCGCTGTACTGGTAATTTTGTTCGCATTAACTTCCCTGCCTATCGCTTGTGGGAACAACAACTCCCCCTCCGCTCCAGCGCCCGTCACGGTCATCGTCAATCCCACCCCGGTCATGGGGTCCGGCACCGGCCAGAATTGGTACGAAACTTCGACAGCCGCCCCATGGTCGGCCCGTCAGGGAACCCTCAGCTTGACCTTTAATAACTATATGTGGGTGATCAGCGGTTGGGCCAACGCCGGGGTCACCAATGACGCCTGGTATTCCTCCAACGGAGTCACCTGGACCCAGGCTCCCCAGACCTCACCCTACACAGCCAGGGCCTTTTTCTCCGGAGCGGTCTTCAATAACGCCATGTGGATCATGGGTGGAAGCTTGCCCGCCATCAATAACGATGTTTGGCATTCCGCCGACGGCTCGAATTGGACCCAGGCGGTCGCAAGCGGGTCGGCCACCTTTTCCCCCCGAGGAAACCAGACCACCGTGGCATACAACGGGAAACTTTGGGTGATCGGGGGCTACACCACGATGCCTCTCACGGATGTCTATTCCTCCACCGATGGGGCCAATTGGACCCAGGTCACGGCCGCCGCTGATTTTCCGGCCAGATATGAACATAGCTCATTGGTGTTCAATAACGCCATGTGGGTCATCGGCGGGATCGGGATCAGCTCCGGCTTGAACGACGTCTGGAAATCCACCGACGGGGCCCATTGGACCGAGGTCACGGCTTCCGCCGAATTCTCTCCCCGCTTCGGTCATCAAACCCTGGTCTATGACGGAGCCATGTGGGTCATCGGGGGTGTGGGATCCGCGGTCTTCAATGATGCCTGGTATTCCTATGATGGGAACATCTGGACCCAAGCCACCACTTCCACCGGGGTTGACTTTACGGCCCGTAAGTTTTTTGCCGCCACGGTCTATAACAACCACATGTGGGTCCTGGGTGGGTACATCCAATTACCGCCCACTTTCTACAACGATGTCTGGTATTCGCCCTGACTTCAGGATGGATCTGCGGGAGGATTGACTGTTCCTACCAACAATTGCTCGACTTCCTTATCCTTCAAGAACCGCCATTGGCCCGGCTCCAGATCCAGGGCAATGGGGCCGAAATGGGTTCGTTTGAGGTCCAGTACCTTCAATGGCTTTTGGCGCTCTTTGTCCCGTAAGGCGGCGAAGAGCCTCCGCACCTGCCGGTTTTTCCCCTCGTCCAGCACGACCCTGGCATAGGACCGGTTGCCGTCCTCCCCAAGTATCTCGATGGCCTTGGCCTTGAGGACCCCGATGGGCGTCAGAACCCCTTCCCTGATCTTTTCCAGATGTTCCGGTTCCACCGGCCCCCTCACCCAGACTTCATAAACCTTCTCCAAACTGCCGGGTTTTTGCAGTTTGAATACCAGGCGGCCCTCCTTCACGAAAAGGATCAGGCCACTGGTGGCCTTATCCAGACGCCCGACCGGGACCCAGCCTTCACTGTGGAATTCCGGCGGCAGGAGTTCATAGACCGTTTTCTGACCCTGATAGGCCTGCTGGCCTGCCACTTTAGGCCTGGTTACTTCAAATCCTATGGGTTTATGAAGAGCGATGATCCGGTTGGAAAACATGGTTCCATTCTTACAGTTCGATGAGCGACACTTTTTGCCCTTCCCACACGCCAATACTATGATTGGGAAGTCGATTTAGCTTATACTGGATTTTCAACATGAAACAGACAACCCTGATACTTTTTATCCTTTTTCTTTGTCAAAGCCCATTGGCTTTGGCCCAGGGGAGGCGTGGGTCCGATAATAATAAACCCGTACCTACCCAGCCTCCCGCCTTTCAGGCTCCTGGAGCCTCCCAAGTCGTGGAAACCCCCACACCCGAACCTCAATCCGCCATTGTTCCACCTGGCAGGGTAAATCCGACTCCTGTACCACCTCCAGCTCGTATCATCCTGAACCGCCCTTCCAGGGTGAACCAGTACCAATCCCTCCCGGTCTTCCAACCAAGCCAAGCGGATCAGTCGAATTACATTAATAATGACAGCACCGAACCCCATTACTGGAACGGACCCGCCCTTCCTGAGCCGGTCATCTCTCAGGCTCCTCCACTCGCTTCTTACGACGCTTCCTCCATCCCCAATAGCGCGGCCCCTACCCCGACCGTGGCCGTATCGGATCAAACCGCCTCGACCACGAGCAATGTAGTCCATCACCATCACCCCTTCACCCCAGGCTATGTCCGCAAGAGGCTCCAAAAGCTGGGAGTCACCAGTCTGCCAAACTACATCACGGATCGGATACGCATCCTGGATACCAACAAGTTGCAATCCAGTGTCCCTTCCCCTCGCTTGGGCCCGGACAAGAAACCCCTGACCGCTTCCCTTGTACCCGAATACCGCTACAGCGATCCCATCGTAAAGGACCAATTGGCCATCCTCCACAACCGCGCTTTCGCCGTGAAGGCGGATAAAGCCAATAAGATCGAAAAGATTAAGAACCATTTTTACTGGCACAAGGAGAAAGGCTTCAACTACTGCCATTACATCGACCCCCAAGGGTTCCACTGGTACGGCTGGTACGTGAAGGACAACTGCTTCTGGACCTGTTATTTCGGAGGCCATTGGTGGTTCTTCGATACCGACCATTCCCGCTGGTGCTTCTACGAGAACGGCTGGTGGTGGCAGGACCCTTACCACGTGGGAGACCTTTATTACTTCAACAACGGAGAATATATACCCTGTGATTCCGCCAAGGACGCGGTGGTCATGACCGTCCAGACCAATAACCAGAAGGTGGTGACCAGCCCGGATGGGTCCCGTACTGTGAGGATCATCGGGGACGGCCGGGACGCCTTCCTTTATGACAATTCCGCCTCGCCCTCTTTCAGCCCGCTTTATTTGGCTTCCAAGGTAACCGCCGTGAAATTCTCCAATACTGATAACGGCCAGCCCCTTCGGATCATGCTGACGATGGACAACGGCGCTTCCGATCTGTACGACAGCGAGGGAACACCCCTGGATAATTTCGTGGCAAACGCCCAACCGGCCGAAACCGCCAAATAATTCATGGGCAAACGCTCCAAGTTCATAATTCCCCTTTTACTTCTACTGGGCCTGCGCCTGGCTTTCGGCCTTTGGGCCCCTCCCGTCCAGCCGGTCACCGATGAGATCCAGACATTCCTATTGGGCCTGAAGTTCTATACGACAGGCGCCTGGCCCTATTACGGCAATGATGTCATCACCCCCCCGGATAACCTGGTGCTCCAAACCCAGGACCCTGGCCCTCTGGAAGGCCTGCTGGTGGGTGGTCCGATGGTTCTTTGGCACTCACCGATGGCTTCTTTCTTATTCCTCAACCTGTTCACCCTGACTGGCTTCACATTCCTGGCCTGGTATTCCCACAAACGACTTCCCCGCTTTTCTCTCTGGTTCATCCTCGCCTGGGCCCTGACCGCGCCCTGGTCCATCCACTATTCCACTGGCATGATCAATATGTCCTACACCATCGGGTTGGCCTGTTTCTTTTTCCCCGCCTTACTGGAATCCATCCCATCCTTGAATGTGGGTTGCTTCTCCCGTCCCTGGGCCAATGCCTTGATGGGATTGACCCTGGCCGGATGGATGCAGTTGCACCGGACCTTCGTTCTGGTCCTGCCCATGGTCCTGGTATCGTTTTATTTTCAATGGAAAGAAACCCGCAAGGCCGATGGGCCCTTATATTTCCTGGCGGGAGGACTGCCCCTCTGGGCTTTGGTCGTTCCAACCCTCTTGAGGTCCGACTACCATTTATTCAGGGATGTGGCTGGTTTTTCGGCTGGTTTTAATTTCCAGCATGCTCGGTCCTTCTTTACGATTCTCGTTCAATTCTTCGCCTTGGGAAGTTTCGAGATGCCCCGCTTCATCGGCATGCACACGGCGGAAAGGGCCCAGTACTTAGCGAGCGATCTTTTCCTGATGCCGGGATTCTTCCTCTGGTACTTCGGATTCCTACAGGTGCTAATTTTGGTTGGTTATCTATTCGTCTCCAAAGACTCCCGGGCCGATTGGCGGCCTGTTCGGCTTTTGACCATCCTGGCCTTCTTGACGGTATTCGGCACCCTGCTTTTTACCGTGAAGAATCCGGACGTTAACACCTTCTGTGAGATGCTCCCGTTGGTCCTGCTTTATTCGTTCTATGTTTGGGATAAATGGTGGGCGAACCGATGGGGGCGAAGGACGTTATGGTTATTCCTGGCCTGCGTGCTGGTCTTCCAAACGGCTTTTATTTTCAGCCAAAAGCCGCTGAATAAATCTTTCTATTTAATGGACCAGGCCGCCATGACACGGGCGGTGGACGCCAAGAACTATCACTTATTGGGGGAACGCCGTCCCGGCGCCCTTTACTGAAAATCAAATTGAACCACATGCCGCTTATCAATAAACCTAATAAGAATGCGGTATAGTCCCGATTTCTTTGGCCCTTTGGGCCAAAGGGGACAGAGTCACACGGAGTCACTCAGAGTTAAAAACAGATTGAAACAGTGTTTGAAAATCATTCAATTTAACTTTGTTGCCTGTTTCCCGAATTTGCAGATAGTGGCCCGGAATCACCATGAGGCGGCTAAGCGTGACCAATAACGCTCGTAAGGCGAACCGCTTTTCTCCCCCTCTGAAAGAGGGGGTAGGGGGAAGTTAGTTTTTTTCGTGGTTTTTCAGTGGATAAATTTTTCCTGAAGACACATTTCAAAAAGGCTAATACCCCCCCTCGCCCCCCTTTTTCAAAGGGGGGGTGTGTCATCTTTCTTGGCGATAGGGTTTATTTGCAAATTCGTGAAAGAGCCACTTTGTTTACTTTGTGCAACTCTGCGTACTCTGTGGTTAAAGCCTTTGCCTTTGTGTTAATGCCATTACTTCACAAGATAAATATCATCCAGATAAAAGCCAGAGACGGCCTTGGCGCTGTTGGAAGTGATGACGACCTTGTTGAATCCCCCTGGCGCGTTGAACTCCGAAAGGGGTATCTCCACCCGGCTCCATTGTTTGACCTTCAAGCCGTCCGTCGGTCCGCTCGTGACCGTCTTTTCCTGACCTGTCTGTTTATGGTTTTCTTCCAGCCGCGCCCGAAATTCCACGTCACATCCTGTCGGGTAGACCCAGAAGGCGATGGACCTATAATCCGCCGGTTTGATCTCCGGCCCCTCGAACTGAGCCCCACCCCAGCCGTTCGGTAGTTCGACCCAAAGGCTTTTGGAACCGTCCGGGGTGTGATTGAAAACGGTAGAGGAGAAGTCATATTTTCCCTCGCTCCAATTGCTGGTGATCCAACCCGCGTGGTCCCCGTCGTAGATCAACAAACCGTCGGTCTTTTCAACCTGGGTGGTTGGAGCTACGGTGGGCACCGCCAGATCGGCCGGAGCCTGGGCGTCCGGCCCGATGTAATTTTCAGCGATGACAAAGTTGTCGAAAGTGACGTACTCATCTTTGGGAGGGGCCCAGCTTGGGTCGTTGCCCCCGAAGAAGGTGGAAAAATACATCTTGTCGATCTTGAGCTTGTCGGTATCCCGGAACCTGATGTTGGTGACTTCCAAAGCTTTTTCCCCGTCCAGCCACGACCGGATGATGCCATCCTTCTTACCGGGTGTGTTCATTTGCACGAAAGTTTCAACGCATTGCCATTTGCCCGGGGTGAAGAAACGGGGACAGCCGCCATAATTCCACTCGAAATCCTCGCCGTATTCGGTGGGTTGATCGGGGTGGTAGACATATTGGACGATCTTGCCGTTGGGCCTCCACATCATGCGGGCGCTCCAACCATCCATCCCGTTCGGTTTGTGCCCGCCCGTGTTGGCGTTGGCCCCGACCAGGCCCGGCAGTTTGCCGCCCCGGACGAAATCAAAATCGGGGTCGAATCGGACGTAATATCGAAGATAGGCCGATTCCCGGGGAGGGATGGAAACCTTGGTCAGGTCCATCAGGTATTGAAGCCCGCCATCGGGCCCGACAACGTCTTTTTTGTAATGGACCCGCAAGGAATGTCCCTCGAAAGCGGTCCGGCCCGTAGTCAATTCGGCGTCATCCGCCGGTGACGGCCCCCACAGGATGCCCCAAACCCCGTTCCAGGGTTGGGATTCAAAGCCCCCGAAGAAGAGGATGTCCTTGCGGTCCTTCAACCCCGGCTCAATGGCCCCCTGGTCCCCGCTGTAGGCCCAAAGGATGGATGGGCCAAGAATTAAAATGAGGAACATCAATAATGTTCGGTTTTTGTGGTTGGTCATATAGTCGAGTTATCCTTTCTTTATCCCGCGAATGTATTCGATAGTCTCCAAAAGTTCGGGAGATATCTCTTTCGATGGGGTTTTTCGAAGCGAACTGCATTCGCAAGCGAGCGCGCTGTCATGAAGGGTCAAAACATCCCCCTTTTCCGAGAAGGTCAGGGGCCAAAGGATGCACATTTGCGGTTTGACGCTCCCCCGGGGCAGACCATGGCTGATCTCAATGGCGTGCAAGGAACATCGGATCATCCCATTCGCCTTGAAAGCGAAAACGCAGAGCCCATCTTCCTTTGTCTCGATGGCGTGAAGACCGTTAACCCCATCCTCAAAAACGTTGTCATACCCATCTTTCGTCTTGAGATGGGGACAAAATTTCGCCGCTTCGGGCAGGAAAGGAACGATCCGGTTAAGCTCCGCTTTGGTCACGCTAACCTCGAACCGCGCGCAACAACACTCCTCGACCGTGGAACAGCCTGTGCAGGCGTGGTCGATGGAACGAATAGCTTTGTAGTCGATCTTAATTTTGGTGGGAAGAGTTTTTGTTTTTTTTCGTTTCGGGGCCATGATTTGGACTCGTTCCAGGAAAACTATATTTTCTTTTTGAAATAAAACCTGATGTGACCTTTGGGGAACGGCCCAAGCTTGCCGTGGATCTTGTATCCCAATTTCTTGTAAAAACCAGGGGCCTGGAAACTAAAAGAGCTTAAATGAACGTAACCGTAGCCATGTTTTTTGGCCCAGGATTCGGCCGTCCGCATAAGTCGTCTTCCCAACCCCTGGCCTCTATATCGTTCTTCCACAAAGAGAATATCCACATAGAGCCAACCCAGGTAGGTAAAACCGGTCAACCCTCCCACAAGCTTTCCCTGGGCGTTCTTGGCTTCCAGGCTAAGGGCCTTCCATCGGGTGGGTCCCATTTTGCCCTGATTGAACGCATCGATCCGCGCCACCAGCTTTTTGCGGAATTCATCCTGTTTTCGGGGAACTATCTTGATGATTGGGAATTTCTGTTTCAAAGATCCTTTTGATGAACGTCCGCCCATACGTGTTTCCTTTTATTCCAATTCTTTTTTCATTATCTCATAGAACTTGTTCCACGCCTGTTTCTCCTTCCAGGGGGTATGGCCGCATTTATTCAATAAATGGAACCGAAAATCCGTGAGAACGGTCGAAAGAGGTATTCGGACACCTTCCGCCGGATGGGGATCATGGTCCCCGTGGATGGCGACCACAGGGCAACGGAGCTTTTTGACCGACTCCAACAACATCCCGCTCCTTCTAAGTTCGCTGGCCTCTTTCCAAACCTTCTCGAATATCTCCGCGTTGAACTCCAATTCCGCGCTTTTCACCTTCAAGGGATCGAAACTATCCGCTTTCGTCATGAGTTTCCCGAACTTCTCGAAAGCCCCCGGTTCTTCCAAACGGCTCATGAGGGTCACCGCGGCTTTTCGGTCGTCCTTCCCCAAACGGTTCAGTCGATTTTCCGTGATGGCTTTCGCGTATTTCTCCTCAAAAGGACCGCTGGAAACCAGGATGAGCTTTTTCACCAACTCGGGATATTCGGAGGCGAAAAGGATCGCCAGCCAAGCGCCCCAGGAATAACCCACCAAGGTCAGCGCCCCCTTCCCTTCCAAGAGTTCTTTGAGTTCCTCCAATTGACCCTTGACCGAAGACTTGGTCTGAAGCGGTTCCAATACTCCCATGAAAGGCGCCAGCGCCTTAGCGACCGGGGCCATTTCTCCCGCGGCGCCAGGTCCGCCGTGCAACAGGGCTACTCGATAGGGAGGATGACCGTAGGTTCGGGGATCGCTCATGGCGCCTCGTTCCCCGGCAGAAAGGCCGCTGCCACATTTTCCTCGAATAAGGTGATGGCGTTCCCTCCCAACCTTCCATTTTTATAATTACCGCCGGTAACCACGCAGACCATATCCAGGCTGGGCACGATGAAAAGATGCTGGCCCCCTACTCCCCATCCGTCGATGACATCGACCCATTGATCCCCATCGGGCAGGGCCCTGGTCCACCATAGATATCCATAACCCGCTTCTTTCCCGGTTTTAGTATTGGGGATGCGCTCCTTGGTCGATTCCGATATCCATTGGGGCGAAACGATCCCCTTTCCTTTCCACTTCCCTTTTTTCAATACCAGCAGACCCAACTTCGCCAAGTCCCTGGGACGCATGGTCAAACCGAAAGAAACCGGCGTGACCTTTCCTGCGTCATTGGGCGGAATCTTTTTCAAGTTGACCCGTGAGTTGACCGCCAGGCAGGGGGCTGGCCCTTCCTTCCAATGGACTTGATGGATACCCAATGGTTCGAAGAGGTACTTTTGAGCGAAATACGGAAGCGCCATCCCGCTTTGGCGGGCTAGGATGGCCGAGAAGGGGGTCAGGCAGGCCCCGCAATAGGCGAAGTGCCGGCCCGGCCATCCGGCCAGGCGGGTGGAGAGACTGGCGGCCAACCAGTCGGAAGACTTCACCATGGCCCAGGAACAGGCCAGGGAATTCCTCATATCGTCGCACTCGAATCCTCCCGTCATGGTCAAAAGGTTCTCCAGGGTGATCTTGGCTTTGCCCTCTTCCCAACCCATGAGGGATCGGCACTCGGGGAAAAAGTCGTAGAGTTTCTGGTCGAGTTGGATCAACCCCTGGTCCTCGGTGATCCCTACCAGGAGGGAGAAAACCGATTTGGTGATGGACTGGACCGGATGCTCATCCTGGGCGCCGTAACCGTAGAAATACTCGTCGAGCAAGATCTTCCCGCCTTTAACGATGAGCAGGCTGTGGATCTTCGGATAGGTCTGATCGAGGATAGAACGGATACCCGCCTCGATCATGGACAGATCAGCCTGGGTCTGTCTCAAGTCTCCCACTTGCCAGCCGTCGGGAAGAACACGGGGTTGGCGGTAAACGTATTGGGTCTGCGCTTTTCCCAGCGGGTCAAGCCGAGGGACCAAGTAATCGATACCGCGCCTCAGGATGACCGGCGCCACTTGTTCTTTATAGTTGAAAGTACCCTGAAGGATCCTGTCATTGAATTTAAGGTCGAGGGATTCGCCCATTCCCCGTTCAGCGTGGAAAGAATCCCACCCCGCTCTCACCTTGTTCAATGGTTCGCGATTGATATCGTCATCGATGTTGTAATAGAAGGCCCGGTAATTGCCGTCTTGATCGTGATCGATATCAATGGCGATACGGATCTGATCGGCTCCCTGGCCCCAGGTACCTTCCCAGACCCCCGTCCAATCCTTTTTCGCGCAGGAAAGATTCAGGAACAGGACTAGAAGCAAGAGGACGAAAATACAGCGTTTTTGACCCACGGAACCCCCATATTTTGCAAAGGAAACAGCCCCATTGTCCTTTCAATCAGTCCGTTAAAACAACGGAATTTTCCTGCCCTATTCATACCCTTCTTGAAAAAGATTGACTTCGGACAAAATCACGATGGGATTTTGAAATTCCGTGAAACTAAAACCAGCTTTAACGCTTTCGTAACATCATTTCATAAAAAATAAAATGCCCCACGTTTAACCCACACTTTTAAAAAAACACTCGTTATTTGAAAAGCATTTTTCAAATCGCTTGGTAGTCGAGCATGCGGAGAGTTAAAATAGGACTCGTTAGCAGCCCACATCCTTGCGTTGAATTTCCCGCCGGCGACTGGCTTCACCGGCAATACGAAAAATAAACTTCTAACCTTAATTCGAATCAACCGATGATCCAATTTATTTGGATCATCCATACGTCTTTCACTTCGGAGGTGTCCATGGAGATCGTCCAGAAGGTCAAGATCCTCAACCGTCTTGGTTTACATCTCAGGGCAGCGGCCCATTTCGTGAAGGTGACCAGCAAGTACAAATGCCGTGTCCTGGTCAAGAACCACAACCAACCAGTGGACGGAAAAAGCCTTCTGAATCTCATCAGCCTGGCCGCCAGCTACGGTTCGGAATTGACCATCATTTTCGAGGGCGATGACGCCAGGGACGCCTGCGCCGCTATCCAGAACCTATTTCTCACCAGGTTCGGGGAAAAAGAGTAACCCTTCACAAAAGCGCTTTAAATAAAGCCTCTTGAGCCGACTTTTCCGACCATTTCCAATCCATTTCTTACAAACCTCCCGTTCGGTGTACAATTATGCCAATTCACGCATGATCCTTACCGAGGTGTCTAATGACCGACAGCAATATGTTCATCGAGAGGCGCGCCCATCCGCGGGTTTCCCTGAAGATCCCTGTGCAGTTCCACCTGATCGATGGCGACAAAGAGATCGAGTCCTTGGTGGACAGGAAGAAGACCGCGAAGTCCGGCACCTCCCTGGACATGAGCCTGGGTGGCATCCAACTTTCCTCCGATACAACCTTGAAACTGGGCCACATCATGAGGGTCGATTTTTCCGTACCCAATCATCACAGCCTCATCTCCGCTTTCGCCGAGGTCATCTGGTCCAATCAATCAGGGGCCGGACTGCACTTCCTCACGATGAAAGACTCGGACTTCGAGGTCCTCAAGGACTTCATCAACAAAGCCCTGGGATTAGACATCAAGTAATTGGCCCTCGCTTCCACCATCTATCGTTTCTCTGTCGTACTATCCGATGTGGACCGTTCTCTCTATCAGACCCTGGAATTCCGTGCCGCCATGCACCCTTCCGAGTCCCTCCCCTTTTTCATCACCCGGGTACTCGCCTACTGTCTCTGCTATCGAGATGGGTTGGAATTCACCGCGGGTATCAGTTCTCCCGATGACCCGGCCATGCGGGTGATGGGGTTGACCGGCAATATCGAACTATGGATCGACATCGGCAATCCGGACGCCAAGCGCATCCACAAAGCTTCCAAGACCTCCAAGGAAGTCATCATCTTCACCCACAAGGACGCCAGGATGCTGACGCGTGAATTGCGGGAAGAGAAAGTGCATCGGCTGGAGGAGATCGGCCTTTATTCCCTGGACCCCAGGTTCCTGAATCAACTGGGAGCGACACTGGACAGGGATAATAAATGGGAACTGACCCGTAACCAGGGCGAGTTATACATCGGGGTCGGAAAGAACGACTTTCACGTAAAATTGGAACGCCACTTATTGGGCGGTCCTGAACTTTAACCCCTCTGACACTTACCCGTGACAGGCTCCGCGTCCCTTCTTGATAACCTATTATTCCTATCCGCAAAACGTACCTTGATCTGGACATTCGTCAATTTGTTAGTCGCACCGTCTCCCCCTCTGAAAGAGGGGGAACAAGGGGGAGTTAGTTTTTCCCGACTATTTCGGCAACGACTAATACCCCCCTACCCCCCCTTTTTCACCCCCATTTCTTCATTTGGAAATTTAAAAATGAAAATGGGGACGTCCCCATGCCTCATGATATTTTCCCCAAAAGAGGCATGGGGGAAGGGGGGAATCATCCGTAAGATGCGCTTTGCGGATAGGCATCTAACCTTTCCTTGCCCCTACCCTTTTATTCAGGAAAGGGGTCCAGTAAACTAACATCGTTTCGAGGATTCCCATGGCAAGGCTATTGATGACGATCCAAAAAGGCAGGATGGAACAACGCAAGCACGAGAGGGTCGCCTCGACCCTTCAGGTCTCTTATCGGGTCCTGGATGCCGACGACGCTGGCCAGGTGCTGGACCATCCCCATTACAACCAGACCAAGACCGAACACCTCCCTGAGCTTTCCAGGAAGTTCCATATTTATCATGCCGTGACCAAGGACATCTCCGAAGGCGGACTTTCCCTGATGGGAGACCAGCCTTTCGCCCCAGGAACTCATGTGGAGATATTCTTGAAACTACCCCAATTCAACCGTCCCATTACCCTTCTGGCCGAGGTGGTCCGGGCCGGTTCTTTCCTTGAGACAGGGGTGACCATGTACAACGCCGGGGTGAAACTGTTGGCCATCAACCGCGAGGATATGACCCACCTGAATAACTATCTTCTGGAACAGAAACTCCGCCAGGGCGGCACCGGGAAATAACACAGAACTACCCCTCTTCACCACCGAAACACAGCCAATTCAATAAGGGGAACATCTAATATTTCACCACAGAGGCACAGAGACACAGCTCAACAAAAGCAAAAATTGGAATTTTCAGAGGCGCCCTAAATCTTTGATTTTTAATTAGCTGTGTCTCTGTGCCTCTGTGGTGAAAAAAATGTTGAAATGACTTTTTCCTCCCCTTTTGATTGGGACATCCTCCCCATATATGTGAAAATACCCGCCATGAATCCCCTTCCCATTGACCCACTCCTTCCCCAGATCGTCGAAGCCCTGGATAAAAACCATTGCGCCGTGGTCACCGCCGAACCTGGCGCTGGAAAGACCACCCGGGTCCCCCCAGCCCTCCTGACCGCCTCCTTCGCCAAGGACCGTGAGATATGGGTGCTCCAGCCCCGGCGCTTGGCCGCCAAACTAGCCGCCCTGAGAGTCGCGGAAGAAATGGGCGAGGAGGCCGGCAAGACCGTCGGATACCAGTTCCGTTTCGAGAAACGCCTATCCCCATCCACCCGGCTTCTTTTCATGACCGACGGCATGCTCCTGCCCCTTTCCCAGAACGACCCCCAGCTTTCCAAAGTAGCTGCTGTGGTCCTGGACGAGTTCCATGAAAGAAGCCTGGCTCTGGAACTGGGACTGGCTTGGCTCAGACGGCTCCAGCTTTCCACCCGTCCTGACCTGCGGCTTCTGGTTATGAGCGCCACTCTCGACGCCAAGGCCCTTTCCGCTTATCTATCCGACTGCCCAGTGCTTAAAAGCGAAGGCCGGGTCTTTCCAGTGAACGTGGAATACCTTCCTCAGCCCGAAAAAAGGGACCTGGACCAAAAGGTGCGCTCCGCGGTGGCTCAGTTGACCTCTCAAGGCGTGGAAGGTACCACCTTGGTCTTTTTACCGGGAATGGCCGAAATAAGCCGTTGCCAGGAAGCCCTGAAAAAAACGGACGCCGAGGTCCATGCCCTCTACGGCGACCTGCCGGTGGAGGAACAACAAAGGGTTCTTCGCCCCTCGAAAGGCCGCAAAGTCATCCTGAGCACCAACGTGGCCGAAACTTCTATCACCGTTCCCGGCGTAACAGCCGTGGTGGATTCGGGCCTGACCCGGCAATCACGGGTCTCCGCCTGGTCCGGTTTGGAAAGCCTGGTGACCGTACCAGCCAGCCAAGCTTCCTCAGCTCAGCGGACCGGAAGGGCCGGTAGGCTCCAGGCGGGTGTCTGTCTGCGCCTATATTCCAAATACGATTTTGACCACCGCCCATCCTTCGACCTGCCGGAATTAATGCGGTCCGACCTTTCCCGAAGCCTTCTGGATCTGAAAACCCTGGGTGTGGATGACCTGGAAAACTTCCCATGGTTCCTCAAGCCTTCTTCCGCTTCCCTGGATGCGGCGATCACCCTGCTCAAGAAATTAGGGGCGCTGGATAAAGGGGAAAAACTCACTTCCCTTGGACGTCGAATGGCCCGCTTCCCCCTGGCGCCACGCTTGGCGAAGTTCGTCCTTGAAGTGGAAAAGATGTCGCCACAGGGTTCGCACGCCCTTTCCAACGCTTGCCGTCTTTCCGCCCTTATCAGCGAAGGTTCCTCCCAGGACTTGCTGGAGGACCTCCACCGATTCAAGCCGGGTTTTGAGTCCAAAAGAATCGAAGAACAGGTCGCCGGTCTGTTGAAGACCTCGCCCCCGACCGCCAAAGTCGGCGTGAAGGATCAGGAAATCCTTTCCAAGGGATTGCTCATGGCCTTTCCCGATCGGGTAGCCCAGGTTCGGGAGGGACGTTCCTCCGAGACCCGGCACCGGGACGCCCACACGAGGGAGCTGATCCTCTGCGGAGGAGGGACCGCCGTGGCCCAGGACGACGCCATGATCCGCGAGAACGAGTATTTCGTGGTGGTGGAAGCCCAGGAAGTTGGTCCGAAAGCCCAGGTAAAAGCCAGGTCCCTATGCCCCGTCGAGGCGGACTGGCTGTTAGACCTGGTGTCGGAGGGACTATCAGAGGAAAAAACCTGCGAGTGGAACGCCAAAGCCGGGAGGGTGGAGGGCTTCAAACGCCTGACCTACGGACAATTGGTGCTGGATGAAAAGCCGCTTTCGCCCGGTGATTTCGGCGAGGAAACAGCGAACCTTTTATATAAGCAAGCCCTGTCCGCTGGACCTTCGGCCTATTGTGATGAGGAAGAACTGGGAAATTTCTTGAGTCGGGCAAGGTTCGCGGCGGAAAGAGCTGGCTTCCCCTCTTTGACCGATGAAGTGGTGAAAGAAACCCTGGCTGAATTATGCCGGACTTGCCGAAGTTTTGAGGACCTGAAAAAAGCGGATTTGGTGGGTGCTTTGAGGGCAAAACTGGACCCTAAGAACCAAGCTTTACTGGAACTTCTGGCTCCGTCCCGAACGACCCTTCCAGGCGGTAGGTCCATCGCCATTCATTACGAGGAAGGCAAACCGCCCTGGGCAGAATCCCGTTTGCAGGATTTCTTCGGGATGACTTCAGGACCGACGGTGGGGGGCGGTCAGGTTCCGGTGGTGCTCCATCTGCTTTCGCCCGCCAAAAGGCCGGTCCAGATCACCAGCGACCTAGCTGGATTCTGGAAGAACCACTACCCGCAGATCCGCAAGGAACTATCTCGTAGATATCCCCGCCACAAATGGCCCGAGAACCCTATTTCATAGAACCAAGACAATTGAATACTTCTTATCCATTTCACTGACATTTATTGGTGAATTTGAGACAAAACACGCCATTTCTTACCGCCAAATTTGAAAATATCAACTCGCAAAAAATTGATTTCACTTTAAAAACAGGGCATTAAGAACATGGCATTGAAAATGCATTAATAAAAACCATCGATGTTTTGACCGTATAAAGAACGAGGAACCTTATGAGAGCCAAACTGATCTATTTCGTTTTGATGAATATTACCCTACTGGGACTATTAACCGCCTGCAACCGTCCTTTGAATCCCGCTAGACCCGCATTGGCTCCTAATCCAACTGACACACCGACCTCCACCTCAACACCTTCGGTTATTTTTTCTTTTACGCCTACTGGCACATCCACCCCTACGGCAACTCCCTCTTTAACACCCACAAATATTTTCACTTTCACCCCTTCAGCCACCGCTACCTCAACTTCGACTACCACTTTCACCTCAACTCCCACAACCACTTTCACTCCAACCCCAGCCGTTACCGGAGGAATAAATACTATAGGTATTTGTCCAACTTATCTTTTGTTGCTCACCAATGATTCTAATTCATCAGATCAGTTGTCTAGTTTCGGGCTCTTGTTAGATGTCAATGGTTTACCCGAAACTACGGATGGAGTTACCTTGATTACACCTGAAGGAAATATCCCGGTTCCTTTTGTTGGTTTACGGGGGTTGGATGAACCGTCTGTACCCGGTAACAACTTAGCGGACTATTCTTTAGATTTGACTTCACTCAACAGACCCTACGATGGCGGATCTACTTATTCTGTTGTCATCGCCACTTCTATTGGTACGGTTACTTCTTCAATGATCGCTCCTGGAGGGAATGTTTCCGTTTCTTCAGACGGAATCACGGTAACCTGGAATGGCAATAGTAACTTTAATGTAATTGGCAACAATGACTATTACAGTCCAGCTGGAGTTACTTCACCTTTCATTTTTCCGTCTTCGGCTTATCCGACCTCAGGCCAATATACAGTGAATACACGTTTCTATAATCAAGCGCCCATCGTTGGGCCGAACTCAAACCCTACTACCCCTTTCGAAATCATCGACTGGCCCTCTTTCACAGTAAATCATTGAAGGTACGTTATATTTTGCCAGTTTTTCTGTATTAAGAAGGGTAAGCAGATGAGAAACAAACTGATCTATTTCGCTTTGATGAATATTACACTGCTAGGTTTGTTAGCGGCCTGCAGTCGCCCCCTGAATCCCGCCAGACCCGCATTGGCTCCTAATCCAACTGACACACCGACTTCCACCTCAACACCTTCGGTTATTTTTTCTTTTACGCCTACTGGCACATCCACCCCTACGGCAACTCCCTCTTTAACACCCACAAATATCTTCACTTTCACCCCTTCACCCACCGCCACCTCAACTTTTACAGCGACTTCCACTTCAACATCTACGACAACTTTCTCTCCAACCCCAACAGTTACCGGAGGAATAGAGGCAACCGGAATTTGTCCCACCTATCTTCTGTTGACTACCAATGGTTCAAATTCATCTGATCAATTGTCTAATTTTACACTCATACTAGAAGTCAACGGGTTACCCGAAACAACGGATGGGGTAACTTTGGTTACACCCGAAGGAAATATTTCAGTTCCTTTTGTTGGTTTGCGGTGTTGTGGTGTCCCGAATATGTCTGGAAACAACTCGGCGGATTATTCTATAGATTTGTCTGCACTCAACAGGCCCTACGATGGCGGATCTACCTATTCTGTAATCATCACCACTTCTATTGGCACTGTTACATCTTCAATGATCGCTCCCGGAGGGAATGTTTCCGTTTCTTCAGACGGAGTCACCGTTACCTGGAATGGCAATAGTAACTTTAATGTAATTAGTAACAGTAGCAACGTTTATTCCGGTCTTCCTTACGTTAGTTATACCAGCCCCGCTGGTGTTACATCGCCTTTCATTTTTCCAGCTTCGGCCTATCCTGAAACGGGCCAATATGGAGTTTATGTCCATTTCTATAATGAATCACCTGTCGTAGGGCCGAACTCAAACCCTACAACCCCTTTCGAAATCCTCGACGGACACACTTTCACTATAAATCATTGAAGGTACGTTATATTTTGCCAGTTTTTCTGTATTAAGAAGGGTAAAGCAGATGAGAAACAAACTGATCTATTTCGTTTTGATGAATATTACACTGCTAGGTTTGTTAGCGGCCTGCAGTCGCCCCCTGAATCCCGCCAGACCCGCATTAGGTCCAATTCAAACTGACACGCCGACGGCCACCTCAACATCCTCTGTCATTCTTTCTTTCACACCCACTGGTACACCCACCCCTACGGTAACTCCCTCTTTAACACCCACAAATATCTTCACTTTCACCCCTTCAGCCACCGCCACCTCAACTTCGACTACCACTTCCACCTCAACTCCCACAACCACTTTCACTCCAACCCCAGTAGCCACCGGTGAATTTGAAACAACAGGAATTTGCCCCACCTTCCTTCAACTGTTTACGACTGGCGGAAATACAACAGATCAATTATCTAGTTTCGTCCTCGTCCTAGCTGTTAATGGCAACCCAGAAACTACCGCTGGAGTAACATTGGTTACACCTGAAGGGAATATCCCTATTCCGAGTTCTGGTGTCATTGATGCACCAAATTCAGAACTATATTCCTTGACCTTGGGTTCTCTTAGTTTACCTTACGACGCCGGATCACCTTATTCTGTTATCATCGCAACTTCCATTGGCACAGTCACTTCAACCGTAATCGCCCCAGGTGGAAATGTTTCTGTTTCTTCTAACGGGGTTACAGTAGCTTGGAACACCAATGGCAACTTCGACTGGGTTCAAAACGCCCCAGCAACATATACAGCTGCGTATACCGGATATGACAGCCCACGAGGAATTACATCTCCATTTATATTTCCAACTTCTGCTTATCCCTTCACGGGGCAATATATAGTGAACCTTTATCTCGCAAATGCCGGCCCATTAACCGGCACCAACTTAAATTCCACGGCTCTATTCCAAATCGAGGATGATCACAGTTTTACAATAACTCATTAACAAAATAATCAACCAATCTTCTTCAGGACATTCTTGTCCGTATGGTGGAAGATTTCCTTTTGGCCGGCGATCTGGATCTGGGTGTCCTGCTCGTAGCTGATCTGATCGGGAGCCAACAAGGTCAAAGTATGGTCGAAGGCCAGGGTTTTGAACTCTTTATCCAAATACGGATTGGAACAGATGCCGAAAATGGGTGAGCCCAGCTTGGCCGAGACAGTGAATTTCTTGGCGTCCGGTTCGGCTTTCCCGCCCGCCAGCATGGCGAATCCGCGGGGGATGATAGTGCTTCGGATGATGAGTTTTTCCCTTTCGTCCCAAAGTAAATAACCAGACTCCTCATGGAAAGGCGTCGTTTCGGTCAAACGCCAGGCGTGGAGGGAGTAATGCACCCCCATGAGCTTCTGCTCATGGTTGAAGGTCGCTCCGCATGGCACAAAGAGGATCTCCTCACGGTACTTGTTGTTCTCTTTTCCCAGGTCGTCGCCCGGGGCGATATCGTCGCCCTTGTCCCCCTGCCATTTGCCGATCAATGCTCCCAGAGGCCCGTATGACATCAATTCTTTGGAATCCATATTTTTCTCCTTATATTTTTCAAAGCTGGATTTACGACTTGCCCACTTACTTCTTGTTTTGCAAGAAATCGCCGATCTTTCTCATCCAGGTCTTGGTTGGTTCGGGTGTGATGATCGGTTTCAGGACCGCGACTGGGGTCGGTTCCGCCGTAAGAATGACCAGCGAGTCCATCATCGCCTTGTAGGTCGGCAGTCGGTCCTTCATGTGGATGCGCATCTCATTGACCGCCAGGAATACCCCAACATTTCCCTTATAGGTGACCCGGAAAACCCAGTCGATCCTTGCCCCTTGGTTCCATCCCTCATATTCAGCCTGTTCGCCTGTCCACAAAGGGCTTTGGATGGGCTTGAAGGGCGTTTTGACCCGGCACTCAACGAAGTCCTTCATGACCATGGCCTTGAATTTCTCCAGATCGAAGGGGCCTGGCCCCGGATCCACGTAAGGGGTCACCGACAAGGCCCCGGTGGCGTCGGGAGGGGTGACGGTGAAGATGCGGCCGTTGACCCCGGCCTTCCAGGCGATGAAATAATTGATCTTGTAGAGCTTTTTGGCGTCCGTGAATGAAGCGAAAGGGGAGGGTTCGGGGGCTTTACCGCAGGAGACCAAACCAAGGACCATCGGAAGGAATAGGAAGGCCGAGATCAGGATTTGGGACTGGAGGGTCTTTAGTTTCATCGCGCTCTCCCGGATGGATTGGGTTACAACTCCCCAATTCTACCCTACCCATCCGTCCCGTCATCCTTTTTCCATAGAGGAGACAAGGATCGTCCATCAATAAAATGCGAGACGAAATAAGCAACTAATTAAAATAATACTGGTGTTCCACTAGTCTCTAGCAACATGCCAAAAGGCCCCCTTCCGATGGGCGACCTGTCTTTCCGATGGGCGGAAACACCCATTCCGGTGGATGCCTTGTCTTTCCGGGGGCCGGAAACATCCCTTCCGGTGGGTGCTCTGTCTTTCCGGGGGTCGGAAACATCCCTTCCGGTGGGTGCCTTGTCTTTCCGGTGGCCGGAAACATCCCTTCCGGTGGGTGCCCTGTCTTTCCGGGGGCCGGAAACATCTCTTCCGGTGGGTGCCTTGTCTTTCCGGGGCCCGGAAACATCCCTTCCGGTAAGCGGAAAAACCTCGTTCGATAGGCGGTTCAGCCTATCCGCGGCGGTTTAATGTTCCTTGGCTAGAAGGCCCTGGATATCCGACTCTATGGACTCAGGCGTAATAGCGGAGGCGTACCGCTTGACCGGCTGACCCTGGGAATCGACGAGGAATTTGGTGAAGTTCCATTTGATGGATTCAGTGCCCAGGATGCCTGGCTGGGATTGGGTGAGGAATTTATAGATGGGGTGGGCGTTATCGCCATTCACATCCACCTTTGAAAACATGGGGAATTTCACCTTATAGTTCAACTCGCAGAAACTCTTGATATCCGCTTCCGTCCCTGGTTCCTGAGCCCCGAACTGGTTACAGGGGAACCCCAGGACGGAAAAACCCTCGGATTGGTATTTCTCGTGGAGCTTTTCCAATGCGTCGTATTGGGGGGTAAACCCGCAGCGGCTGGCCACGTTGACGATCAGCAAAACTTGGCCCCGGAACTTGGTGAAAGACACTTCTTCCCCATCGATGCTTTTGGCTGAGAAATCAAATACGTTCATGGAACTCCCCTTTGTTAAGCCATTCTTTGTCTATTCCATCCCATCAAAGCTCTTGGGCTAAAAAATAGCAAGCCCATGAACCAAAAACGGCAATTGAACCACCATGCCGACCTTCCATAAACCTTTAATTGGAGTCGTCCTATTTTCCCCCTCTGTGCTAAAGCACTATACTGTTCTCATTATTTTAATTTCATATGAGGAACAGCATGAAAGAGGGGGACTAAGGGGGAGTTAGTCTTTTCAAACCGCATCGGCAACGTCTAATACCCCCCTTTCCCCCCTTTTTCAAATGGGGGGATAATCGCTGGCAATGTACATTTTTTGAATTTGCCAAAATTGAATTATTTATTCTTTGTTCTAGCCAACCTTGGTGCCCTTGTGCCGATTGGCATTAAGAATATTTTGAAATCGGTACTATACCGACCTCCTTGTATGCTTTATGGAAGGTCGGCATGGTGGTTAAAATTGTTTGAGGTTTTCAGGTTTTGATAATTAATTCCCCGCCCTTGGAAGCGTCCACTTTGACCGTCTGGCCCTCTTTGATCTCACCATCGAGCAGTTTCATCGCCATTTTGTCCACCAACTCATGCTGAATGAGCCTCTTCAAGGGCCTGGCCCCGTAGACCGGGTCATACCCCCTTTCGGCCAGGAAGGCCAGCGCGCCCTTGGACATTTCCAGCGTGACCTTACGGTCCGCCAAACGGTTCTTCAGGAACTCCAACTGGATGCTCACGATGGCTTCCAATTGGTCCTCTCCCAGGCGGTGGAAGATGACGATGTCGTCGATGCGGTTGAGGAACTCGGGACGGAAGAACTGGCGGAGTTCCTTTTGCAGGGCGTCCTTCAGGTCCGCGTCCTTGGCCCCCGCCTCCATGATCTTCTGGGAGGCGATATTGCTGGTCATGATGAGGACGGTGTTCTTGAAATCCACCACCCGGCCCTGGCTGTCGGTCAAACGGCCGTCATCCAACACCTGTAGAAGCACGTTGAAAACATCAGCGTGGGCTTTTTCCACCTCGTCGAAAAGGATGACCGAATAGGGCCTGCGGCGCACCGCTTCGGTCAACTGACCGCCCTCGTCGTACCCCACATAGCCCGGAGGCGCCCCGATCAGGCGGGACACCGAGTGTTTTTCCATGTATTCGCTCATGTCGATACGCACCATCATCTTCTCGTCATCGAAGAGATAGCCCGCCAGAGCCTTGGCCAGTTCGGTTTTACCAACCCCCGTGGGCCCCACGAAGAGGAAAGAACCGAGTGGACGGTTGGGATCGGATAATCCAGAACGGGAACGGCGAATGGCGTTGGCCACCGACTCGACCGCCTCATCCTGACCCACGACCCTTTTCTTGAGGGCGTCCTCCAAGTGGACGAGTTTCTGGGTCTCGCCTTCCATCATCTTGGCCACCGGGATACCGGTCCATTTGGCCACAACCTCGGCGATCTCCTGGTCGGTGACTTCTTCCTTCAGCATGGCGCCCTTTTTCTGCACTTCCGCCAGCTTGTCTTCCAAATCCTTGGCCTGCTTCTGCAATTTGGGAAGTTTGTCGTAGCGGATCTCCGCCACTTTGTCGAGCTTGCCTTCCCTCTCAAAATGGGTTTCCTGTAGCTTCAGGGTCTCCAGTTCTTCCTTCACTTTTCGCAGGTCCTGGATGACCTTCTTTTCGTTCTGCCAACGGGCCTTCATCTGGGAGGAACCTTCTTTGAGGTCAGCCATTTCCTTTTCCAACTTGGCCAAACGGTCCTTGGAAGCCTGGTCTTTCTCTTTCTGGAGGGCCTGTTTTTCGATCTCCAGCTGGCGGATCTTGCGTTCCACCTCATCCAGTTCCACGGGCATGGAGTCTATCTCGATACGCAGTTTGGAGGCGGCCTCGTCCATCAGATCGATGGCCTTGTCCGGCAGGAAGCGGTTGGTGATATAGCGGTTGGAAAGTACCGCCGCGGCCACCAGGGCCGAGTCCTGGATGCGCACGCCGTGGTGCAATTCGTATCGTTCCTTCAAGCCCCTGAGGATGGAAATGGTGTCAGGCACCGAGGGCTCGCCGACGAAAACCTGTTGGAAACGGCGTTCCAGGGCTGGGTCCTTCTCTATATATTTGCGGTACTCGTCCAGGGTGGTGGCGCCCACCGCCCTGAGTTCGCCCCGGGCAAGGGCGGGTTTGAGCATATTGGAAGCGTCCATGGAGCCTTCGGCCCGGCCAGCCCCCACCAGATTATGAAGTTCGTCGATGAACAGGATGATCTGGCCATCGCTTTCTGTGACTTCCTTCAGGAAGGCCTTCAAACGATCCTCGAATTCGCCGCGGAATTTGGCCCCAGCCACCATGGCCCCGATATCCAGCGCGATGACCTTTTTGTTCTTCAGTCCCTCCGGTACATCGCCAGAGACAATACGCCCCGCCAAGCCCTCGGCAATGGCGGTCTTGCCCACGCCAGGCTCGCCGATAAGGACAGGATTGTTCTTGGTCCTGCGGGAAAGCACTTGGATGACCCTGCGGATCTCCTCGTCCCGGCCAATGACCGGATCCAACTTGCCGCGTCGGGCCAGGTCCGTGAGGTCTTTGCCATACTTGGTCAGGGCCTGATATTTACCTTCTGGGTTCTGATCCGTGACCCGGGTGGACCCACGGACTTCCGCTAGGGCCGAAAGGACCTTGTCCCGGCTCAGGCCGAATTGTTTCATCACTTTTTTTACGCCCCAGTCCTCAGGATGTCCCTGCGCGCCTGGCGCGTCCAAGAGTGCCAGAAGAAGATGCTCGGTGGAGACATACTCATCCTTCATCTTGTCCGCTTCTTTGTGGGCGTTATCCAGGACCTTGGCCAGACGGGGTGTGACGTAGATTTGTCCGCCGCCTTCTACTTTAGGAAGTCCGGTGATGTCCTTTTCCAAGGCACGGTCGAGAGCGGATGGATCGGCGCCTATCTTTTTCAGGACGGGAGAAACGACACTCTCATCCTGGCGCAATAGGGCCAGGAACAAATGCTCATTATCGACCTGTTGCTGACCGAGTTCGGACGCGAGGGTTTGGGCCGATTGAACGGCGTTCTGGGCGTTAAGGGTGAAACGGTTGATATCCATGGGTGTTCCCGCCTTTGGGTATTAGGTTCCCCCAAAGGTAGGACGGAAAATGGGTACTTTCAATAGGTTGGGTTATTCGAAACTGCGGGCCATTTTCTTGTGGGCATCGAAAACCCGGAAAGGCGGGTCTTTGGGAAGGGATTCCATATCGAACCCCTTGTCAGCGATGGCTTTTTGGTACCAGTGGGCGCTCTTCTTGAATATCCGCTCCTGGGTCTTGAAGTCCACATAGATCAGCCCGAAACGGGGGTCGTAACCATAGCCCCACTCGAAATTATCCATCAGGGACCAGGCGAAATAGCCCTTCACTGGTACCCCTTCCTTCATGGCCCGGTTCATCTGGGCCAGGTAGTGGCCCAAATAATAGACCCTGCCGTTATCCTCCATCATCTCTTCCCTGGTCCTGAGGGAATCCCTCATGGCCATACCGTTCTCGGTGATGAGGATCTTCTTATGTCCATATTCCTTGTGGAGGTGCGTGAGAAGTTCATAAAGGGCCGGAGCGTCGACTTTCCAGCGCATATCGGTGATATAGGATCGATCGGGCATGGTGAAATCATTATCGAAAATGTTAAGACCTGGGGCGTAGCGGGCGTAGTTCGGGAAATAGTGGTTCACGCCCAGGAAGTCGATGGGTTGGGAAATGATCTTGAGGTCCTCCGCCACAGGGCCATCAGGCGTTCCAGCGAATTCATTCAAGAAGGAGGGATAGCCCCGGCCCGCGACCGGATCCAGAAAAACCCGGTTATGGAGCGCGTCCATGTTCTTGGCGTATTGGATATCCACAGGGTCCTGGGTAGAAGGACGACTAGGAGCCAGGGCCAGCACCCAACCGATCTCGCCCTTCAAACCCGACTGGCGGTAAGCCCGAACAGCCAAGCCGTGGGACAGGTTCAAGTGATGGACAACGTTTGAGAAGGCTTTTTTATCCGACTTGCCAGGGGGAAAATAACCCCAGAGATATCCCAGTTGGGAGGTGCAAACCGTCTCGTTATGGGTAGCCCAGTAAGGAACTTCCCGTCCCAACTTCTTGAAAACAGCTTCGGCGTACTCGCCGAAGGCAATGGCCGTTTCCCGGTTCTCCCACTCGCCCTTGGCCCAGACCGGTACTTCCCAATGAAAGAGGGTAACGGATGGGGTAATACCGGCTTTTTGAAGCTCGTCCAGTACCCGGCGATAGAAATCCAGCCCTTTCTCGTTAACCCTGCCCCTTTCGGGGATGATCCTGGGCCAGGAAAAAGATAAACGATAGGCCTTCAACCCCATTCTTTTCATCAAAGCGATATCATCTTTATAGAGGTGAAAGTGGTTGCAAGCGATATCAGCGTTTTGGTTCCCGAAGATCCGCCCCGGGGTATGGGTCCATTCGTACCAATTGCTGCTGGCGGCCCCGTCAGCGAGGGGAGAACCCTCGATCTGGAATGAGCTGGTAGCGGCTCCCCATAGGAAATCATCGGGAAATGAAATAAAATGACCGGACATGTGGGGTTCCTTTATTTTTTCATTCCAATCCGCAAAGCGCGCCTCAATCTGGTCTTTCGTCAATTTGTTGATCGCACCCTTGTTCCCCCTCTGAAAGAGGGGGAACAAGGGGGAGTTAGTTTTTCCGGACTATTTCGGCAACAACTAATACCCCCCCTCCCCCCCCTTTTTCAAAGGGGGGAGGAACCATCCGTAAGATACGCTGTGCGGATAGGCATCTATTTTTTGATTGGCGGTAGTTAGTCTATTGATTTAGCAGGATAAAGAAACTAGAAAACAAAGAAAGCCTTTTCATGACCCAAAGAATCGTTAAGATCGGCAGTCCGGTCCTTCGTCAAAGGACCAAGACGGTTCCTTTGAGCCTTCTCAAGAAAAAAAGCTTCCAGAAGTTCCTGGGAGAAATGAAAGTCACCATGCGCCGGGAAAAAGGCGTGGGTCTTGCAGCCAACCAGGTTGGCTCACCCTGGCGGGTATTGGTGATGGAATGCAAAGGCAACCTCCGTTACCCGAAAGCCCCCTCCTTCCCCTTTCAAACCTTCATCAATATCCGGGTCCTTCGGTATTCGGGGAAGAAACGGAAAGATTGGGAAGGTTGCCTGAGCATCCCGGGGTACCGGGGCATGGTTCCCCGTTCCCCCAAGGTGACCTTCCGGGCCCTGACCCCTGAGGGAAAGTCCGTGACCAAGACAGTCAAGGGTTTCGAGGCCAGGGTCATCCAGCACGAGGTGGATCATTTGGATGGTTTCTTCTATATCGACCGGATGGGCCGCATGGATAGCTTCACCCACTTGGACTCATTCTCCAGGGGAGATTGAATTGAACCTTTATTTGTTCCGCCATGGCCACGCCGCCTCACCGGGGGGAGACACCCCATCCCTTTTGACCCAAAGGGGAGAAAAAGAAGTTTCCCAGATGGCCTTGGAGATGAAACGTCGGGGTGTGATCATCGTAAAAATTTGGCATAGTCCCAAGGACAGGGCCAAACAGACAGCAGAGATCCTTCGAACTATCCTTATGATACCCCCCTCGCAGGTTGAAGAAAAAGAAGAGCTGACCCCCGATGGAGACGCCCAGATCATTTTCCAGGAGCTTTCTAAGGAAAAATGCGCTTCCCTTTTGATCGTCAGTCATCTGCCCTTTTTACCTGAATTGACAGATATCCTTTTGGGTGATTCTTCCGACGAGCCTCTTTTTCCAACCGCCGGAGCGGCGGCCTTGGAAGGATCTGGCGCCGATTGGAAACTTCTTTGGTCTATCTATCCCGATCTGCTTTAATTCTTGTCGAGAGATAGGTTTAACACTTAAAACAGGGAAGTTAGTCGGTTTCACGTTGTCCAGACATGGCTTATTTTTGTCCCGAATTTTCCATTGGTTACCTTTTCCCACCCTGGTTTCTTTTTGTCTGGAAGTTTTTAATCACGTCTGTCAAAAAAGATCATCCCTACTTCCCGCTGTGTTATAATGCCGACTCCGTACAGAACAACTTTTCCATTTTTGCCGTGGGAGGCTCCCTCTTATGCCGAACGTCACCGGTAATCATTTCGAAAAACTCATGGAAGGCGTGGACGAACCCACGAGGAAACAGTTCGAGGACTGCCTGGCCTTCTTCGCGGCCGACGCCGATACTTCCAGCGCCGCTGAAAAGACCCGTTCGGATAAATTGCGCACCGGTTACAACAACCTGGTGGACTTCCTGGTCATGAACCGCATGAACGAGCTGAACCCCCAGCAGATCACCTTCCTGTGCACAGGGGCTATGGGCGACACCATCACCCTGCAGAACCCAGCCCGCACCATGGAATTGCTACCGACGGATTTTTACAACTCCTTGATCGCCTCCTTCAGCAAACCCAACCCGGACGCCCGATCACTTCCCGTATATTCGGTCATGGAAAAATTCATCCTCATCGCCAAGAACGAGTTCCTGGCCCTGACCATGGGTGACGAGCGCAAGAAAGCCCTGCGCAACGCCCCCCAGGACCAAAAGCGCCAGAAGGACGACTTGAAACGCCGCATGGACCAGGTGAAGAGCGAGATCAACAACTCGGTCAACCTGATCGACCAGCATTTCCCCCGGGTCCTGAACTCCATGAACGAGAACGCCATCAAGAACGCCAAAGTCAGCCTGGAAATGCTGAAGAAAGTTGGAGCCGCTTGGGGACGGGGCGACGCCGCCTCCGCCCAGGAAAAAGCCCTTTTAAACGCTTTTGAAAACAAGGTTGGGACCACCGGCAACAGCATGGCCAAGTGGGTGGACGAGATCATCCTGAACCTGGGCAAGGTCTCGGAGAACGCCAAGGTTATCGAGGAAAAAAACACCGCTTTGAACCAGCTGAAGATCGAATTCACCAAGGTCTCCGAGGCCTCGGGTGGACCGGTGGAGATCGTCGGCCCCCTCTATAACCCCGTGAGCATCTCCAATCTGCGCACCGACATCGACACCACCAATAGCGTGAGTGTTCGGGTGGCCGACTCATCCCCCATGAAGGTTTCCTTCAGCGCCTCCCGGGTCCTCCTGAACAAACACTTCGGGGATAACGCCAATTATCAGGAGCGTTTATGCAGCCCCGAGAACGTCATCGCCTCCCTGGACAAGATCCTATTGATGCACACCAACCTTTTCGCCAAGGACAATGATGGAAAGTTCATCATCCCGGCCATCCTGATCGAGCCCCTGAGGAATTTCGTCGATTTCTTCCAGGACCGGTTCATCATGAGCCTGGTCTCGGGCGAGGCCGAGCGCAAAGGCCCCTTCGCGACCTTCACCCCCGTGGATGTGCAGGTGCTCCGGATGTGCGCCCTCTATCTGACCAAGGACCCCATCTATGACTACCGCGGGGATGTCAAGGTCGGTACCTTCATGGGAGACTATGTGGGTAAGATCGAGAAGCAGACCAAGGTCAAATGGACCGGACAGGACAAAAAGTTCACCCTGGCCGCCACCCAGAGCATGCAGGATACGGCCACCCGGGATGACGCTATCATCGATTACATCGACTTCATGAGCGCCATGACGAATGGTTCCGCCCCCAACCCCAAGCTCTCCAAACGCAAGATCAACATCCTGTTGAAGTACGTGCGTTTCGACAAGCTGGAAAAGAATATCGCGGGCATCTTGAGGCTGGTCGCCCAGCAGGATCCGGGCGAAGCCAAGGAATCCATCATGCATTTCGCCAAGGACAACCTGGACACGGCGAAAGACCTGATCCGCACCGCCATCGCCAGCGACCCATTGACGGCCAAGGGTTACAGCAACAACCCGGATTTCGCCATCATGCGGGTCTTCGGCATGGAGCCTCGCAAAGCCGGATAAGACGCAAGCTTTTTACCAAGCCCCCAAAGAGCGAAAGATTTTGCTTTTTAGGGGCTTTTTGTTTTAATCTCTCCTGGTTTCGATCCCTCGATCAAGAAGGCCCCCCATGAAAACCCAAGCCGCCCTATCCGCTGTCGGCAAAGACCAACCTGGCATCGTCGCGGCCCTGGCGAAGATGTTCTTCGATCTGGGATGTAACCTGGAAGAATCCAGTATGACCCGCCTGAAGGGTGACTTCGCCGTCCTATTGCTCATCTCCCTGCCAGACAACCTTAGTTTGGAATCCTTGAAAACATCCATGGCCGCCTTGGCGAGACAATGGGAGCTGGCCTTTACCCTTCGGGAACTTCCTGTTGGCGGGGATGGTTCCAAGGTTGAACCAACCGCCCAAAACCATACCCTTGTGGTCTACGGAATAGACCATCCAGGGATCGTCTATAAAGTGACCCAAGCCGCGGCCGATCTGAAGGTCAATATCACCGATCTGCGAACCAGGGTCACCGAGGGCAAGAGTGGGGCCATCTATTCCTTGATCATGGAGTTGGAGATCCCCGGCGGGAACGCGGCGGACGCTTTCCGGGAAAAACTGGAAATCTTGAAAAAAGACCTCAAGGTGGAGGTCACCCTGACCCCCGTGGAAGCGGAAGAGCTCTAGGATGTCCGTGAAGGAAGTCCTCACCTTTCCCCACCCCCTTTTGAAACAAAAGATCGTCGGGGCGCCCTCGACCGGCCCCTTGGTCAAGCAAGCCCTGGCGGACCTGGCCGACACCATGACAGCCTATCCCGGATGCGTGGGTATCGCGGCGCCCCAGATCGGGCTTACCTTACGGGTACTGGTCGTGGATGTGTCCCGGTCCAAACGACCCAGCGAGAACCACGGTTTGCTGAGGATGGTCGATCCGGTCATCCTGGAAGCCAGCCAATGGAAAATGAGCCGGGAAGGATGTCTGAGCTTTCCCAACCTTCTGGCCAACGTGAAAAGGGCCCAGAAGATAGTGGTCGAATTCGGGGACGGCTCGGGCGGCAAGGACCGAATAACCGCCCTGGGGTTCGAGGCTGTCGCCATCCAGCATGAGATCGACCATCTGGAAGGGATCCTGTTCCTGGATAAGATCCGCTCTTCCAAGGATCTATTTGAAAGACCCGCCCCGGCCACCCAACCCCTATAATGTCGCCATTGGTTAGACCGAATTCGAGGGGGGAACATGGCTGAATCGAAGGAAATGAACCTGGTCTGGATGGACCTGGAAATGTCGGGGTTGGACCCCAAGACCTGCCAGATCCTGGAGATCGCGTCGCTGGTCACGGATAAGGACCTGAACCTGATCGCCCAGGGCCCTTCCCTTGTCATCCATCAATCGCCCTCGGTCCTGGACGCCATGGACGACTGGAACAAGGAACACCATGGAAAATCCGGCTTGATCGACGCGGTGCAAAAGTCGACCATCTCCCTCACCGAAGCCGAAAGGACCACCCTGGAGTTCATCTCCGCCCATTGCAAACCCAGGACAAGCCCACTTTGCGGGAACACCATATACCAAGACCGCCGGTTCCTGACCGAATACATGCCCCAATTGGAGGCGTATCTTCACTATCGTTTGGTGGATGTGAGTAGCATCAAGGAATTGGTCAAGCGTTGGTACGGGCCGGAATTCCAGGCGCCCAATAAAAAACAAAGTCATAAGGCGCTGGAGGACATCCTAGAGACCATCGAGGAATTGAAGTTCTATCGAAAAACTGTTTTTAAATAAATACTACTTCCCCGTTTTACGTTTCTTTCCTTTTTTCTTGGCTGAATGCCAATACTGGTGCCAAACCCACGCGGTTTTGAGGATATTCTCCAGGCTGGAATGGCGGGGTTGCCACTTTAATATGGACTGGGCTTTTTGGGACTGAGCGACCAAAGCGGGCGGGTCCCCTTCCCGGCGCGTTCCCATTCGGATCGGCACTTTTTGACCCGTGACTTTTTCTGTTTCCCGGATGACTTCCTTCACTGAAAAACCATGGCCTGTTCCCAGGTTGAACTGGTCGCTTTTCCCCGTTTCCATCATCCTTTTCAAGGCAAGGAAGTGCGCACCCGCCAGATCGGTGACATGGATGTAATCCCTCACGCAGGTACCATCCGCAGTGGGGTAATCTTCCCCGAAACCGTGATCTCTTTCCTTAACCCAGCCGCCGCGTCCAAGACCAGGGGGATCAAGTGGGTCTCCGGATCATGTACTTCACCGATGGTCCCTGAGACATCCGCTCCCGCCGCGTTGAAATATCGTAAAAAGGTCGATCTCAAACCATATGCCTTATCGTACCAGTCCAAAATCTTCTCGATCATGAACTTGGAATCGCCATAAGGATTGACCGGATCCTTGGGGTGGTCCTCCGGTATCGGCACCCGGACGGGATTTCCATAGACCGCGCAAGTGGATGAAAGGATGAAATACCCTACTTTTCGCTGGAGCATGGCCGAAAAAAGGCTCATAGCGTTGGTCAAATTATCCTGGTAATACTTTTGGGGATTGGTGACCGATTCCCCCACGTAAGTATGAGAAGCGAAATGCATCACGGCCTGGGGTTTGTACTTAGCCATGGTCCGGACCAATTTGGCCCGGTCAGCCAATTCTCCCTCGACTAAGACACCTTCCTTCACCGCCCATTTGTGACCCATGGAAAGGTTATCGTAGGTGATCGGGAAAAACCCGTGTTGGACCGCTTCTTTGACCGCGTGACTGCCGATGTATCCGGCGCCACCCGTAATGAGAATGGGTATATTCTTTTTCACTATTCTGATCCTTTTCTTGACCATTAAAACATCTTGAAAGACAGATTACCAAAAGAGAGTCAACGGACGAAAAAGCGGTTTCTTAGGAAAACATTTTCCAAAAATAGCTCTATTTCTGTCTGTTCGGGCCGATTTTCATGGCTCATAATACGTCAAAACCCATCCAACACCAAAACCTGTTTTGAAATAACAGGACTAAAAAATTGAGTCTCCCAAAACAAAAATACGAACAGAGTGTGAACACTTTGCAAGAAAAGTCCGTTGGAACGACCTCCTCTCCTATCGAAGTCCTCAATCAAGGGTTGATGTCCCTTTATCACGCTACCGCCGAGTTACAGTTCTCCAAACCTTTGCCTTCACTCCTAAAATCGATTCTACGCGGACTGAAGAGCGGGACCGAGATCGGAAAAGCGATCATCTTTGTCAGCGATGAATCCACGGGCATCTTAAAAGGGGCGGCATCCGTCGGTTTCAACGACAAAAAAGTGAACGAACTCAGTTTATCCCTCTTGCCCAACGAGGATCAGGAACTGCTGACGATCAACGCTTCCTTGACCAAAGAACCTTCCAGTGAAAAGTCCGCGAGGGTCATCGATTGGATCGAGGAAAAGCTGGAGATAAAATCCCCCGTTTTATTGCCCCTGGAGATCCGCGACCAGTTGGTCGGTCTTTTGGTCTATGAAAAACCCTCCCACCTCCTCCATCAGGAGATCCTGTTCATCTTCTCCCGGCAGGCCGCCCTGACCATCGAGAACGCCAAGCTTTTCGCCAAGGTCGAGGAGATGGCCATCCGGGATACCCTCACAGGCCTTTACAACCGCCGTTACTTCCAGCAGATCCTGGAGTACGAATTGAACCGGGCCAAACGCTACCGCCAGCCCCTGTCCCTGATCTTCATCGACCTGGACCATTTCAAGGAGATCAACGATACCTTTGGTCATTCCACCGGCGATATTTTCCTGAGACAGATCTCCCAAAAACTAAGTTCCTTGTTCAGGACCACCGACCTGGTCGCCCGTTACGCCGGGGATGAGTTCGTGGCCATCCTGCCCGCTACCGCCCAGGAAGGCGCGATGATCCTGGCCAACCGCATCCAGGACATACTTGGGAAGTACCAGATCATGGTGAGGGGCCGGACCCTGCAGATATCGGTGAGCATCGGGGTCGATACTTACGAGGGGAACGACGGGATCGGCGGGGTGACCTTCATCGATCGAGCCGACAAAGCCATGTACGAGGCCAAGACCAACGGCCGTAATTGCGTCAAGAGTTACCAGGAAGTTCCTAAAGCCCTCATCGGCTAAGCCACTCCCAAAACCTATCCGATAGTGTTCGTCCTATTCCAATTCCTTTTGGCTCTTCAACCTCTGCTTCACGAATTCGTCGATCCTCGTTTTGTTCAAACGCGACAGGGTCTGGAATTTGACCCGGATCTTGTAACGCTCTTCCGGGGATTGGGGCACCCTCCCGCAGGAAACCACTTCCCCCGCGACCGAGATCTCGATGGTGGCGTTGGGGATCTGGATACCCATCCTTAAGAAACTGCCGGGCGAGATCGGCTGAGGCGCGTTGAAGGAAAGACCGGACGAGCTTAGATTCAGCGCCAGGGTGTGGTTCGCCGTCGTCAGGCCCGGCCCCCCATGGACTTCATAAGAAAGAGGGACCAGGGAGTTCACCCTTTGGGACCGCCGGCGCTGGATACCCACCAGCTCGCTGTCGGAAGGACGCTGCAATACCAGTATGGGCAAGGGTTTGCGCTTGACCTCCAGCACGACGCTCAGGAAGGTGAAATACTCCTCGCCCACCGAGAATCCTATCTCGATCTTTTCTCCGGGCAGGATCGACCGAAGACGGCCCTGCAGGGTAGGATGGGCCGTGGTAATGTATTTTCCCATCACGGTCTCCACCCGACTTTTGAGCCATTCCTTCTCCCCGATTCTCCTCAGGAAGATCGCCCTGTTTTCCCGGAGTTTGGATAACGCATTGGGTGTGGTCGTCATGGGGCCCGCCTTTATTTGAAAGATGATCGACACTTGATAATCCACCGGTTTTCACCGGTATCCATCGTGGATAAAAATCTTGGTCTTTTTTGGGGTGAGATCTCAGCTGACAGCGAACAACTTCTTTTGACTGTTGCCATTCGACGCTGGGTTATCCTCCAGGACCTTGATGGTCTGAAGCCGTCCGTCCGACTGGCCGTTGATCCGCGCGCCCGAATCCAAAACATTCATCAGGTAGGTGTAGATCTCTTGGGTGATCACCTCGCCCGGGCAGAGCACCGGTATTCCCGGGGGATAAGGGCATACGATCTCGGCGCAGACCTTCCCGACCGACCGTTTGAAGGGTATCTTGCGGGTCAACTTGGTCAGGGCTTCCCTCGGGTTGACCTCTTTGCGTGGTACGAAATGCGGAAAAACGACCCGCCGTTTCCGCTTCAGGTTCATGAACATGTCCTTGTAATCCACCACGATCTTCCTCAGGGCGGCGACGAACTTTTTGAGGTCCTTCGGGGTGTTGCCCAGGGACACAAAGAGCAGGACGTTCTGGAAATCGGACAGCTCGGTCTGGATCCCGTATTCGGAGTTCAATATCTTCGCCATATCGTAGCCGATACAGGGCAAGCCCTTGGTGGAGATGGTCAACTTTGTCACGTCCAGATCCAATCCGGGTATCTTCTGCACCTGTTCCCGGGTCAGACAGGATAGGCCGGGAATGGCGTTGACGTTCTTGCGGGTCGCCTCGCAAAGCTCGATGGCGTCATTGAGCAGTCGCTCTCCTTCTTGGACCATCTGGTGGCGGGAAATATCCAAGGAGCCCAGGATGATATAGGAAGGGCTGGTCGTCTGGAGCATTTGCAGGGTGGTCTTAAGCCTGAGGATGTCGATCCGGACGCCCTTCACATGCAGCATGGATCCTTGGCTCAGGGCCGCCAGGTGCTTGTGGGTGGATTGGACGCACATATCGGCCCCCGAGTCCATGGCCGACTTGGGAAGCTTGGGATGGAAATGGAAATGACCGCCGTGGGCCTCGTCCACCAATAGGATCTTGTCGTAATTGTGGACGACCTCGGCGATGGCTTCCAGGTCGGCCGTCAGGCCGAAATAGGTCGGGCTGGTGACCAGGACCGCCTTGGCGTCCGGGTGTTGCCGACAGGCCTCGTCCACCTGTTCCACGGTGAGGTTGAGGATGAGGTCGGATGTCTCGTCGATCTTGGGCATGACATAGACGGGTTCGGCGCCGGCCAGGATGACCGCCGAAATGACCGACTTATGCGCGTTGCGGGGGATGATGATCTTGTCGCCCGGGTCGCAAACCGAAAGGATCATGGCCTGGTTGCCGCCGGTGGTGCCGTTGACCAGGAAGAAGGAATAATCCGCGCCGTAGGCCTTGGCCGCTAGGATCTGGGCTTCCTTGATGACCGTGTTGGGTTCATGAAGGGAGTCGATCTCGCTCATGACCGACAGGTCTAGCTTGAAGACCTTCTCGCCGACGAAAGACCGGAATACCTTGGGTATCCCGTTCCCGTGTTTGTGACCAGGGGTATGGAAAGAGATCTTGTTCTCGTTGGCGTAACGAACGATGGCGTCGAAGAGGGGGGTTTTATCTTGGCCGTCGTAATTGGACATTTATTTAGAATTCTTCTCCTCTCCGATGAAACGATAGGTCAGCGGCTTATCATCCTTGATGACCTCTTTCAAGGACGCGAAGCCATCCCGGATGTATTTGGGGGTGTAAAAGATGCCCTCATGGGATTCCCCGTCGTAATATTTCAATTCACCCACCTTGCGATCTTTCAGGATCTTATCGACCTGGTCCCGTTTCAGGGCCTTGGGGTCGGTGGTCTTGGCCGCCATGGTGAAACTCCAGGGGATATCGAAGGATGGGACATTCGCCGGCCAGGAATAGACCAGGGGGAACACCTGTCTGAGGGTCCGATGGATCGCGGCCAGGCATCTTAGTTCTTTTTCGGCCGAACAGCCCGATTGCAGGGCGACCACGCCGTTCTCGGAAAGTTTTTCCGAGACCATCTTGTAGAACTCGACCGTATAAAGCAGGTAGGCGGGCCCTTCCTCCACCGGCTCGGGGATGTCCACGATGATGACGTCGAATTTTTCCTTGCTCTTCTCCAGGAACTTTCGGCCGTCCTCGAACTTCAGGACCGTCCGTTTGTCCTTGAAGGCGCCCCGGTGCCACTCGGGCAGGTACTCGTCGCAAAGCTCCACGACCCTTTTATCGATATCGATCATCCAGCACTTTTCGACCGTTTTGTGGCGCAGGACCTCATAAAGGGTAGCCCCTTCCCCGCCGCCGATGATCACCACTTTTTTTGGTTCCGGGCAGGCCACCATGGCCGGGTGGACCAGGTTCTCGTGATAAATGAACTCGTCCAGTTGGGCGGATTGCATATGGCCGTCCAGGATCAGGCATTTGCCGTAATGGGTGGATTGGATGACCTCGACCTGCTGGAAGGGCGTCTTTTCGGAAGCGTAGATCTTGGTGATGCCCCGCATATGGGCCTCATCCGGCGCGAAAAACTCGATGTGCCAATGAGGATTGATAAAATTGATCATGATTTCTCCAAGTAGGGCTTTTCAACCGGCAATCTCTGACAAAAAAAGCGACTTCCGTGTTCATTCGGCAAGCCGCTGCTCTCCATCCTTCGCTTTTTGTTACGAATTTTCTCAAGTATAAATCCATACGCTATACTGTCAAGAAAAAACGCCCCTTTTCGAAGTCAAAAACAAAATATTTTGATCGATGTAAAAAAAATTCGCCTCAACGCGAATGATAAAATATTTTTTCCGTTCACACAGGAGAAATGTCTTGTTCAACCCGAGGGTCCTCACACGAATTTCGGATATCACCTTGGTTTTGGCCGTTTTTTTCATGCCCCTTTTATTTTTCATCGACGCTCATGACCAATTCGAGCTTCCCAAGCTGACCTTCCTCGCGCTATTGGTCATTCCCCGCTTGCTACTGACCCTCTCGCGAAAGGACCAATCCTACCCATTGCTCTTTCTTTTGCTTTTATTGGTCCTGGTCCAGGCCCTTGCAAGTTCCCCCTGGGTCAGTTCCAGTTGGAAAACCAGTCTGCTGGGAGATTACGATAATTTTTCAGGCCTGGTCACCCTGCTTCTCTACTTCTTTTGGTTCATCACATTGGACCTCAATGAAAGGCTCGTGGAAAAAACGATGTTTTTTTCCCTGCTCTCCGGTTTTTTTCTTTCGGTCTACGCCGTTTTCCAGCACTTCGGGATCGATTTCATTCAATGGAACCCCGATACCATCAATTCCGCCCGGGAATTCGGCTCCCTGGGTAACCCCAATTTTTTGGCGGCTTATTTGGCCATGGTCATACCTTTTGGCCTTTACCAGACCATAAAGAATCCGCCCCCAACCTTGGGTCCCCCAGCCTCCTCCCGTTTGTTTCCCTGGTTCTTTTTTCTGCTAGGCTTGGGGCTCTTGGTCCTTTCCTCAGCCTGGATCACCCATCGGTTCCAAGTCAGCGACGATTCTTTCTTCCCGCTCTTCCTGCGGGCGTTAGGATTGGCGCTTTTATCCATCGGTTTTGTTAAGATCAGCCTACGCCCATCCCTTTGGATCTCCTTCCTGACCCTTTTGACCCTTCTGTTCGGCCTATCCAGCACCGCCAGCCGGGGCGGTTTCCTGGCGGCGTTGGTTGGGGTCCTTTTGTTCCTTTGGCTCATCACCCGCGAGAAGGAAAAGATGGCCGAGCTGGCCGCGAGGTTCCGGAATATCCTGGATTGGAAATGGGGCACGGCCCTTCTGCTGGTATTGCTTTGTCTTGGCTACTTTTCATTCCCTTTCCTAGTGCGTTTGGCCCACTCCACCGCTCACACAGGCGAGAGTCTGGCCACTTCCAGGCTCCACATCTGGCGTCCGGCTCTCAAGATGGTCGAAGCCAAGCCTTGGCTGGGCGTGGGATTGGACACCTTCAAGATCGCCTTCCCTTTTTATAGCGGAATCGAGTTCAACCATATCGACGGTATGTTCATGAGTTCCCGCACAGCGCACAACGAGCTCCTTCAAATGGCCGCCACGACCGGCCTGGTCGGATTGGCGGCCTATCTTTCGGTCATCGGGGGGTTCTTTACCCTATGGCTCCTGGCCTTTCGACGCTCCGGATCCAAGACCCGTCTTCTTTTGGCCGCCATCCTGGCCTCGGCCGCCGCTTATCACGTCCAGAACCTTTTCAGTTTCGATGTGGCGGCCATCTCCTTTCTCTGGTTCGTCCTGCTGGCCATGGTCGGATCCCTGGGGCTGAAGCCCTCGAGGTCTTCCCCATTCCTCCATTGGGTTCTGGCCCTCCTGATGGTCCTGTTCCTCGTTTACGCCCTCATATTTCCCCTCCAGCGGTTGGGCGCGGACATCGCTTTCGCCAAAGCCTCCTCCATCTCCGAGTTCCTGAAGAAACCCGATCCGGACGCGGCCCTATCCGGATTGATGTATTATTCGGAAGTGGGCATCGGCGATATGGAGAAGGCTGTTCGCCTTTGTCCCTGGGATGTCAAATACCGTCTCTATGAAGGGTTGTCGTTCGAACAAAGGGCTCCCCTCGACAAGGACCACGCGAAAGAATGTTTGACCCGGGCGCTCCAGAGCTACCAAACCGCGGCCCAGATGAGCCCGGCCAACGCCTATTATTTCAACGACCAAGGGCGGGTCTGTCAGTCCTTGATGGCTTTCGACCCCAGCTACCTTCCCCTGGCCGAGCGTGCCTACCGAAACGCCGTCCTTTTAGCGCCGGCCAGTCCCTTCTTCATCGTCAACCACGCCCTGGTTTTGGGCGAGCTGGGGCGGACCGATGAGTCGAAAAAAATCCTGGATATGGCCTTCGCCCTGGATCCGAACTTCACTTCCAATGTCCTGGACCAGATGGCCGTGGATCATTTTCAAAAAGGGGATAAAGAGAAGGCCTACGATTTTTTATCCCAATCCATCCAGGGCAACACGGCCAATGCCGTATCCTATTATTACCGAGGTCTATTGCTGTTGTTGGATAAGAGGAAAAAAGCGGCGTTGGAGGACCTGTTGAATGCCCAGCGGTTAAGGACCGGCGAGCCGGCCCAGGACAGGATCATCCAGAACCTGGACGATTTCATCCATCAGGCTAAAAGCTGAGGATCAAAAGGACGATCCTCCCCTCCGCTAATCTTGGGTAACTCGCTTGGAGTGGGTCGCGTCCACAGCCTGCTTGATCTCCCGTAGGTCCTGCGCCAACCGTTTGACCAGATCCGGATCCGGCTCGGTTTTCCGCAATTCGTTCTCCAACTCCATCCATTTGTTGTGCAAAGGGTATGATTTCCGGACGATCTTGAAGAATTTATCCAGATCCGGATGGATCTGTCCATATTGCAGGGCAACGAAATTCAGGGCGATGGCGTAGGCCAGATCCACATGATCGGATTTGATCCCCGGGTTCTTCTCCACGTACCGATTGAAATGCCGAACACCATTCAGATATACGGTCTGGGCCTTGAGGTTATCCTTGGGATGGTAATACCGTCCAACCAGGTAATAGACCTGGGGGTCGAAATGATCGGCGCCGGCCAGTTCCTCATAAAGGCCCAGGGCTTCCATAAGATGTTCGTCTGGAATGCCGTCCAGGGCGAAATGGTTCTCCAGGCAAAACTTGACCAGTTGGGCCCGCAAAGCCTCGTCTTCAGGGTTCCTTTTGATGGCCTTTTGGTAATTCCTGTACTGGGCCAAATAGGGGGTATCTTTTTTCCCCTTCAGTGGCAGGAAAATTTCACTCAAGAAATCCATAGGATCGATACCTCGTTCACGTCAAAAAAGGCCGGTGAAAAACCCGACCTAGTCGGCCCAGCGAGCTTGCGTCAGAGCTCCTTGGAACCGCCCCAGGGTTCTCCCTGACTGCGGGTCACGAGAAAAATATATACTTGATGTCCGATATAGATCTTCTCATCGATGGTCACTTCACGGCGTAGATGAGCTCCGATGCTAAGCGCGCACAGTTCCAACATCCTGTTGAAGAACAGGACATTCAAACTGTTTTCGATACGATTCAGGTTCAGTTCTTTCTGAACGGTAAAAACTGCCCTATTCATGGCATCTTGGGTTAGGCATTTGGTTTCAAGGATATGGTCCATATCGTCTAGAATTCGCATGGTTGAGTGCCCCTAAAAACATTTTCCATCATTACTTTCAGGGACAATTCTCTAGAAAATCGGGGGTTTTGAATTATACGAAAGGTATATTTTCAAAAATTTTTAGTGGATGAAATGAAAAGATTATCACGGGTCAGGAAAACCAAAGGTGCGATTATTAAGACCCGGTTTAATTTGTCGATTTATTTTCCGATTCAGAATAAGAATACTTGGATAGTTTTCAGTGTTTGGGCTCGGCTGGCCAAAGTTCCTCGGTGTGTTCGCGGATATTTTTCAGAAGGTAGCGGCGCTTTTGCTTCATTTTTCCTTTTTCCTCGATCCCTCTCGTCGCTTCCGCCAGGATCTCCGGGTCCACCGCTTCCACCTTGTCATAGACCGAGCGCCAGCGCTTCTTGACGGTAATGAGTGAAACGCCTAGGGCCTCCGCGATCTCCTCGTCAGTCTCCTCCGCCAGGGCTCGTTTGAGGATTCTCCTGCTCCGCGCTGTTGAAACCGAAACGCGGGGGACCCATGAAGGCGATGGCGGCGGTGGTTGTGCCGGTCTTTTTCCGGGCCGCGTCCGAGGTCACCCCCACCAGGAAGGGATAGTTCTTTTCGTCGGTCTTGGGCAGGTACTTGGTTCCCACGAATTCCTTATAGTCGCGGTAGATGTCGCACCCCATATTGAGGATCATGTCCCGTTCCTTCGCCTCGTAGATCTCCTCGGCGAAATCCTTGAGGCGGTAACTCCTCAACAAGGTGACGAAGGATTGGATATGGAATTGCCTGATCTTTCCGAAGCCTTCCGGATTGTACCTTCGACCGTCCCATCCCACATGCAGGACCAACGCGTTCAAACCTCCCGCCTGCTGGGCCTTGAGAGCTTCTTCCTTTTTCAGGAATGGACGCGCGCCTTTCTTCCATTTATCCAGCACTTGCAGAGGAAGGAAAGGGGGAAGGACCGTCTTGGCCTGGTTCATGAATTGGTCGGTGACGAAGATGGTGATTCCGATGCCCACATGCCTTTGGCCGACCGGTTGGTCCCGGTCCTCGATCACATGGGAAATACAGCCTCCGTCCCCCACGATGGTTTCCCATAGCGCGAGGATATCCTTCTTCATGCTATCGTCGTAATGGTAGCGGTCGCTTATGAAGGGATAACTGGGTTCCAGGTCGGCGAGTTCGGTCAGACGAAAGTTCAGGTACATGGTGCCCTGTCCATTGATATGGTAACCGCCCCAATAATGAAGCTCGGCGGACTTAACAGGGTTATTTTATCGTGGTTTTCCCAATGCGTCTAAGGAGAATTTTTCGAGGATTTGGGTCAGGCATTCCCAGCCGGCGATGAAGCGCCGCTGTTCCGTAACGTCGTCATGATCTCCTTGGCTAACCGCTGATCGGCCTCGCTCATGACTTCTTCCAGGTCCGCCATGACCCATCCCACGCCAGGTTTTTCCAATTTCCCGGCCAGGGTCCGGGCCTGGCCCAGGATCTCCCGGCTCCAGGGGCCGCAATATTTGGACGCGTTCTCCGCCCATTTCAGGAAGAACTTGGCCCATTCTCCCGGCTCATTGTCAGGATCTTGTTGGCTCATCTCAAAGTGCGTTCTCAGGACATAAAGACCTTGTTCCAGGTCCAGGTAAAAGCTGTTGCGGTCGTAGGACATCACCTATCTCCTTGAATTCAATTTTGCCAGGCTGGAAAAGGTATCGTGGTCGGAAGCTTCCAACAATTCCCTCATCGTGGCGGATATCTCCTCGGCCGATGAAGGCTTCTGCAGAAGCCTCACCTTCCCGCATCCTTTAAGCTCTTCCCGAAGCTGGGCGACG
>CAWHOE010000054.1:0-89906 GCA_963830915.1 candidate division FCPU426 bacterium
CACCCTTAAAGGCGGGAAGGTTGAACATTTTTGGTCGGAGACATGGATATTCTTCAAACCGGCGCTCTTCATATCCTCGGCGATATGATGAATCCTTCGGTAATCCTGCAGGACGATAAGACCGCCTTTTTTCGATACCCGCGCCATTTCACCAACGGCTTTTCGCAGGTCATTTCTTTCCTTCAATCGTGTCAGGGCCAGATTGGCCGTCACTCGGTCGAACTCCCCTTTCTTGAAAGGAAGCTTCCTCATCGCCTGTCACCACCTGGACCTTCTTGGCCACGCCTTCCGTAGCGGCGTTCTCCATCGTCTTTTCCGCGTTGTTGCTGTAAAAATCTTTTTGGGACCAATCATCCAGACCCACGCACTTGCCTTTCGTTATCTTTTTTGCCGCTTCAATGAGGATCAATCCCCTGCCGCAGCCCAGATCCAGGAGTTTTTCTTTGCCTTTCAATCGCAGGGCCGCTAGGACCTGTTGGGAGGATCTTCCTTTTCCAAGGAAATAACTCCAACCCAACCAAACCGCCAACAAGATCAGGAAAAGAGAAATCAAACAAAAAAGGGCTCCCAGGAAGCCGGCTACGAGCCACCGTAATTGGACTTTATCGGCTATCAGGGCCGCGGCTAACAGAAAAAGGGATATGCCCGCTAAAGCGCCGAGAAGCTCCGGTGTTTCGATCCCGTAACTCAAATGCGTGGAACTATTCGACCGGATATTTTTTGTTTCCATGGAACCCCCTATTAACTCAAGGCTTCTTCGATATCCCCGAGCGAAGCCCCCAGAAGCTGGAGGGCGGCCCGATCGAGCGCTTGGCGCTCTCCGGCGAAATGGAAGGTCTGGTGGACATGGGTGATATGGTCCCCAGGCGACAACGCGGCGGCGGGTGAGGAAGTCTCCAGTTCATAAAAAAGGCCCAGGGATTTTTGCCCTGGTTCGGGCGGCCCGTCGTTGTAGCTGTTCACCACATCCCCGCTATAGGGGTCCTTCTGGATCTCCCACATGGAGTTCACATAGGACCCTTTGGGCTCAGGAAGAGTATACCGCACTACCGTCAGGATGCCGTTCTGCGCGTCCCAGGACCCCAGGATCGGTTTGGCCCTTGAGGGCAATAAGCCGATCTTGCAGCGCCATTTCCCATCCGCGCGGAAGAATAGAACGTTTTCCTTGACCTTCAGTCGGTCGCCAGGGACCTTTCCGAAATAGGAATCGTTGACCTTCGGCCCCAGGTCCTTTTCATCCCCGCCTTGAAATGGGATGACCACCGTGGACCTATCCGAGGGTTGGAACATGCCCAATATCCAAATGGAAAGAAGCCCCGTATCTTTTTTCCAGGATTGATTCCCTTTATTAGTGAGCCGGTTGACGGATTCGAACCCCACGGACCAGAGACCCTGCGCGGATAGACCGAGCTGGCCGAATGATCTTTCTTGTTCCAGAAGATGGACGCGGCGATCCAATTCCGCCTGAAAAGTAAAGCCGGCGTAATTGAGGAGTCTCATCTCCTTGAGAAACGCGACATGGCGAGGACCCTTTTCCACCGCCGTGAAGGGCTCCTTGTCGAAAGGAGCTGGCACATAGGAGTGTTCCAGGTCAAAAGGCGTTCCTGGGGCGAAATAAAGCGAGAACTGCCCTCCTTCCGGACCCAGCCAGAACCGGTCCTCTCCTCCATAGGGATTGAAGTGGGAATGGAGCTTCCCGGCGGCGATGAACTCACGGTTGATCCAACCATGGCTCGCTCCCTTGGGGCCGTCCAGGGTGCTGGTGAATATCCTCCCCTGGAGTTGGGGGGCGACCGCCACTTCCCTGCCTTTTCCGTCGGAGAGAACATGGATTTCGGTGTGGCTTTTTAAAAAGGCCAGGTCGTCCTGGAAGGTCGGCATGAAGGTCCTTCTTATTCGTATAGTGGCGGGACTATCTTAACAAAAAAAAGGCCCTGTGTTTGCACAGGGCCTTTTAAGAAAAAAGGTTATTCGTCGCCTGTTTGTAGCAAGGAATAGACCGTGACGCCGTCACGCCATACGAACAACCGCACACCTTCTTTCAAGTCGCTCTTTTTCAGGACCACCCCAAGCTGCTTGGCCGAGACAATGGCCGTACCGCCGACTTTCAGAATGATATCCCCTGGTTGGAGCCCCGCCGCCGCAGCAGGACTTTGAGGTTGTACCTGGGTGACCACAGGCCCCTTGGGAGCGTCCGATGGCAGTTGGCTTCGGATGTCAGGCGACTGGTCCTGGAAGATGGCCCCGATATCCTCGTTCTGGGCGGTCGATCCATTCAATGCCCCCTCATTGCCCTGATCGTTGGCTCCCGGCTTGAGGGCGGTTTCATCCAACTTCTGGAGGGTCACGGGTATCTCGATCTGGCCGTTGTTCCTGAGGATGGTCATTTGCACCGTCTGACCCGGTTCAAAGGTATAAAGCTTGGCGACCAGGTCGGAGGAATTGGTCACCTTTTCGCCGTTCAAGGAAAGAACGATGTCCCCCGGTTTCAGTCCGGCTTTTTCGGCCGCGCTCCCCGGGTTGATGCTGGATAACAACGCCCCTTCCGTGGTATTCAACCCGAAGCTCTTGGCCATGCGGGGATCCAAGGATTGGACGATGGCTCCCAGGCCGGCCCGAACAACCTTACCGGTGTTGACCAGGTCCTCAGCGGCCTTACGGGCGATATTGACGGGGATGGCGAACCCTATCCCAATGGAACCGCCCGACTGGCTGTAGATGGCGCTATTGATACCGATGACCTCGCCTAGGATGTTGCATAAGGGTCCGCCTGAGTTTCCGGGATTGATGGAAGCGTCGGTCTGGATATAGCTCTGATATCCCGAATCCTGGTTCACCTGAACGCTCCGTCCCTTGGCGGAGATGACCCCGGTCGTGACCGTGTGATCCAGCGCGAAGGGATTGCCTACGGCGATGGCCCATTCCCCGACCTTGATGACGTCCGAATCGCCCAATACCAGATGGGGGAATACCTTTTTGGAGTCCGTGATCTTGATGATGCCGATATCGACTTTCTCATCCTTGCCCACGATGACCGCTTTGTAAGTGGTCCCGTCCTCGAATGTGACGGTGACTTTCTCAGCCTTGCCGATCACATGGGCGTTGGTAAGGATATAACCGTCGGAGGTGATGAGGAACCCGGACCCCAGGCTGTGCTGTTTTTGTTTCAGGACAGGGCTTTGCCGCATTCCCCCGTGAGGCCCGTTAAAGAAGAAATTGAAGAAATCCTCCGGCCCGCCGAAATCGTTGAAGCCCCGGATATTCTCGGTCCATTCGGAACTGATGTTGACCACCGCGGGACTGACCGCGGCCGCCACATCGATGAACGCGTTCTGAAGGGCCAACGCCGCGCTGGTGGGTGGAAGGATGACCGGCGGCGCTTCTTTGCCCAAATGCAGGACTGCCGCCTGAGCGAACATCGGAAGGGTGGTCACGGCCAAAAGAAAGGCCGCCGCGAGGAACTGGATCAACTTAATTCGGGATCTATATCCGCCGATCGTTTGGCTTTCCATGGGGTATTTCCTCCGTGTCATTTTCATTCATCCCGGATGTTTTATCCTCCAGGAAGATATTCCTATCTTTCAAGAGTTGGTCGATGTCCGGGTGATGGTTCGACAGCGTGAACATGATCTTGACCCCGGACAAGTTCACTCCACAGGTTTTGACGAGGTAGGTGATGCATTCGAGCCGTTCCACATCGATCTGGGAGTAAAGCCTTGTTTTTCGTATGGTCCGACAGGGAGAAATAAGGCCCAACCGCTCGTATTGACGGATGGTCTGCTCGTGCAATTGCAGGAGCTGCGCCACCACGCTGATGGTGTAAATAGGCTGTTCGGGCGGGACGTTCATGACAAGCCTCCCGGGAATGGGTTCACGAGAAATATTCCCGAAGGCGCTCCACATCCTTGGAGCCTCGGATCTTCTTCATGGCCCTCTCCTCGATCTGACGGACCCGCTCTTTGGATATCTTCAAGCGTTTGCCGATCTCGTCCAGGGTCTGGGTACCGCTCCCGTCCAACCCGTAACGCCAGGTCAGGATCTGGTTGTCCCTGTTGTCCAAGAGGGTCAAGGCCTTGCGGACTTTCGCGGACAGGTCCTTGTCCATCATTTCCCTTTCGAAGGATTCCACGTCCTTCGGGTCTCTCAGGAAATCGATGATGGGTTTCTCGCTGTCCCCGATATGGGTCGTGTCCAGGCTCAAGTAGCCATGGGCGAATTGCTGGACCTCATTGAGGGTTTCTCTGGAAATATCGGTCTTTTTCATGACCTCGGCGTCGCTGAGTTTGGCCCCGGTTTTTTGCTGGATAGCGTCGACTCTTTTATTGATCTTGCGTATCTTTTTGGTCTGGCTCTGGGGGATGCGCACCATGTCAGCCTTGTCCAGGATGGCGGCCAGGATGGACTGGCGGATCCACCAAACGGCGTAGGATACGAACCTCACCCCGCGCTCGGGGTCAAAGGTACGGGCGGCCTTCATCAGACCCAGGTTTCCCTCATTGATCAGGTCCAGGAAGGTCAAACCTCGATTACGGTAGCCTTTGGCGATGGAAACCACGAACCTTAGGTTCGCCTCGACCAAGCGGTTCACGGCTGACTCATCCCCATTTTGGATGGCCCGACCGATCTCTTTTTCTTCCTCAACGGTCAGGAGCGGGACACGGGCTATTTCCTTGAGATAGGTCCCAACTGATTTGTCTTCGCTAACGAACGGTAACCTTTCCATGATTTCCTCCCAAAATACACACTAATATAAACTATGTGTATTTCTAATGATTATCTGTATTTAATTAAACAGATTATATGAGTCGTATCGTATCAAGTCAACCACAAATTTATAGATATTACTGGAATGCAATAAAAAAGCCTATTTTTAAGTGTTTTTGATCTTATTTTTGGGAAGTTACTGCGCTTCTTGAACAGCTTTTTCTATGGCCTCTTCGGACTTCAGAAAGGCTCTCATAGTGTCCAAATAAAGGGCGGTCGATGTCGCCAAAGGCAACAAGAAGAAGATCAGCCTGAAAAGGAGGGCGGCCCACACCGTTTTCTCACTCTCCACCCCCAACAGGGTAAATACCACGGTCAAAGCGGCCTCACTGACCCCTAACCCGGCCGGCACTGGATTAATGGTCGAGGTGAGGAAAAAGACCGTGAAGCCCACCATCAAAAGGCCGAGGGGCAGGTCCACCCCCACCGCGTGAAAACAACAATAGAGGGTCAACGCGGTAAAGACCCAATCCATGGCGACCCAGAAGACGACCAACAAAAGTTGGAGCCAACCCTGATGTAATAGTTTGATGCTCTCATCGAATCGATTGCGGGCATCCACCATCTTTTTTATCGAGGACTTGTTCTTGAGTATCCGGCGGTTGAGCCATCCGCCAAAGGTTATGACCTGTCTCAAGAGCCATCGGCGGAAAGTTCCATTGAAGAATATCAATAACATGCCCCCCACCAGCCCAAGCAAGCCCAACATAAAAGCCAAAACCACGAATTCCCTGGACCCCCCCACGAATTCGGGGTGCTCCCTCAGGTAGATCAGCCCCCCGAAGCACACGCAGGAAAGCACTAAGTTGAATACCAGGTTCTGGGCGAAAGACAGAGGGATCGTCACCGAATATGGTATTTTTTGCTGCTGTTTCAATAGATAAGACCGCAAGGCCACTCCCGCCCATCCCCCCAGGGACGCCACCGAGTTGATGGTTTGGGAGATGAACATAATGGAGAAGAATCGGGCGAAGGGAATCCGGTAAGGGGTCATCTCGAAAAGACCATTGAAGGAAAGTGTGAACGCCACATAGGCGGTGGCTGTGCAAAAAAGGGCGAAAAGAAGGGGTTCCACTCGGATCTGGTGGAAGATCGAAACAAGCTTTGAGAAATCGCTCATCATGGCCGTGGCCACACCCAGCACCATGAGCCCCATGACCAAAAGGGAAACCACGATGAAAATTTTACGGTTAGGCTGGCTCATAAAGACCTTTTGCCTTGAGGAATGTCTTTCCCTGTGTTTTGCTCGGCGATTTCTGTAAAATGCCGCTCATGTTTCCAACCAAAAAAACACTCGCCGCCTGCTCCATGATACTTTGGCTGGCGGGCTGCGCCACGATCCAAAAAAACACGACGACCGTTTCCCTTGTCCCTTCCACGCCGACTCCCGGACCCACTTTCACGACCATCCCGACCCAGGCTGTTTTTACCGAAGCGGTCACCATGGCTTTCGTCGGGGATATTATGATGGGCGGTTCAGCGGCTTACAAACTGAAAACGGCCGGACCTGATTCTTTTTTCAAAGATACCGCTCCTTATCTTAAGGAAGTGGACCTCGCCGGCGGCAACCTGGAAGGGCCGTTGGGCCTCGAGGGCAAGACTTGGGTACGAAAGAAATACACCTTTCTCATTAACCCCGCCTGCGCCCAGGGTTTGGCGCGCGCCGGATTCAAGTTCATGACCTTGGCCAATAACCACACCATGGATTTTGGGGTAAAAGCCCTGAAATCAACCCTCGCTGCCCTGGAGCAGAATGGGTTGATCCACGCTGGAGCGGGGATGAACCTGGAAGAGGCCCGAAAACCCGCATGGTTCAGGATCAAGGGGCGTAAGATCGCGATCCTGGCCTATTCCCTCACCCAACCCACTGAATTCTGGGCCCGAAGCGAAAGGCCCGGATGCGCTCCGGCTTTTGAGCGGTATATGAAAGAGGATATCCGATCGGCCAAGGACAACGGCGCGGACCTGGTTTTCGTTGTTTGTCATTGGGGCCACGAAAAACAAACCAGCCTTTTGTATGGTCAGACCAATCTGGCTCATTTGGCCATCGATTCAGGCGCCGATGGCGTCATCGGGGCTCATCCCCATATCTGGCAGGGTTTGGAAGTTTACCAAGGGAAACCCATCGCCTATTCCATCGGGAATTTCGCTTTTGGTTCCTATACCTCGAACAAGGACAGCGGCATCCTGGAATTGGTCTATGATCCAAAGGATCATTGGTCCGGTGGAAAGATCATCCCTTTGAACGTTCACAATTCGGAAGTTCAATTCTGCCCGGCTCTCATGAAGCCGACACAGGCTGGAAAATTCCACGATTACCTGGTGAAGCTATCCTCAAATGTGGACCTATCCTATTCGGATACGGCTTTCGATTGGAAAGCTACGCCTTGGGTCGCTTCGACACAAACTCCCACTCCGACATCGACAGCCTCCCCAACCGCGACTTCGATCGTTCCTCTATCGACCATTAGCTCCGCGGGATCGATGACTTTGACCAGAACACCGACGGTTGTGGTAACTCCCAATCCGCTGGGTTCGGTACCTGGTGTGGTCAATCCTTGATCACGCTTTTTTCTGACCCCAAACAAAAAAGCCCTGAGATCCTCAGGGCTTTTTTCACATCATCCTATTGAACAACCCATCTACTCGATCAATTCACCCTCACCTTCTTTGTTCAAATCTTTCTTGATCGATTGACTAGCGTCCAACCCGCCCGGTGGAACTCCCGGAGGAGGAGGCGCTTTGGGGGGGGCTGGTGGTTTTGGTTTGTCATCTTCCGTTTTCACCGAATCCATGTTATCCAAATCCAGCATGCCCGCTGGAGGCGTCGATGGCTTCAGGGTCGTCGGAACCACTTTGGGCGGCATGGGAGGGGCGCTCATCCCCGGAGGCTGGGGTGGGCGAGGGGCTCCAACAGGTGGCGCGGGAGGAACGACTGGTGGCGTTGGGGGCTTGGGGGCCGCGGGCGGGGGCGCGCCTGGACCCGTGATGGGAGGTGTCTCCATTTTTTTATCTAAAAGAGAATCCAATACGCCTGACATCCCGCCAATAGGGATCGCTGGCTTTAGAGCGCCCATAGGAGGAACGGACCCAGTGGGGGGCTTGGGAGCGCTAAGAGGCGGCGCGGGAGGGGTCAAGCCTGGAGGTTTCGGGGCGGCCGGAGCTGGAGGTGGCGCCATTCCCCCTGGCGTGATCGGTTTGGGCGGTATGGTCCCAGGGGCCGCCGCTGGAGCTGTCGTCGGGATCTTCTTTTCAAGCAGGGAGTCCAAAAATCCGGTAGAAGGCGGTTTGGGTGCCGAGGGAACACCGGGTGCGGGAGGTGCTGCCGGTTTCGGCGGTATCATCCCGCCGGGAATAGCGGGGGTTGTTCCGGGAGCGGGCGTTCCCATCGGTTTGACCGGAGCCGCGCCGACAGGAGGAACTTTTCCTGAGATGAGGGAATCCAAAACACCAGAACCAGTTGGGGAAACAGGTTTCGCCCCGGGGGTAACTGCCCCTGGAATGGGTCCGGTTGGTTTGGACATTCCGAAGCTGATGGGCTTGGGACCTCCGAGCGGCGAGGTCGCCCCCGGTGGGGTCATGGCAGGCTTGGAAGCGCTTGGTGCTGGTATGGGTGGGCTCTTGGGCATACCGAAAGTCATCCCCGCGGGTTTTACGCCTGCCGCCGGGGCGGCAGTGGACGCGGGAGCGGTTGGGATCTCAGGAGAGGGCGGAACCTCTCCTGGTTTTTTTATCTTCGTCGGGAATGTCAGGATGAGGCGGGTACCAGGGTCCCCTTTTTCAGCGACCGCGCCGCCTCCATGGGCCCCCAAGATGGTTTTCACCAGGGCGAACTTCAATCCTGTACCGGCCAATTGGGCCGACGCCGTATGTTTTGGATCGTAGAACTCGTCGAAAAGTTTTGGCAGGGCCTCGGGCACTACGGTCAACCCTGGATCGGGCACGGTGACTTTGACGTTGTCGCCGATGGTCTCTACCGAGATATTGACCACTGAACCCCGGGGGGCGTCCTTGATGATCTGTAGGTAAAGAATGTTCCAAAGCTGGTTGAAACGACGGCGCACGACTGGGACCTTGGGAACATCGGGTTTGGCGTCGATTTTGATCTTGATGTTCTTGACCTCGGCTTGGGCCTGGAAATTGAAAGCCAATCCCTCGATCTCGGTGGCCAGGGAGACTTCTTCCCGTTTGGCGTCCTCCATTTCGACTTCGACCTGGTAAACGTCCAAAAGATCGTTGATGAATTTCTCAAGGCGGGCCGACCGGTTGATGACCATGCCCAGGAATTCCTGTTGTTTCTCATTGATGCCGCCCTGGGCCGTGCCCAAAGCCGAGGACACATAACCCTTGATGATGCCCAATGTCGTCTTGAGCTCTTCCGCCATGGTACGGATGGCCGCTGCGCGGACCTGGGATACATGGATGGCCGAGGAAGCCGAGACGGCCTGAAGCATCCTGGATTCCATCTCCGCGAACTTTACCTGGGCGTCATTGTATTTCTTCTTGAATTCTTCCAAGCCCTGCTCGGTCGTGGAAATTTGGCCTTTAAGCTTGGCATTCTCGGTCTTGGATTGCTCGTTCTGATTGCGCAACCCCTCGCTCATGCCTTTGAGCGCGTCCAGTTCTTTAAGCTTGTCGTTCAATAACTGGTTTTTTTCGTTCAGTTCGTTTCGGACCGATTGGGTTTGCTGCTGGGCTGCCCCGACTTGACCAGCGGCTTCCCTTGTCTTTTCTTCTATCTGGGTGCGTGCTTTCCGTAACGCGTCCTCTTTCTCGGAAAGAACGTCGATTTTTTCCTTCTCCATCCGTTCGATGAGCATCGAGGAGGCTTGGACCACCTGACCCACTTCGTCTTGACCGAATTTTTTAAGGACCTCTGGCGTCAACTGCCCTTTTCCCTCCGCCGCGTTCAGGATCAAGGCGTTAGCCGACCGTAGGGGCTTCAAGATGAGGCCGAAGAAGACCGCCCCAACTATGAAGACCCAGGCCAACATCACGATGGCTCCGATGAAAAGAGCCATGCCCGTTGGTGTCTGGATGAATTCCGGTAGATTGGCGAGCGACGGTTTGGGTGTGGGTGTCTCGACCGGCGAGGGAGGTTGGAGCAACGCGAAAGGAACGACACGGACCACTCCGAAGGAAGCCAAGCCCAGCGGCGCGTAAACCGCCGCTGAATTGGGAGGAGAGAGAGAGGACCCGGATTGCTGGGAGGTTAAGTCCGTTTGGACCTTTGTAAGCCAGGGTTCCTGGTTGGGATTGAATGTTTCGGACATCTTGGCGGGTATGGAATGGTAGAAATAATGGCCTGAGCCGGCGTCCAAAAGGAATATCTCTCCGTTCTTTGGGTCAGGGGGGCGGAAGAATTGCCCCAGGTTGAAGGCCGCCTCAACGATGGTCTTGTTGGGCAGGTCGATGGCGAAGATAAAGGCTGGATATCCCAGGCGCTGGGTATAGAACTGGTAGGTCTGTCCTGGCTTTTCCTTGAGATGGTTAACGATGTTCTTGAACTCTTCCGATGATCCGTAAGCTGGTTCCACCAAAGCCGGAGTGGGTGGAAGGGTCTTGACCGCTTTGCCATCCAAGGAAATCACCACCATACCCGACACGCCAGAATGGGTGGATTTGAAATTCTCCAGGTCCGCGTCCCCGTTATGGGCGGTTAGGGATGGAAAATCCTCATGGGTCTTTTTGATGGCGGTAATGAGCGAACTGGCGATGGTCTGAACTTCCGAGCGGAGGGAATCCACCGTGGTCGACAGGGCCGGTGAATTGACCATGCTTGCTTTCGGTGATGGCTGTGGAGCTTGGTTCAGGATCGCCCAGAAAAATAAGCCTGTCAGCCCAAGGACTGGAAGTACCCCGACGAGAAAGAGAGCCTGGTAATATTTACCTTTCACTAGATTCTCCTTCTTCCTCTTTGGGCACGTTGACGACCGCGACCAATCGGTCATCATCGGACATTTTAATCAATCGGACGCCCTGGGCCAACCTTCCCGTGGTCTTAATTTCCTTCACCCTTTGCCGAATGACCTTACCCGAGGCCGTCATGGCGATGATCTCATCCTCGTCCCCGACGGAAGTGATGCTGATCGCCAAGCCGTTCTTGGCGGTAGTCTTGATATTCAGTATGCCCTTCCCACCCCGACCCTGCCGGCGGTAGGCCGTCAGTTTGGTGCGCTTTCCATAGCCCTTCTCGGTAGCGGTCAGGAGACATTTGCCTTCCTTGACCACTTCCATGCCGATGACCATGTCATTCTTGCCAAGACGTATACCCTTAACGCCTTTTCCAGCCCGGCCAACTTCCCTCACCTGCTTTTCGGGGAAACGGATGCTCTTGCCCTGTTTGGTCGCCAGCAGAACGTCCTGCTTGCCGTCAGTGATCTCGGCCGAGACCAAAGTGTCTCCCTTGCCCAGAGTGATGGCGATGATCCCGCCAGCCCGGGGTTTATCGAATGCCGAGAGGGACGTATTCTTGATGAGCCCTTGTTGGGTCGCCATCAAGATGCTGTTCTTGTCGTTGAATTCCTTCACCGGTAAAACCGCGGAGATCTTTTCGTTCTCCCCCAGTTTCAAAACATTGGCCAGCGCGGTGCCCTTGGCGTAACGTGAAGCCTCCGGGATCTCATAGACCTTCAGCCAATGCACCTTGCCGAAATTGGTGAAGATGAGCAGATAGTCGTGGGTCGAGGCGGAGAACATACGCTCGATGAAATCCTCTTCCTTGACCGTGGAACCAGTGATCCCCTTCCCTCCCCGGCGTTGTTTTTGGTAAGTGTCTACCGGCATACGCTTGATGTAAGCCGCGTGGGAGATGGTGATGACCGCGCTCTCGTCCTCGATGAGATCCTCGATCTTCATATCTTCCGCCTTGCCGATGATCTCGGAACGGCGCGGGTCCGCATATTTGGTCCTTATCTCGGTAAGTTCGTCCTTGATGACTTGCCAGAGTTTCTTCTCGGAAGAAAGGATGCCTTTGAGCATCTCGATGGTCTTGATGATCTCTTTGTATTCTTCCTCGATCTTTTTGATCTCAAGGTTGGTCAATTGGCGCAGCTGCATTTCCAGGATGGCCTGGGCCTGGATAGGCGATAGTTCGAAGTTCTTGATGAGGGCGTTCTTAGCGTCCTCGCTGTTCTTGGAGGCCCGGATGGTCTTGATGACCTTATCCAGATTGTCCACCGCGATGCGCAGGCCTTCTAAGATATGGGCGCGTTTCTCCGCCTTGTCCAATTCGAATTTGGTCCGGCGGATGACCACGTCTTTACGATGCTCTAAGTAATGGTGGAGCAGTCCCTTCAGGTTCAAGACCCGGGGCTGTCCGTTGACCAGGGCCAGCATGATGATGCCAAAGGAGGAGCGGAGCGAAGTGTGGGTAAATAGATTGTTCAAGACGACTTGGCCGTTGACGTTCTTGGAGACCTCGATGACGATGCGCATGCCGTCACGGTCGGACTCGTCCCTCAGGTCTGTGATCCCTTCCATTTTCTTGTCGCGTACCAGCTCGGCGATCTTCTCGATGAGCTGGGCCTTGTTCACCTGGTAGGGGATCTCGGTGATGATGATCCGCTCGCGGTCCCTTTTATCGGTCTCGATACCGGCTTTGGCCTGCATGCGGACGCTACCTCGGCCTGTGTTGTAGGCTTCGACGATGCCTTCCCGGCCCAGGATGTAACCACCTGTCGGGAAGTCGGGACCCTTGATGAAATGGACTAGTTCCTTGACGGTGGCTTCAGGGTGGTCGATCAAATGCAATAAACCGTCGACGACCTCGCCCAGATTATGAGGCGGGACGTTGGTGGCCATACCGACCGCGATACCTTGGGCTCCATTGACCAGGAAATTGGGGAAAGCGCAAGGAAGAACGACCGGCTCCTCGCGGGTGTTATCGTAGTTGGGAACAAAATCCACCGTATTCTTATCGATGTCCTTGAGCAATTCCTCGGCTAGCGGGGACATCCGGACTTCCGTGTAACGTTCGGCCGCCGGCGGGTCGCCGTCCACGGACCCGAAGTTACCTTGCCCATCCACGAGCACATAGCGCATGGAGAAATCCTGGGCCAATCGAACGATAGTGTCATAGACCGAGGCGGTGCCGTGAGGATGGTAATTGCCCGTGACATCCCCGGTGACTTTAGCGGATTTGCGATAAGCCTTGCGGGATGTCAGCCCCAGGTCATGCATGCCCATGAAGACCCGGCGATGGACCGGTTTCAAACCGTCACGAACGTCCGGCAAAGCGCGACCTACGATGACGCTCATGGCGTAATCGAGGTAGGAATCCTTCATCTCGTCTTCGATATCGGTGGAAACAATATGTCCGCGGTTCTCATCCCCGCCATCGGTTGGGGCCGCCGGGATATCTTTCTTGGGTGGGACTTCCCCGTTTTCCTTGGAAGGATCGGGCGCTTCGGGTGTGTTATCTTTTCTTTTTTTCGGTCGTGCCATTTTTCGTTATTTTCCTTGTCGGTTAGATATCGAGATTTCGAACTTGTTTAGCGTAGGTCTGGATGAAATTACGTCGGGGTTCCACCTGGTCCCCCATGAGGACATCGAAGGTTTTATCCGCTTCCACGCTGTCCTCTAGCTTGACTTGTAAGAGCGTGCGTTTTTCCGGGTCCATGGTGGTTTCCCATAATTGCTCTGGGTTCATTTCACCCAAGCCTTTGTAACGTTGGATCGAAAGCCCTTCCTTGCCGAAATCCTTGACCTTTTCGACGACTTCATACATGGACTCGAGGAAATATTCGCTTGCGCCATGCTGGATGGCGTACTGGGGCTTCACTTCTTTAGGCTTGCCGTCCTTGGATTCTTTTTCTTCTTCCTTGGGGAAAAGCTCGTCGATCTCTACACTTCGGGTTTCCATGCGCTTAAGGATGTCCTCCAGCTGTTTGACCTCCGCCATGTCGCGGATGGCCTTCACCCGGATCATGTCCTTGATATCGCGGCTAGTGTCGTAAACGAAGTCCATGCCTTCATCGACTTGTTTCCCCTTTTCGGCGGCCTTTTTCATGTCCTTGATCTTTTGTTTCGCCTTCTCCACCATTTCATCTTTCTCGCCCTCGGTATAGGCGTGCTGGATACCAAGTGGGCTTTCGATCTCATAAAGGGGCTTTTTCTTCTTTCCGGTGAGAGCTTCCAGAAATTCACGTAGGTTCAGCCCGGCCCTTTTAAGGGCCGCCGCGATGGATTCCAACCGAACCAGGTCCGAGACCAGGTCCTTGAGCTTTTCCTGGGGGAACTCGGAACGTGCCTTTCCGCGACCTAGCCGGTGCAAACGCACTCCCTCCATGCCTTCCTGCAGAAGGAAACGGGTCATGTCCGCGTCGGTTTGCAGGTACAGCTCCTTCTTCCCACGCTTAACCTTATAAAGGGGCGGCTGAGCGATATAAATATACCCGTGCTCCAGTAGGGGTTTCATCTGGCGGTAGAAGAATGTCAATAGCAGGGTTCGGATATGGGAACCATCCACATCCGCGTCCGTCATGATGATGATGCGGTGGTAGCGGGCTTTTTCAACATTGAAATCATCTTCTCCGATGCCAGTGCCCATCGCAGTGATGAGGGTCCGGATCTCGTCATTGTTCAGGATCTTATCGATACGAGCCTTCTCAACGTTCAGGACCTTCCCCTTGAGGGGCAGGATGGCTTGGAACTTTCGATTTCGTCCCTGCTTGGCCGAGCCGCCGGCCGAATCTCCCTCTACCAGGTAAAGCTCGCTTCGGGACGGGTCCTCTTCCTGGCAATCGGCCAGTTTGCCCGGCAGGGAGGATATTTCCAGCGCTCCTTTTCGGCGGGTCAGGTCCCGGGCCTTACGGGCCGCTTCACGGGCCTTGGCCGCCATCAAGCACTTGTTGACGATGCGCCTGGCCACTGTTGGATTTTGCTCAAAAAATGTCCCAAACCCATCGTTACAAGCCTGGCGCGTGATACCTTCCACTTCCCCGTTCCCCAGCTTGGTCTTGGTCTGACCCTCGAACTGTGGATCGGGAACCTTGACCGATATGACCGCCGTAAGACCTTCGCGGACATCGTCACCCGAGATGGGCGGGTCTGAATCCTTGATCATGGAATTCTTTTTAGCGTAGTCGTTGATGGTGCGGGTGAGCGATGACCGGAACCCTTGTAAGTGGGTGCCTCCCTCAATGGTGTTGATATTGTTGACAAAAGAAAACACATTCTCGGCGTAGGAGTCGTTGTACTGGACCGACACCTCTACCATGACCTTGTCGTTCTCTTTCTCAAAATAAAGGGGCGTCGCGAACAGGACTTCTTTGTTCTCGTTCAGTGCCTTCACGAACTGGATGATTCCGCCATTGAATTGGAATATGGCTTCCTTTCCCTTGCCTCTCTCATCCGCCAACTTGATATAGATGCCTTTGTTGAGGAAGGCCAGCTCCCTTAGGCGTTTGGCCAGGATGTCGAAAGAATAAACCGTCTCGGTGAAGATTTGTCGATCTGGCAGGAATGTGGTCTTGGTCCCGGTTTTTTTAGCTTCACCGATCGCTTTTACTTTTCCTTCCGGCTTACCCCGCTTATAGGTTTGGCCCCAGATCTTCCCGTCCCTGCGAACTTCCATCTCCAGCCATTCGGATAAAGCGTTGACGACCGAGGCGCCCACGCCGTGCAATCCGCCGGAAACTTTGTAGGTTTGATGATCGAATTTTCCGCCAGCATGAAGTTTGGTCATGACGACATCAAGGGTCGATATCTTCTCGGTTGGATGGACATCCACCGGAATACCACGGCCATTGTCGGTCACTGAAATGGAATTATCAGAATGGATGACGACTTCTATGGAATCGCAATGACCAGCCAAGGCCTCGTCGATGGAGTTATCGACGATCTCATAAACCAGGTGATGAAGTCCTGTTCCGGAAGTCGAACCGATATACATGGCCGGTCGTTTACGGACCGCGTCTAATCCCTCAAGGACCGTGATATTCCCCGCGGAATAATCCCCTGCCTTGGGTGCGACTTTCGCCGTTTTTTCGATTTTGGTTTCTTTTTCCTTCTTAGGCGCTGCTTCGGCTTTTGCTTTTTTAGCTGCTTTTTTCGCCATGTGACTGGGTTATCCTTTTTTAAAACAAATTTTTTCTAACGTGTGGCTGATTTTCGAGAAAGGGACAACTCCAGCGACTTCACGCCCATCGCCGGTAATTCCCTTTGGAGTTTCTGAAGGAAGTCAACCTTTCGAAAGGTCATTTCATTGAGCCAGATGGAATGATTGAATTCCAACCGGATCACCCTTCCCTTCATTTCCACTCCAGTCAAAGCCCTCGAGAACTCTGGTCCAAGCAGTTCCCTGCATTTTTTTTCCAACCGCGACTTTTCAAAATCGCCTTTCACTCCCAATGTTTGAAGGGCGCCTTCTAAAAGTTCCGTGATCTCGACCAAACCACCTTCAGGTCTTTTTTTCCGTTTCTTCATGCCCGGGGACCTTCCTGGGCCAATATCAATTTTCCTTCCTCTACCCGGAAGATCCTGGCTTTCTGGGCGGCCGCAGTAAAATCAGCAGGCGCCGTTCCGGTCAAGAACGCTTGGCCGCCTTGTTGAAGCCGATTCAGAAAGAACGCTTGACGTTTTTCGTCCAACTCCGCCATTACATCATCGAAAAGGATCAAAGGGGCCGTGTGGCATTCCTCGTTCAACAACGATAACTGCGCCAACTTCAAAGCCAGGGCACCGGTTCGTTGCTGTCCCTGACTTCCGAACTTACGCATTAAATTTCCATTTACCCAAAGGCCCAGATCATCCCGATGAGGACCCACGATCGTCAATCCTCGCGCCATCTCTTCCCGTCGAGCCTGTTCCAGTGCTTGAAGCAGTCTCTCTTTTAAATATCCACCATCTTCCAAAGGAAATTGGGGTTCATAGCGGACCTCAAAACTTTCCACCCCACCGGTGAGGTCTTCCAAAGCCCGACTCGCGAATTTGGAAAGTCTTACCGCTGTTTCGGCCCTTTTCAACATCACCGCGGCACCGTGCTCCGCCAACGGAATGTCCCAAACCGCCAACTGACTTTCTAACTGGGCAACCCTCTGACGAAGAAGGGAATTGCGCTGTTTCAAAGCCCGTTCATATTGCTGCAGGTGGCCCAGATACATCTGATCCACTTGGTAAAGGGTTAAGTCCAAATACCGCCGTCGAAGGGATGGCCCTCCCTTTACTAGAAATAGGTCGTCCGGTGAAAAAACAACCGCCGGAAGGCGACCCAACAAGGTCGATAATTTTTTTTGTTTCTTCCCATTCAAAAAAAGGGATTTGTTCCGCCCTTTTCTAATTTCAAGGAGTAATGCTTCTTGGCCCTCCTCTCGGAACAGATTTCCTTCGATCGCTCCCGACTCATACCCAAATTGGATCATTTCCTCGTCAGCCGCAGCCCTGAACGATTTGGTGGTCGACAAACAAAATAAAGCCTCTAAAACATTCGTCTTCCCTTGGGCGTTCGCCCCCAGAAAAAGGTTCAGCTGAGGGTGGAAATCCACCTCCAACGCCTCATAGTTCCGGAAACGGGAAAGACGCATCGAGCCGACATGCACTCATCGACCTCTTTAATTAATGTGCGCTCAAAGCGAAGATTTAACGAAAGGGGATTGATCAAAAGGTCTCGGATTCCCTCTCCCCAACAGCTTAGTTAGGGCTGTTTTTGCATCCAAAGAGCCATTAGTTCTATTTTTTTGAAAATAAGATTATGGTGGAGGTCATGAAGAACCCCCTCGAATTAAGTAGGCTTATTATAGTAATTAGTGCTTTGAAATACATTTAAAAATTATTGATATTGCTTACTATTTCAAACATCTTTTAATAAAAAGCATAAATAATAGTGCAAAAAAATAAGTCTGTTTGGGGCCCTTCACGGACCTTTAATTCTTCCTGGTTGGTTTGTTCGAACTGTTCCACGTGGAACAAAATCGTTAAATCAGCTCCAATGTTTTGGTTGAAGGTTATTTATTGGATTGGATGCTTTGTCGCCTTGCCGATAGGTCTTGGATAACCCTCCGGAGTTTTCCCCAACTTTTCCACAAGGACATACCATCTGGTTTGATCGGATCCAAGTAGTGAATAAGGACTAGTTTTGACAATCTTTGCTTTTAAAACACTTAATACTGTCTGGGACTTATCCACCGTTTTCATTTGTTCTTCGGTCATCCAATTCACAAGATATCCACCGGGTTTCAATAAGGGTAACCCATATTCCAAAACCACTGGAAAATCCGCAACCGCCCTTGCCACTACCCCATCCCAATTTTCCCGGTATTGGGGGTTTTTGCCGAATTCTTCCGCACGTCCCGTCAAGCATCGGGTTTTCCATTGGGTCTCTAGAAGGGATTCCTCAACCGCCTTTATCTTTTTTCCTACTGAATCCATTAATGAAAGCTCTAATTCAGGGAAGGCAGCTAGAAGGACTACCCCGGGATATCCACAACCTGTCCCCAAGTCGAGCCAAGAGGCGTCTTTTTTCAGGAAAGGCTTGATCAAGGGAAGAGAATATGCCGAATCCAAAAGATGGAACCTTAGTACATCTTCGTCCTTGGTCCATCGGGTCAAATTGAGTGTCTCGTTGATCGTTAGCATCTTGTTCGTGTAATCGACCAGCGCTGATAAGCCCTCATTCGTGAAGTAGGAAAGAAGGCCTGCTTTCTCAAGGGCCTCCTGAAAATCCTTGGTATTTAAACTCAAATTATAGCTCTCCTTGGATTTCAGCTTGTCGCCTGGAAAATCGGCTAATGGCCAATAGAAGGACCGCCAAATCAGCTTGGGAGACTCCCTGGATCCTAGATGCCTGACCAAAGGTGACAGGACGGATACGGTTCAACTTCTCTTTGGCTTCTCTTGAAAAACCAACAACTTCCAAATAGGAAAATTCGGTGGGTATGGTCAGGTTTTCATTACGACTTTGACGTTGCATTTCTTGCCGTTGTTTACGGAAATAACCCTCGTATTTCAGTTCCACTTCGACTTGAAAAGCGACGTCAGGTTCCATTTGAAGGTCATCCGGTAAAAAGGGCCTGAGATCCTCATATTTCATCCAGGGTCTTCGGAGTATCTCGTCCAAATGCAACGCCCGATCATTCACAGAGATTCTAAGCGTCTCATTGGGCGCCGCTTCTGGTGGCAAAACCCTGGTCCTGAAAGCTTTCAAGCCTTTTTCGATCTTAACTTTCTTGTCGATTACGGCATCCCTGAAACTCGCAGGTACCAATCCAAGCTCAAACCCTTTCTCCATAAGCCTAAGGTCGGCATTATCAGGCCTCAAGAGCAACCGATACTCCGCCTTGGAGGTGAATAAACGGTAGGGTTCCTCCGTTCCTTTGGTCACTAAATCGTCAACGAGGACCCCCATATAGGCCTCCGTCCTTGAAAGAAGGAAGGGAGACAACCCCTTGATGACCATGGCCGCGTTGATTCCTGCTAATAACCCCTGCGCGGCGGCTTCCTCATATCCCGAGGTTCCATTGATCTGGCCAGCGAGAAATAGATTCTTCACTCGATGGGTCTCAAGTGTATGGGTCACCTGGGTAGGCGGTACAAAGTCATATTCAACCGCGTAACCAGGACGCACTATTTCCGCCCGCTCTAACCCAGGAATGGTGTGAAGAAAGGCATACTGGACATCCAGCGGCAAGGAAGTGGAAAGCCCGTTCAAATAAAACTCGTTGGAGGACAATCCTTCCGGCTCCAGGAATATCTGATGACGGATCTTATCGGGAAATTTGACGATCTTGTCTTCAATAGAAGGACAGTATCGCGGTCCAATGCCCTTGATCTTGCCTGAATAGAGAGGAGAACGGGACATATTGTCCCTGATAACTTGATGGGTTCTTTCATTGGTATAGGTGATGTAACAGGCTATTTGGGGTTGGAGTGGAAAGTTTGTAGTGAAATGAGAGAAGGGGACCGGGTTTGGATCTCCTAATTGCTCCTCGGTTTTAGAAAAATCGATGGAACCTCGTCTGACCCTGGGATTGGTTCCCGTTTTTAGTCTTCCGACTTCGAATCCCAATTCTTTTAGATGATTCGATAATCCCTTGGCTGATAATTCACCGGTTCGTCCACCTTCGATCTTGGTCTCTCCGATGTGCATCAGACCATTCAGGAACGTTCCCGTGGTGATGATCACGGCCTTGGATCTAATTTCCTCACCATATTGGGTGGTCACGCCCATCACGACACCTTTTTCAACGATCAACTTTTCGACCATCGCTTGTCTGACGGAAAGCCTGGACTGTCCTAATACGGTTTCTCGCATCCGTTGGTTATAAAGTTCCTTATCGCATTGGGCACGGATCCCCCAGACTGCCGGGCCTTGAGTGCGGTTCAATAATCGTGATTGGATCGAGGTGGAGTCGGCTGTTTTTCCCATCTCCCCGCCAAGCGCGTCGATTTCCCGAACCAAATGTCCTTTGGCCAGTCCCCCTATCGCCGGGTTGCAACTCATCTTGGCTACCGTATCTGGGTTCATGGTGATCAAGGCTGTGGCCAATCCCATTCGGGCACAGGCAAGCGCCGCCTCGCAACCCGCGTGACCGGCACCAACAACGATTACATCAAATTTTGAGGAGCTGACAGACAACTCGAGCCTTTCCATGAAAAGAATGGTTCGTGTTTATATCACAAGTCTTATCACGACTCAACGTCACCCCATCTGGCACCAATAGGAGGACGAGGTCTTGTTTGTTCCACGTGGAACATTCAAAAAAACAGGCTGTTTTCTTTGCGTTTTAGAGGGTTAATTCAATATAGCAGAAAATGTTTATTTAGACATTTTTTGTTCTTTTTAAGCTTGTTAATGCTCGTTTGCTTCTCAATTATCCGGCCATTATTCAATAAAGAATTGTTATGGGTTGATCCAAATTCCATTTCAAAAAAGGGGGGTGGCAAGCGTGAGGAAAGATTCTGAAAGGGCGTTTCCATTTAAGACATCTTGAACTTCCAATATAATCTTTTAGAGACATTTTTTGTTCATTTTCCGATACAAAACCGGTTGAATATCTCCTCAAAAGCCGCCACAGGAAGATTCCTTCCGCGGATGCGCCCAATGGCAAGGGCGGCACTTTTGATCTCCTCGGCCCAAAGTTCCATGGGTCTATCGTTATTGATCAGTGTCTGAAGTTCCATCAAGGAACTACAGGCCTTGTCTACTTCCTTACGATGTCGGCCGCTCGTCAAAACAATATCATCGCCAACCAGCGATGTTTGGATCATCCCTTCCACTAAGTTCATCAATTGAGGAAAGCCCTCACCTGTCAAACACGAAACGAACAATTGGCGGTCGGTCGGTCGATCCATTTTCTGCACCCTGATGCCCCCTCGGTCTTCGATCAAGTCAACCTTGTTGATCATGATCCACGTCCTATCGGAGGGCAGGGATAAGGCCTGGAATTGTTCTATCCCTTCCTTATATGCAATGGCATCCACCACCCAAAGAACCACATCCGCTTCCTGGATCACTCTTTGGCTGCGTCTTATGCCTTCTTCCTCCACAACGTTGGAGGATTCCCTAATCCCAGCCGTGTCGAAAAATCGCACCTTGACGCCCTTCAGCTTGATCTCTCCTTCCACCACGTCCCGAGTCGTGCCGGCCAAAGGAGTTACGATCGCTCGATCCATTCCCAAAATCCGGTTCAACAAACTCGACTTGCCGACGTTGGGCGGACCCACCAGGGCGATTGTCAGCCCGTCCCTGAGGACTTTTCCTTGTTCATAACTTTCCGACAATTTCGTAAGACCTTGAAGGACGCTTTTCACCTCGAGATTAAATTTTGAGCGATCCAGGGGGGCAATCCCATCTTCGGAAAATTCCAGTCGTGCCTCGACCTTTAAATAGAGCGATTTTAAAAGCTCTTCCATCGGTTCCAAATGGGAGGCCAACCCCCCGGTCAATTGCCTTAAGGCCTGCCTTCTGGCCGCCTCTCCCTTGGCCGAGACCAGCGCTTCGACCGCTTCCGCTTGGGTCATATCCAACCGGCCATGGATAAAAGCGCGGTAGGTGAATTCGCCCGGTTCAGCCTGGCGGGCCCCCTGGCCCACCAAGAGGTCCATCATCCTAGCCAAAAGGGAAGGGCTACCATGGGCGTGGAATTCCACCACATCCTCAGCGGTATAACTATTGGGCGATGGCATGACCAAGACCAATCCCTCATCCAGAATCTCGTTTGTCGCTGGATCCTGGAACCTTCCTATAAGGATCTGCCGTTTCTTGTCATGGGTCATCAAGGGGGGGAAAAGGCGTCCGCTGATATCAAATGCCTTATCACCCGAGACCCGGACGATGCCAATCCCGCCTTCCCCGGCAGGGGTGGCTATGGCGCAGATAGTGTCTTCAAGTTGGTACATAGGGAACTAATTTATCACAGTGGCTCGGGAAAGGTTTTGAAACAAAAAAGGCCTTCCCCCAAAAGGGGAAGGCCTTGAACAGGTCCGGCGGATTAAACCCGATTGCCGATGGAATCATCCACTTCCGGAACGGGCGGAACGGTATTCCCCGGCTCCGGTTGAGCCTCATCCTTCACCGCGACCGGTTGGCTTTCAACGGGAGCCTTGTTTCCGGGTTCTGGAGTTGACCAGGTCTCTTCCGGCGCGTCCGAATGGACGGCTTCCGGGACCGGAGCCGTGTTTCCAACGGCTTCAGTGGCGGCCGTTGCTTCCGCTGGTGGGGCAACTACCGCTTTGACCTTGGGCACGATAACGACTTTGCGCCTTAAACCCTCGCCTCGGCTTTCGGTCGTGACATGCTCATGGTCCTTCAGGGCCAGATGCACCACCCGGCGGTCCTTGGAGCTCATGGGCCTCATGGGGATCTCCGTCCCTGTCTCACGGGCCTTCTGGGCCAGGTTCACGGCCAACTCGCGCAATTTATCTTTCTGACGTTCCAGGTAATTCTCGACGTCCACCACGATGATGGTCTTCTCATCGCCGGTCATCCGCTGAACGACCTTGGAAACCAGATACTGTAGGGCTTCCAGAGTATGGCCATGACGCCCGATCAAGGTGCCGCCGGAAGGGCCCTGGATGTTCAAAACCGGGTTGCCGTCCGAATCTTTCTGGATCTTCACCGTATCAGGGAAGCTCATCCCCCGAAGGATGCGGCTCAAGACCCCTTCGGCAAAGGGCGCGACCGATTGAGGTTTCAGGGATATCTTGACCTTGGCCGGTTTGGACCCGATACCCAGGAACCCCTTGGCCCCTTCCTCCACCACCTCGGTCTTCAAGGCGTCCGTATTGACGTTGAAACGACGGGCAGCCGCCTCGATGGCTTCCTCGACGCTTCGGCCCGTGACTTCCACCCAAGACCCGCCGGTCCGGGGTGAATAATGACCCTCGCTGCGCTCATGGCGTTCCGGCCTGTCATTTCGGGGCCTGGATTGGTAAGGCCTGGAAGTGGAGGAAGAAGGCCGATAATTGCCGCTGGATGGCCTGCGTTCTCCGCGATTATCCCCTCGATCCGGCCTGTTGTCCGACCGGTTGCCGCCACGGTACCCGCCGCCGCTGGGGCGGCTTTCCCGGTTATATCCGCCGCTGTTGCCGCTGGGCTTTCCATATCCTGGTTTGCCGCTGTTCTGATTCGAAAAATTTCTCATGGTATTACGCCTCTTCTTTCTTCTTGGCTTTTTGTATTTCCCGATTAACGATCTTTTGCTGGACGATCGACAGCAAGTTCGTGATCACCCAATAAACCAGCAGTCCCGAAGGCCACTGAAAAGAGATGAACGTCAAGAATATCGGGAAAAACCACATCATAAACTTTTGTTGCCCGGCCGCTTGGGTCGCGGCTTGGCCCGACACCCTCTGTTGGACGATCATGGAGACGCCCATCAGGAGGGGAAGTACATAGAACGGGTCCCTCAGGGTCAGGTCGGACACCCAAAGGAAAGGGGATCCCCGCAGCTCGATGCTGTGGGACAAGGTGGCGTAAAGGGCGAAGAAAACCGGCATCTGCAGGAACATGGGCAGGCATCCGCCCAGGGGATTCACCCCGGCTGTCTGGTAAAGGGCCATGGTCTCCTGTTGTTGTTTCTGCTTGTCATCCGGATATTTGCGCTTCAGGGCCTCCAGCTTGGGCTGCAACTCCTTCATTTTTTGCTGGGTCATGTACATGTTCTTGTAGCTGGAATGGGTGGGGAACCAGAGCACCAGCTTGATGAAGATGGAAAGCAGGAGGATGGCCACGCCCCAGTTGTGTCCCAGGGTGAAGAACCACTTCAAGAGCTCCAGCATGTACACGCTGATGAATCCGAACATCCCGAAATCCACCACGTTCTCCAACTGCAGGTGCAAACCTTTCAGCAGGGAATAATCCTGGGGACCGACGAAAACCTGGCCTTTTCGTTGAAAGCTCTCGCCCGACCTCAAAGCCTGGCCGGAAAAGACCAGAATGGGACGGGGATCGAAATTCTTCGGGTCCAAACCCGGGTTCGGGTCCTCTTCGGTGGGCGTCTTATAGGCATTGAAATCCCTCAAGACCTTGACCGAGGCGCCGCCCGAGGCCGGGTCCGGGATCATCGCCGCCATGAAGAACTGATTGGCCAAGGCTGTCCAGGTGATCGGGGCGGGTATCTCAACGCTCTCTTGCGCTTTCTTGATCCCCTCGTTGGCCAGGTGATCACCGCTATAGGTGGCGACCCGGTATCCTTGGACACGGGATTGGGTTCCAGTGGCCTCTTCCTTGCCAAGGGTATCAGCCCATTGGATGCCCAAAGTGGATTCGGAAAGTTGGGAAGATCCAGTCTGGGAAACGGTCACATCGAAATCGATCAGGTAGCTGCCGTTCTTGAAGTTGAACTTCTTCGTGATGACCGTCCCATTCTCACCCACGGTCTTAAAGGCCAGTTCGGTCTGCTCTCCCGGTTTGGTCAACTTTTTATCCGAACCGTCCACTTGAAAGCTCATCTGGTTGATCGAGGGAAGGGGCGCGTAGGTCAAGGAAAATGGTTTGATCCGGTCCGGATCGGTGTTCACCAGTTGAACGGGTTTGTGACCAGCCTCCCGGTTCAAGTATTTCTTCAATTGAAAACCGGTCAGGACCGCGCCCTGATTGGAGAAGGTGGCGATGTAATCGTCGGTCTCGACGGTGACCGTCGCGGCGGGAACAGCCTCGATCTTCCGGGCCGCCGGGACCTTGTGGGTCATCCCCGAAGACGCGTGGGTAACGATCGAAGGGGCGCTAAGGGTCGGATTGGCGGAGGATTGGGTTTGCGGGGTCGCCGTGGGCGCCGGTTTGGGCGGAACGACGGCCGGCATGAAATAACTGGACAGCCCCAGAATGAGCATGGAAAGAACTAAGAAGACGACGAGACGGCCTTGATTATCCAAACGATCCCCCCGAGTTGATCTTTAATGAACGGGGTGGAATCCTCCGGATGAGAGGGGATGGCAACGGCTCAAACGTTTTAAACCCATGGCGAAGCCCTTCAACGCACCATAACGAACGACGGCTTGGCGGGTGTATTCCGAGCAGGTGGGCGTGAACCGGCAAGAGGGGGGTAGGTAAGGCGAGATCATCAGCTGATACCCCTTCAATAAAAGTAAAAGCCCCTGCTTCAAAAGTTTGTCCATTCTAAAATCCCGATTATCCCATCCGGGGGAAGAGGCCCGCCCTGGTCGAAAGTGAGAGAAAGGAATGTCTCAACTCTTCGAAGGTACGGTCCGCGCTACCACGCCGGGGCAACAGTATGATTTGATAGCCCCCACGGAAACGCTCTTTTTCCACCCGATAAATTTCCCGAAGACGCCGCTTGAGCCGGTTCCGAAGGTGGGCCTTGCCTAAGGCCCGTCCCAATGAAACCCCGAATTTTCTTAGCCCCGCGTCCTCGCTGAATTGAACATAAAACGCTAAATTCTTATCTTCCAACTTGCGGCATTGCTGAAAAACCGCCTTGAATTCTACGGACCGCTTCAGCCGCTCAGATTTCAAAAACCGCGGCATATTGAACCCTTCCAGCGTCCGATTATTGGACGCTGACCCGTAAACGGCTTTTCTTGCGGCGGGAGCTTAACACTCGCCGGCCACCGACGGTCTTCATCCGGCTGCGGAAACCGTGAACTTTTTGGCGTTTACGTTTGTTGGGTTGAAAGGTCCTTTTCATAAAACTTAATCTTTCCTTTGGAGGGCCCCGCGAGGGAACCCTTGATTGATATTAAGACAACGTTGAAAAAGTGCGCCATTTTAACTGAAGGGTGACAACAGCGTCAACGAATCCTTGCCAAAGATTTGGCTTTTCTTCATGATAAACGCCTTCCATCCCTTGGCGGATGCTAGCCCTAGTGGTACAAAGGCCATCATGCACATAGAACTCATCCTCGGCGGGGCTCGATCGGGAAAATCCCGCCACGCCCTGCGCCAGGACGCGGACGAATTCTTTTCATCCAAAATATTCCTCGCCACCGCCTCGGCGGCCGATCAGGAAATGACCGACCGCATCCAGCGGCATCGGGCCGAACGGGACGCGAGTTGGCGGACGGTGGAGGAGCCCTATCATCTGACGGACCGATTGGAAAAATGCGCCGTCGAGGAGAAAGGTCTCATCGTCCTGGATTGCGCGACCCTTTGGATCTCCAACCTCTTGTGCGGGATCGGCGGGGAAGCCCTGAATGTCCCCGACGCGCTTCGGACTCTCGATAACTTTTTGGTAACCATCCCAAAAATGAAGGGTCGCCTTCGTGTTGTGTCCAACGAGGTCGGTTTGGGGATCGTTCCTGAAAACTTATTGGCCCGACAATTCCGGGACTTGCAAGGGACCTTCAATCAAAGGGCCGCGTCCATTGCCAGCCAAGTTATTCTCATGACCGCCGGCATTCCCCAAAAATTAAAATAATAATCTTTACAAAACTTGAAAATATTTTTTGAAGCTGGGAAACTAAAACCATCTTCGCTAGGTTAAAAATTGTGCACAGAGAGTCCACCGTGTCCTTCAAACCTCCTCGTTCTATCCCCCGCGCGAAATGGTCCCAGGGTCTTTCCGCCCTGGATAAGCTTTGGAAGCGGGGTCTGTTCCCCAACGAATTGGAGCGTCATTATTTCCTCCATTGGTTCGTCGTCTATGACGGTAACATCCTACGGACCGCCGACGCCCTTCAGATCCACCGCAATACCATCCAGGGCCACTTCCTGAGCCTGGGTTACTCAAAAAAATCGGTGAAGCTTCGCCATTCCTGGCGGGAGATCCAGGAAAAATATCCCAAGGATTCCTTCGAGAAAAATTTCCTGCGGTTCTACCAAAAGTTCGGCAAGAAACCGAGTTTCACTCCCGAAGAGAACAATGCCTTGGTGGGTCTGTGGCAGACCCGGTTCTCTTTCAAGACCCTGGTCTCCCATTATCTTCTCTGGTCCATCCGAAGCGGCAAGTCACGGGATTGGGTCCAGAAACAACTGGATTATTCCTACCGCCACCGGGCCAGGCTGCTGAGCCAGTTGGTGAAATCCAAGACCCGGGACGGGTTCTGGCTATCCCCATTGAAGCCTTCCCCCCGGGAGATCCACACCCCTCGTTACCAAAAGATCCTGCGTAAAAAGGGTCTTTAAACCATTACCCCTCTCGACTCTTTTAAAAGGTGTGCCGCCGCTCTTAATATGGTAAAAATTGTCCGTCGAAAGCCTCATTCAAGGGGAGATTCATGAGCCTGCCGAAAACTTTTATTTCCATTCCGCCTCTCTACCAAAAAGTCATGCAAGCCGCGGCCAAACGGCAGGCACAACTGACCAAGCCGGCCCGCAGCCTGGGCCGCTTGGAGGATATCGCCATCCAAGTCGCCGGGATCACGGGCGAGGTCATCCCCAAACTGGGCAAGAAAAGGGTCATCCTCTGCGCCGCCGACCACGGGGTCACAGCCGAAGGCGTTTCCGCCTTTCCCTCCGCGGTCACTCCTATGATGGTGTTGAACTTCCTTAAAGGCGGGGCGGCCATCAACGCCTTGGCCCGCCACTCGGGGGCCGAAATCCAGGTGGTGGATGTTGGCGTCGCGGCCGAGCTTCCCAAGACCCACAAGCTCATCTTAGCCAAGATCGCCATGGGGACCAGGAACTTCAAGGTGGAGCCCGCCATGACCGAGGCCCAATGCGATAAGGCCCTGGAGATCGGCCTGCGTCTGGCCTACCAGGCCAAGAAGGACAAGATCCGCTGGGTGGTCTTGGGTGAAATGGGGATCGGCAACACCACCTCCTCCGCCGCCCTGATGGCCGCCTTGCTTCCCTGCGCCGTGGAGGATGTGACCGGTTTCGGGACCGGCATCGACCGGACCCAATGGCTGGTGAAGTGCCGGGTCATCCAGGAAGGCCTCCGCCGCCACAACGTGGACGCTTCCGATCCCTTGCGGGCCCTTCAATGCCTGGGAGGCCTGGAGATCGCCGCCTTGACCGGCGTGGTCATGGGCTGCGCCAAGAACCGCATCCCCATCGTGGTGGACGGATTCATCACCTCGGCGGCTTTCCTGGTCGCTTACCGCCTCAATTCAAGGGTGAAAGAGTACTCGTTCTTCTCCCACCGTTCGGAGGAACCGGGACATTCCAAGTTCCTGGATATGCTCGACGTGAAGCCCCTGCTCAATTTGAAGATGCGCTTGGGCGAGGGAACGGGCGGGGCCTTGGCATTGAATATCCTGGAATCGGCCTTGAAAACCCACGCCGAAATGGCGACCTTCGAGAGCGCCAAGGTACCCACCAAGACCAAAAGATCCAAGACCTATCCACGGCACAATATCGAAAAGAGGAAAAGCGAGGACTGACCTCCCTTCTCCCACCATTGAAAGGTTTTGAATGAAATCTTTTTTCATGGCCCTTTCAACCCTCACCTGTCTCCCTTTCCCTTCGGGAAAAGGAACTTCCGGTCATATGAAAAATTCGGTCATCTTCTATCCTCTCGCCGGCGGGCTCATCGGGGCCCTGTTAGCCCTGGTCTGGAAAAGTCCTCTCCCTAACAACCTGCAGGCCCTTCTAACCTTGATCCTCTGGGTCTTGTTGACCTTGGCGTTCCATCTGGACGGTCTGGGGGATTGTTTGGACGGTTGGTTCGGGGGGAAAGACCCGAAGGAACGCCGCCGCATCATGAAAGGTTCCACACTCGGGGTCTACGGGGCCGTCGGCATCGTCCTGGTCCTCATTTCCAAATACGTCCTCTTGGAACACCTGTTCACCAAGACGGATGGGTGGAAGTGGCTCATCGCCATCCCCGCCGGGGCTCGTTTCGCCGCGGTGGTCTCCTGTTTCATCTCCAAACCGCCCAAAGGGGACCATGGCCTGGGTTCCCTCGTCCTCGGGCTTTCCTTTCCAGGCTTCCTCTTATCCTTATTGTTCCTTTCGGCGCTGATCCCGTGGTTCCGCTGGTACTTCCTTTGGCTCCTGGGTATCGCGTTGGCCGTGTCCATGGTCATATCCTCGGTCTCGAAAAACCGCATCGGGGGACTCACCGGCGACGGCCTGGGCGCCACGATCGAGTTGACCGAGGTCGCCCTCCTTTTCCTCGCTTGTCTATCCTTCGTTTAAAATGAATCCGAAAAAAACGGTCTTGATCATCGGCCATGGAAGCCGAGAAAGTTCCGCCCTCAACGAATTCAAGCGAATGGTCCGACAGTATGGCCGCCGTCGCCCGAAATGGTGGATCGCCTACGCTTTCCTGGAAATGGCCGAACCTTCCATCCCCCAAGCCTTGGGTTCTCTCGCAAAACGAACCAACGAGATACTCATCCTTCCGCTCTTCCTATTCGCCGCGGGACACATGAAAAGGGACATCCCTAAGATCCTGAAGGAATTCAAAATGAGCCATCCCAAGGTCCGGGTGAAACTGGCCAAAGAATTGGGGCCTGAACCTTTGATGGCGGAATTATTAATGAAAAGGGTTGGATTGAAAAAAAGGACTTTCTCACAAAACCAAATCTTGGTCGTGGGGCGGGGCGCCAGGGAACTATCCGCGCAAAAGGACTTCCGGAAAATAGTCGGGATCCTCCGAAAAAAAGGGGACTTCAAGAAGGTCCAACATTGTTTTTTCGATGTATCCAGGCCAAGCTTCGAGGAAAGTCTTTCAACCCTAGCGGCCCAGAAACCTCAGAAGCTTTTGATCGCGCCCTACCTGCTTTTTAAAGGTTCTTTGGTCGACCGGATCTCGAAAAGAACGCGTCTGTATTCCCTCCAAAACCCGGCCATCCAAGTCCGCCTAGCGCCTCCTTTAGGCATCCATCCCAAACTATTCCAATTGATGGACCAAAGACTCCGAGAACTTTAGAAAGAGACCTTGGTTCCCGCGTAAGCGGAGATTCCGGGAGTCCCATATCCATAGACTTCCTCATAAATCGTATTGAATAAATTGTCCACCCGGCCAAAGAGTTTGAGGTTGGCGTTGATGTCATAGGCAGCCATCAGGTTCACCAGGGTATAGGAAGGCAAGGTGACGGGTGTGGAGGTGTAATTTAAGAAGGCCTCGTCCGGCCTGTCCCCGACATAAAGAATATTGAATCCTATATGAGCCCCTCTCCATTGGTATGAAGCGCTGAAATCGGCCTGGTTCTGGGGCCTGCGCAAGAGTGCATTCCCGGTTTGCTCGTCGAAAGCCCAGGTATAGGTATAGTCGGCCCTTATTTCCAGGTCCGTGATCGGTTTGGCGGAAGCGAAAGTTTCCCACCCTTCGGTCCGGGCTTTCCCGATATTGAAATATTCCCCATAGGGAGGCGTGGCTGTATTCTCATAATCGATCAAGTTGGTGTAATCGTTATGGAAATAAGTCGCCCCCGCCTTGATCGCGCCACCCAGGAATGGTTGCTCGAATCCCGCGTCCCATCCCTCACTGGTCTCGGCCCGCAAACTGGCGCTGCCATAGGGGGAATAAAGCTGGTAGATCGAAGGCGCGGTGAATCCCGTGCCATAGGTCGCCTTCAACTTGGTTTCCAACCCCGGGACGAAATAAGCGACCGCGCCCCGATAGGTATATTGGCTCCCAAAGGAACTGACCGCGTCCAACCGGCCGCCCAGTGTGGCGAAAAGCCTGTCCAATAAAGCGGTCTGGCTCTCGATGAAATAACTGCCCGTGGTCGTCGTTCGGTCGATCAAGGTATCCGAGAGTCCATAACCGAAATCGGCCGTATCATCCTCCCGGCCCCACTCTTCCTGTTCCTGTATCCCGGCCGCCAGGGTTTCGCCCTTCCAGAGGTTGATATTGTTTTGCCAATTGATCTGGGCCGATTGTCCCTCCAGGGCTCCCCGCTCATAGTGCGAGTTCGCGTAGGAACTGAAATCGTCGGTATAAACTTGCAGATCGTTCGTATAGGACATTCCCAAAACCTGTTCCCATTGACCGTCCAGGAGCTTCCAATTGGATTGGCTTCCCACCACCCACTGCCGTTCATTCACGAAATAATTGGGATCATCCCCATTCGCCCCGCCTTGTGAGGGAAGATTGGTCCTGGATTGGATATAACGAACGTAAACATGGTTGTCCAAGTCGGAGGAAGGCAAAATCCCCAATCGAAAGGAAGCGGTGGTGTTCTCGTCCGAGTCGTTGAGGGTATTGCCCAGGGCTTTATCCGCCGAGGGGAAACCATCCGTTTCATAACGGGAAGCGGATAGGGAGTAATTGACGCTCTTGTCCCCCGCCGAAGCGGTCGCCGACTCGCGGAAAGTGTCATACGCCCCGCCTTCCAACAGGAGAGAGCCTTTGGGGGGCCCGTCCCCCCTCTGGGTGATGATGTTCACGACCCCCGCCGTGGCGTTGGTTCCGTAGACCGTGCTCATCGGACCCCGTACCACCTCGATCTGGCTGACATCCTCGAGGAAGTACTGATCAAAATCAGTGAAGGACCGGTCGGTCGAGATAGGATTGTTCATGGGGATCCCATCCACCAGGACCAGCGAATGTCCCGCGTCGGCGCCGCGGATGAAGAGGGAGGAGTTCTCTCCGGAAGCGCCGTTCACAAGAAGGGTCAAGCCCGGAACTCCCTGGAGCGCGTCCAGGGCTGTGCTCGCCTGTTTTTGCTCGATATCCTTGGCGGTGATGACGCTCATCGAATTGGCCACTTGGCTCAAGGGCGTATCCAGGCGGTTGGTACTCACGACCACTTCGGGCATGGCCACGCCGAACTGGGCGGAAGAGGTATTGGCTTGGGACTCGACCGTCAGGGTATTACCCGTCGACTCTGGTAAAAGGGGATCGGCCCAAAGGAACGAAGGGGGAGAAACAATGCCGCCAAGAACTAAGACCAAAGATAAAACACGTCCACGACTTGAAATTCGATTCATGAGCCCACACCTCGAGGCCGAACGCTCATCAAGGAGGGGTTGCAGGGAGGAAAACCGGAATGGGCTTAACTCTCCGCTTCTTATTCCCGAAGAAGCATTCGAAGATTTCTCAAGGCCGGTCTCCTGGCTTGGGGCATACGACCTTCCGGCCTTCCCATCCCTTTTCAAGGACAGTGACTCGGAAGAAAAGAACAGCGCCCCTCACAGTGGCGGGTCCGCGTACCGTCTTCCGGATCTTAAGGAGGACGGCATGTTCGGCGCTCCAACAAGGGCCTTTCGGTCCATTCGCGCCTCACACCAGATTCTCACTGGCTTCCCAAACACCTTGAGTTATGTGGCTTAGATACTCCTCTTTAAAACCAAAGTCAACGCAATACTACTTTTGGGCCTCATCGAAGACCTTCGAGAGGTATTCGGCCAGTCCCAGCATGGTCGGTCCCGGGATCAAGTACTCATCCTGGGTCATGAAATAGAGATGATGCTCTCGCACGGCTTTCAAGGAAGAAAGCTCGGCCCAGGAATCCTTGGCCTTCTGGATGGTTTCCTTCGTGGCCTCATCACCCGGCATGGAATCCACGATGACATCCGGGTCCTCTTTCAACAGATCTTCCTTGGAGACCAACGGATAGGGCGCGGCCGTTCCCCGCAGGATGTTCTTGCCCCCCGCCAGTCGCAGGATCTCGTCCACGAACGATTTGTCCCCCGCCGCGTAGATCTGCTGAAGGCCGTCCGTATTGTGTCCCACCACGAAAAGGACCGAGACTTCTTTTCGGGTCCCCGCTTTCTTTCGGACCAGGGCCAGTCTTTTTTCCAAACGCGTTCTCGCCTGAAGGGCCTCGGCTTCCAGCCCCAAGCGTTTGCCCAATAGGTCGTAGGTGTCCAGCACATCCTGGATCTTGGAGTCATCCTGGACCAGGACCGGGATGCCTAAATGCTCCAAGGTCGTGATGGTCTGGCCATGGAAGGGAAGCATCAAGACCAGATCGGGTTTCAGCGACACGATCATCTCGATGTTGGGGTTATAAAAACCCCCGACCTTTTCCTTTTTCCTCGCCGCGGGAGGATATTTGCAGAAGTCGGTCACGCCAACAATGCGGTCCTGGGCCCCCATGTCGTAAAGGATCTCGGTGAAGTTGGGCGACATGGAAATGACCCGGTGAGGGAAAGGTTCCTGCGCTCTGGGGACCGCGCAAAGGGCCAGGATGAAAAAGAAAAGAAAGGACCTTATCACTGGGGTCCCTGGGTCTGGCCCCAACGGTCATAAAAGATCAGGTCGTTCGTTGGTATCTGGGGCAGCCATCCGGCGGTCTTGAGTTCTGGCTCAGAGGCGAAAAGATCGGTGAAACCCACGCAAAGGTAGGCTACCGGTACCACGTCCTGGGGCAACTGAAGGATGGAGGATAACTCCTCTGTCTTGATGATGCTCACCCAACCCACGCCCACTCCCTCGCAGCGGGCCGCCAGCCAAAGGTTCTGCACGGCGCAGACCGCGCTGTACAGGTCCATGTCAGCCTGGGCGGTGCGTCCCAGGACCACCGGCCCGAACCTCTTTCGGTCACAGGTCACGCAGATGTTCAGGGCCGAGTCCAGGATGCCTTCCAGCTTCAGGGAAGCGTATTTGACCTGACGCTCTCCCTGGAACATCCCTTTGGCTTCCTCGTTCGCCCTTTGGAACGCCTCCCTCACCCGGCCCCGCACCTCTCGGTCATGGATGAGGATGAAATTCCAGGGCTGCATGAACCCCACCGACGGGGCGCATAAAGCGGCCCCCAGGATTCTCTGGAGGACTTCCGGGGGGATCGGGTCCGAACGGAACTTCCGGACATCCCGCCTTTGTTTGATGACGCGGTAAACCGCCTCCCGCTCCGGATCGCTGAATGAATGTTGATCGGTCATAAGTTCGCCCTCAAGTCAAATAAGTCCGCTTGCGGAATAGCAAGCCCAACAAGACCGGAACTCCAATGAGCGCGGTGATGACCCCGACCGGCAGTTCCGTGGTCCCGAAAAAGGACCGGCACAAAGTGTCACATAACATCAAGAAAGCCGCCCCTCCCAGGGCGCTGCAGGTCAAAAGGTATCGGTGGTCGTTCCCGACGAAAAGCCTGTAAATGTGGGGAACGATCAGTCCCACAAAGGCGATGGGCCCGGTCAGTGAAACGCAGGCGCTGGTCATCAGGGACGCGGTCAAAACGGAAAGCATGATCACTCGAACCGTCGAGACTCCCTTCACTTGGGCCAGTTCCTCCCCGGCTGAGAGTAGGTTCAATTCCCGGCCCATGGAGAACAGGATGATGAACCCGGCCACGACCACGATCATCAATCTCATGACCGAGGTCATCTCGATGACATCCAGGCTTCCCATCAGCCAATGCATCATGGCGTAACTCTGGGTGAAGTCCGCCATGAAATAGAACAGGAGCACCAGCGCGTTGAAGAAGTAATTGATCCCGATACCGGCCAGAAGGAGCGTGGTCGCCGAATAGGAACGGATCACTGTGGCCAGGGAATAGACCAGGATGATGGATAGGATCGCCCCCAGGAACGCGAAGAGGGTCACCATGGAGAACCCGCCGAACCCCGCGGTCAAACCCAGCGCGATGGCTGCCACTGCCCCGAAGGAACTCCCGCCGGCGATCCCCAGCGTGAAGGGACAGGCCAGGGGATTGCGCAATACCGCCTGGAACACCACTCCCGCCGCCGCCATGGCCGCTCCCGTCAGGACCGCCAGGAAACCCCGGGGCAGGCGGACGGTGAAAAAGATCTGGGCGTCGCGGTTGTCGGGGGCCGGGGGCCAGGATTGGAAAACCTTTTGGAAGGAAATGTTCGTGGAACCCAGCAGGGGACAGCCGATCAGGACAACCAAAAAGAAACCAATGGTGAAAAGAAGGACCATTCGTTTCTGGGAGTCGCTGGTCATGACCGCCTCCCCTTGGGGACGAAATAGGGAACCTTACCGCCTACCTTGAGGGGTGTCACATCCACCCCGTGGATGGTCTTGATGTTCTTGGCCGTCAGGACCTTGGCCGGCGTCCCGTCCGCCACCATCGCCCCTTCCCGCATCAGGACCAGGCGGTCCAGGTATCTTCCCGCCAGGTTGATCTCGTGGGTGGCCACCACCACCGTCACGCCCTCTTCCCGGTGAAGCTTTTGGATGATCTCGAACAGAAGGATCTGATGGGCCAGGTCCAGCGACAGGGTAGGCTCATCCAGCAGGAGCACCTGGGGGGTCTGGGCCAGGGCGGAGGCCAGCAGCACCCTTTGCCGCTCTCCTCCGGAAAGTTCCTCATAGCGCCGGTCCTTGAAATCCAGCGCGTCGCAAAGCTCCATCGCCCTCTCGCAAATGCTCCGGTCCTTATGGCTGATGGGTTGGAACCGGGCCAGATAAGGATGGCGTCCCATCTCCACCACTTCCCAGACGCTCAAGGGAAAGGTGAAGTGGAGGGATTGGGGAACGTAGGCCATGATCTTGGCCCTTTCCCGGACCGGGATGGCCCGGAGAGGTTGTCCATTCAGGAGCACCCGCCCCTCTTGGGGCGTCAGGAGGCCGGCCATGAGCTTGAGCAGGGTCGACTTGCCCGCGCCATTGGGGCCCAGCAGGCCCAGCAGGTCGCCCGGCTCCACCTTGAGGTCGGTTTGATGAAGCTCGAACTTGGAGAGGGAAGGATAATGGAACGAAAGGTTTTGGATCTCGAATAGGGGCACGGACATCCTTTTTCATCGCGATAACCGGGAGCTAGTGTAAGAAGGGTTCCCATTGTCGTCAACTTATCAGGCCGACGGCTTGATCCCGGCGATTTTACACCACCCCAGGGTCCATTACCTATAAGGGCCAGTGGGTCCAGGAGGGAATTGCCCCCGGCTTGATGAATTTCATTGATTGCGGGGAGGTCAAAATTTAAACTTTCGAGATCGGTCTTCCGGGGGGAACCTCGGACCTTTCGCCGAACAATCCAACCAGGAGTCGCCATGGACGCACTTACCCTAGCCCGCGCGCAGTTCGGTTTCACCTGTGCCTTCCACTATATCTTCCCGCCCTTGAGCATCGGCATCTCGGTCATCCTGGTGGTGATGGAAGGCCTCTATTATTTCACCAAGCAGACCCTATACCTGGAAATGGCCAAGTTCTGGACCAGGATCTTCGGTTTGATCTTTTCCATCGGCGTGGCCAGCGGTGTCGTCATGGAATTCCAGTTCGGCACCAACTGGTCCACCTACTCCCGTTTCGTCGGTGACGTTTTCGGCAGCGCATTGGCGGCCGAGGGGGTCTTCGCCTTCTTCCTGGAATCGGGCTTCTTCGCCCTTCTCCTTTTCGGATGGGACAAGATCAGCCGGGGGATGCATCTCTTCTCGACCGTCATGGTCTGTCTGGGGGCCCATTTCAGCGCCATCTGGATCGTGGTGGCCAATTCCTGGCAGCAGACCCCGGCGGGGTATCACCTGGTCGGGGAAGGGGCCGCCACCCGGGCCGAGATCACCGATTTCTGGCAGTTGGTCCTGAACCCCTCCTCATTGGATAGGATCTTCCATGTTTATACCGGGGCCTGGCAAGCCGGGGCTTTCGCGGTCCTGAGCGTGAGCGCTTTTTATCTATTGAAGAAGAAGAACGAGGCCTTCGCCAAGTCCAGCCTGAAGATCGCCCTGGGGCTGGCGGTCATCGCCTCCCTGCTCCAATTGGTCTCGGGCCACGACAGCGGCAAGGTGGTCGCCCAGACCCAGCCAACCAAACTGGCCGCCTTCGAGGGCCATTTCGACGCCCTGGCCCCCGCCTCCGCTTACCTATTCGGCTGGGTGGACGAGAAGAACCAACAGACCCATGGCGTGGCCATTCCGGGCCTGTTGAGCTATTTGGTGGCGGGGAACGCCTCCGCGCCCGTGACGGGCTTGAACGCTTTCCCTCCGGACAAAAGACCGCCAGTCAATTTCGTCTTCCAGACCTATCACCTGATGGTGGCTATCGGGATGCTTCTCATCCTTATCTCCCTGACCGGCCTTTTCCTTCTCGTGAGTGGCAAGCTTTTCCAGGCCCGCTGGTTCCTGACGGTCCTGATCTGGTCGGTCTTGCTTCCCCAGGCCGCCAACCAGCTGGGGTGGTTCTCCGCCGAGGTGGGACGTCAGCCTTATATCGTCTACAACTTGATGAAAACCTCCGAGGGCCTTTCGAAGATCGTGAAGCCCGAGGAGATCGAGATCTCGCTCGTGCTTTTCTCGTTCATCTATCTGCTGCTGTTCATCCTGTTCATCTACCTGTTGAATGACAAGATCCAGAAGGGTCTTTACATGAAAGAAGAGGAGGGACACCGCGCATGAATTACGATTGGCAGACCCTATGGTTCATCCTGGTGGGAGTTTTGTTCATGGGCTACGCCGTGCTGGACGGTTTCGACCTGGGCGTGGGCGCCTTGCATCTATTGGTGAAGGATGACCGGGAGCGTCGCCTCTTCCTGAACGCCATCGGCCCCATCTGGGACGGTAACGAGGTGTGGCTGGTAACGGGCGGGGGAGCCCTTTTCGCCGCTTTCCCCGAGGTCTACGCCACGGTGTTCTCCGGGTTCTATCTGGCATTCATGCTCCTGCTGGTCGCGCTCATCTTCCGGGCGGTGGCCATCGAGTTCAGGAGCAAGCAATCCTCCCCTGAATGGAGGAACTTCTGGGACATCAGCTTCAGCGTCTCGTCCATCCTCTCCGGCCTGCTGGTCGGGGTGGCCATGGGCAACATCGCCTGGGGCATTCCCATCGGGGCGGACCATGAGTACGCGGGCGATTTCCTGGGGCTGTTGAAACCCTTCCCGCTTCTTTTGGGCGTCACCACGGTCTCCCTCTTCATGATGCACGGCTCCATCTACTTGATCCTCAAGACGGAGGGAGGCTTGCAGGAAAAACTGAAGGGCTGGGTGAAGAACACCATGATCTTCTTCATCCTCTGCTACGTCTTGACCACCATGGTCACGCTTCTTTTCGTGCCCCACATGGTGGAGACCATCAAGCTCTACCCGGTCCTGGTGCTGGTGCCTTTCGCCAACGTGTTGTTCATCGCCAATATCCCCCGGAGCGTCGCCAAGAACCAGGTCCTGGGCGCTTTCCTTTCCTCCTGCGGGGCCATGGTGAGCTTGATGGCGCTCTTCGGCATCGGGATGTACCCCAACATGGTCTTCTCCAACCCCCTGCCGCAGAACAGCCTGACTATCTACAACGCGGCGTCCTCGGTGAAGACCTTGAAGATCATGTCGCTCATCGCGGCCATCGGGATGCCCCTGGTCATCGGCTATACGGCCAGCATCTACTGGGTTTTCCGGGGCAAGGTCAAGTTGGATTCCCACAGCTACTGACGCGGGCCGCGTTCGTTCGGGACCGAACCTTCCCTTGAATGACCATTAATTGTCCTCTCGCGCGGCGCCCAACGCCGCGCGAGTCTCATTTCGGGACCAAGTCCGGAATTTTTGTCAAGGGCTTCCTGGGTTTTCCTGAATATTTATTTTCATCCCGGGGAGAAAAAAATTTTCGTTGCGCAAAAATCGGACCGAAATAATTTTCGCGGCGCCTAAAACGATTGAAACAAACGGTTTATTTTGAGAAATATTTTTTCCCTTTCGGGCAAAATTTTCTTGACTTAAATCAAAAAAGATTTAAAAGAGGTGGAGCAAGTTAATTTCTGGAAAATTTTCGTGGTTAACGCGAAAAAATAAATTCCAAATCCCTAACGACTCCTTCTGAAAAATTTTCTCGGCCTGCTGATGAGCGAAGTGACGCGCGATCAATGGATGAGCCGCGCGAGTTTGTGGATGCCGGTGGATATGTTGTGTACGACTTTGGCTCTTGTTCCGAAAAGGCGTGAAGTTAAAAGACTTTCCTCCTCTTTGGAAGAAAAAGCTTAAGGCGAGGTTCTGACGGGGTTGTCGGAGGGATAAGTTAATCCTCTTTATATATTAAGAGAATTAAAGGTTGAGTTCTCCTCCGAGTTATCCACAAGTCTATACACAACTGTGGATAAGCTTCTTCCTTCCGCTTCTTGGGAGGAGGGTCCGAAAAAACCACAAATAAGCTTGGGGATAAACAGGGGATAAGGTTTTTTGACCAGCTTGAAATGACCCCTTTTTAAGGGTTTTTTGCCCTTTTTAAATTATGGGAGGTTTGTGGATGACCGTCTCACCGGACCTTTGGGATCGCTGCCTGGATAACCTCAAAAATGACGTTAACCAGCAAAGCTTTGAGACTTGGTTCAAATCCACCAAGGCCACCGTTTCTGACAATACCCTGAAAGTCCAGGTTCCCAACGAGTTCTTCCGGGATTGGATCAGGGACCATTACCAGCCCCAGATCCAGAAAGCCTTGAAGTCCCTCCATCCCGAACAGTTAGAGATCCTATTCGAGGTCTCCGAGGCCGTTCCGTCTTCCGCCCCTGTCTCCCCAGCTCAAGTCCAGGTCGAGGTCGTTGAGAAGCCCCGACTATCCATGCCCACGCCGACCAAGACCACTTCCGACTCAGAATTCATCCTCAATTCCAAATTCAATTTCGGCAGTTTTGTCGTCGGCAACAGCAATCGTTTCGCTCACGCCGCCTGTCTAGCGGTAGCGGAATCGCCCGCTCGTTCCTACAACCCGTTGTTTATATATGGAGGGGTTGGTCTGGGGAAAACCCACTTGCTTCAAGCCATCGGGAATTTCGTCCTGGAACAGAATCCCAACATCAAGGTCCTTTATATCTCCTCTGAGAAATTCCTGAACGACTTCATCCAGGCCATCCAATCGGGCCGCCAACAGGACTTCCGCAACAAATACCGCACGGTGGACGTCCTTTTGATCGACGACATCCAGTTCTGGGAGGGCAAAGAGACCACCCAGGAGGAGTTTTTCCATACCTTTAACGAGCTTTATGAGGCCCAAAAGCAGATCGTCGCCACTTCCGACAGCCATCCCAAGGAGATCAAGCTGGAAGGCCGCCTGAAGAACCGCTTCGAGATGGGGTTGATCACCGATATCCAAGAGCCGGACCTGGAAACCCGTATCGCCATCCTTCGCAAGAAGGCCGAGAGCGAGGGCATCCTGGTGCCCAATGAAGTGACCGTATTCATCGCCAACCACGCCAAGGCCAATATCCGCGAGCTGGAAGGGTCCATGCTGAGGGTCATCGCCTTCGCGTCCCTGACCGGCCAGGAGATCACCCTGGAGCTGGTCAAAGAGGTCCTAAAGGACACTTTCCCCCCGGAGGACCGCCGCATCTCGGTGGACGCCATCCAGAGGGTCGTGGCCGAGCGTTACAATTGCAAGTTCTCCGACATGAAATCCAAGAAACGCACCAAACAGATCGCCTTCCCCCGCCAGATCGCCATGTTCCTGTCGCGCGAGCTCACCTCTCACTCCTTGAGCGAGATCGGGGCGGCTTTCGGCGGCAAGGACCACACCACCATCATCCACGCCTATGAGAAGATCGAGGACCTGCTGATCTCCGACATCACCCTCTTGGCCGAGATCAACAGCGTCAAGAAACAGCTCAGCGAAGGCAACTACGCCCAGTAGTCCCTGGTTCCATCCCTTTTTCTTTTTCCCCTTGGGCTCCCATAACCAACGAACCTAGACTTTTTTCCTTGGAAGTTATCCTCATTCGCTCCTCATTCCATCAACAACATCCACAAAAAGCGCGTGAGGCTCGGTTTTTCGAAAGGTGATTTTCCCGTTCGGGAGGCACTTCTCCACGGAATCATCCACATTGGCGGGTCGAGACTGTGGGTAAGCGGGAGGAAAACCCAAAAAGGTTGCGGGCCTGTGGATTTGTTCTATAATACCCCCAGTTTATGCCCAGGGTTTTTAGCCTCATTCGGCCTTATTTTTCAACGATTGCCGGATGATCTACACATATCCTCAAAGCCAACTACAGCTACTATACTTTAAATTTTAAATGATGTTTAACAGAAGTTTGTATCACCAGATACAAGGAGTTTCCAATGAAAGTGGTTTTGACAAGAGGCGATCTCTTGAAAGGCATCCTGACAGTCCAAAGCGCGGTTGCCACCAAGAACACCATGCCGATCTTAGCCAACGTTTTGTTGGAAGCCAGGGATAAAAAACTAGAGTTCGTCGCGACCGATTTGGATATGGGTATCCGGTGTTCCGTTCCGGCTGAGGTGGTTGAAAAAGGAAGCATCACCATCAACGCCAAGAAGTTGTCCGATATCGTCAGAGAATTGCCTGAAGCCTCGGTCGATCTGGAAATAGACGACAGCCATAAAATGATCCTGGTCTGCCAAAAGTCCAATTTCAAGATCCATGGATTACCGAAAGACGATTTCCCCATCCTTCCAGAGGTCAAAAAAGACAAGGTCCTGAAGATCAAAGGTTCCTTGATCCAAGAAATGGTCCATAAGGTCATTTTCGCGGTATCCAATGACGAGACCCGTTATGTTTTGAATGGGGTTTTCTTTCAGGCCGAATCAGGAAAGGTCAAAATGGTGGCCACCGACGGTCATCGTTTGGCTTTCATCCAAAAGAAACTGGAATCCAAGACCGATGAGAAATGCAGTGTGATCATTCCCACCAAGACCTTGAACGAATTGTCCAAAGCCATTTCCGACCTGGCAAAGGGCAAAGAAGACGAGATCATCGTGGATATCGTCGCCACCGACAATCAGATCAAGTTCACGGTGGAAGGGGTGGAAATCGTGTCCCGCCTCATCGAGGGGCAATTCCCCAATTATGAGCAGGTCATCCCGAAGGAATCCGACAAGAAAGTGGAGGCCTCGACCGCCGAATTGACCTCCGCTACCCGCCGTGTGGCTATCCTGACTTCCGAGAAATCCAACTCCATCCGCTACCAGGTCAAGAGCGGGAAGCTTTCCATCTCCTCCAAGACCCCCGATATGGGAGAGGCCAAGGAAGATATGGACGTCAATTACAAGGGTGATGAGATCGCCATCGCCTACAACGCCAAGTATGTCTTGGATGTCCTCAAGAACGTCGGGACAGACACGGTGAGCATCGAGCTGACCCAGCCCTTGAGCCCGGGGATATTGAGGCCTAAAGGCGACGCGGATTATCTTTGCGTGATCATGCCGATGAGGGTCTAAAAGCAGGAAATAAAACAGGACTTCTCGAAAGGCCCGCCGAAAGGCGGGCTTTTTTTGTTTCAGGTGAGATCAGCGGATGATAGCCGCGGTTTCCTCGTCCAAACTCCGGGCGGTGATCAGCGCCAGGTGAAAGATACAATCCGGGCAGTAGTACAAGTGGCGTTCGATCTGGCCTTTTTCCGGCGACTCCAAGCGGCCTTCCCTGAAATCCACCAGCATCTTTCTGACTTCCTCGCAGCGTAACTCTTCCATTTCGCACCACCTTATCCGATAAAACTGCATCATTCGTGCCATAGGGGTTTTGTTGAAAATCATGGTTTTCAAGGCATTGCGTGGCGGGAGGATCCCCTCGCAAGGGGATCGGGATTTCCTATTGATGGATTTTATACAGTTTTAGCCTGAGGTTTGTCACAGAGGGGTAAATTCGCCAAGAGGTTTGAGGAACTTTTGGTCAATGGACCACGATGATCTTGAGGACCTGCCTGCCCGTGATCCCGCCGTTCAGGTTGGATATCTCCACCACCGCTAAATACAATCCGCTGGCCGTTGATCCCGCGTCCCAAAGGGCCTGGTTGGTCCCTGGGCCACCCAGCAGGCTCTTCACCAACTCTCCCGCGACCGTATAGATATTCACCTTCAGGCTCATGGGCTGGGCGGAGTTGAGAACGAAAGTGGTCCTTGTCGTCCCCCCGGCGAGAATATTGGGTTGGGCGGTCACGAGCCCGTTGGCCTGGGGCCCTCCTGTGACCATGATCAATTGGGTGATGTCGGTGGTGCCTTGCCCGTTGTTCCAGTGGGCTTCCACCATGTATTGGCCGGGGCTCACCAAGGCGTTGTTATCGCTCGTGCCGTCCCAAAAGAAGGTCACAGGGGTTCCGGTGGTTTGGATGACGATCCTCACGCTCACGGCGGCGCCAGCCACGGTGACCGCGCCCGGGTCGATCACGTGGGTGCTCAAGGAAACCCCGGTCATCTGGGAATGGTCCGAGTCGTCCACCAGGTTGTAGAGGCATTTCACGACCTCCCCCGCCTCGTTGTAGATGTTCATCGTCACCTGGGCCAGGGACCGGCTCACGGTGGCCTGCTGGGTCACGGTCGTGACCACGCCCATGGAGTCCACATTATCCACCTTGATGTGGTAAACGCCGTTGGTGACCGGGTTCCCGCTGGAATCCCTCCCGTCCCAAACGGCCAGGAGGGCCCCGTTCGAATAAACCAGGATCTGGTTGTTCGGCCCATTCAAGCTGGTGATGGCGCTCCCCACCAGGTTGATGGCCATCACGGGGGTCGATACTTTCTCCATCAAAAGGGTTTTGACCAGCTCTCCTGCCTCGTTGTAGACGCCCACCTTGACCGTGATATCCCCCGCGACCAGGACCGTCGTGCTGGCGGAAAGCGTGGCGGGGATGCCGGGGTAAGTCAGTTGGGCGTTGTTGATGATGGAAACCCCCGCCGGGACCAGGGGATTCACCTGGGTTTGATAGGAAAAAGAATAAGTGCCGGGGCTCAAGGGAGAAGGAAGGGTCCAAAGGAATTGGGAGGATGGGGAGAGGAAGGTCGCGGTCCCGCTGGAAGGCGTCCCCTCGCTTAAGTAGGAAACGTTGGCGGGCAGGGTGTCGGTCACCACCACGCCCGAGGGGTTGAACCCGACCAGCGTCACGCCCAGGGTATAGGTCAAGGTATCTCCCGATTGGGCCCTGGTCTTCGATACCTGCTTACCTAACGAGATGCCCCAGGTCGGCGTAGGTGTCCAAGTCAAGGTGGGGCTGTTGGTCGTGGTGTTCGTGCAGGTGATGGTCGGGGTATTGGTGGGCGTCGAGGAAGGGGTCAAGGTCGCGGTCTGGGTAAAACTATTGGTGGGGGTGAAGCTGTCGGTCAAGGTAGCGCTGTTGGTCGGGGTGTAGGTCGGCGTGATAGTGGGACTGTTCGTGGGGGTGTCGCTGGGGGTCCAAGTTAGGGTGATCGTGGGGCTATTGGTCGCAGTGGAAGTGGGGGAGTTGGTGGCGGTATTGGTCGTCGTGTTGGTGGGGGTCAGGGTGGGGGTGTAAGTGGGCGTCCAGCAAAGCCCTGTGACGACCTGCACCAGGCTGTAGTCGTAATCCACCATGTACAAGTTCCCGTTCTTGTCGAAGGCGAGGGATTCGGGATGGGAAATGTCGGTCGTCAGCAGGCCCCCGGTGGGCGGCGAGGGTCCGCCGATCCCGGTCCCGATGACCGTATGGATGATGCCGGTGGCGGTGTCGACCATCCTGACCCGGTTGTTCAGGTCGTCGGTCAGGAGCATGTTCCCGCCGCAGGCGAAGGTGACGGCTCCGATATCGGTATTTAGATGGGCCAGGGTAGCGGGGCCTCCGTCACCGGTGGCGATGGTGATGGGGGAGGGCCCGCTTCCCACGACGGTGCTGATGTCCTTGGTGACTGCATCGATCTTTCGGATAGAGGAGTTCAGCGAATCGGTGACGTAAAAGTTCCCAGCCGCGTCGTAAGCCATTCCCTCGGGCCCGTCCAACTGAGCCAGGGTGGCCGGGCCGCCGTCGCCTGAGTAACCGGGGCCCAAAGTGACGTCGCCCGCCACCGACGTGATGATGTTGGTCGTCAGGTTGATCATCCGCACGTCGTTGTTGCCGTAATCTGAGACATAAAGGTTCCCGTCCGGCCCCACACGAACGATGTTGGGGTTGCTGAACTGGGCCAAGGAAGCTGGCCCGCCATCGCCGGAAAAGCCCGGCGAGTCAGCGATGCCCGCGAAAGTGGAAACGACGGTCGTGGCCCGGTCCACTTTGCGCACCACGGCGTTATAAAAGTCCGCGATATAAAGATTGTCATTCGAGTCAAAAGCCAAGCCGGAAGGGAAGTAGAACTGCGCCACGGTCGCTGGGCCGTCGATATAGCCCCCGATGGAGGTGAAGGCCCCGGCGTAGGTGCTGATGATGCTGGTGGCGATACTGACTTCCCGCACGGTGTTACTGCAGGCGTCCCCGATGTAATAGTTTCCGAGGGAGTCAAAGGCGATATCGTCCGGGCAGTTCAGCCCCGCCAGGGTGGCGGGCCCTCCGTCGCCGTAATAACCGGCGCCTGGGGAAGTGTTGCCCGCCACAATGGTGATGGTCTGGGTCCAGGCCGGAGTAAGGTAGGCCCAGCATAAAAAGAATAAGAAGAAGCCAATAAGATTTTTTATAGTGGGGCGCATTCGCATCCCGTCTCTGCGAAGATGGAACCATTATATAGACTTGGAACTGTTCTTTTATTCTCCCGTTATTTTTCAGGGGTCCGGGCCTATAATCACCCCATGAATTTCAGGCCAGCATCCAATCCAAGCACGTTAAACCAAGTCCTTCAACAACTTCGGTCCCGTGAGGACCTGAAGGACCGTATCAAGCATATCGAGGTCATCCCGGCCCTTCCGGCCCGGTTCCTGCCCTGGCCCGATCGCCTATCCAAAGACCTCATCCGCCTCCTGGAAAAGTCCGGCTATGACGCCCTCTGGTCCCACCAGGCCAAAGCCCTGGAGGCCGTCGCCCGGGGTGCCCATGTGGCCGTGACCACCCCGACCGCCTCAGGAAAGACCCTTTGCTTCAATCTGCCGGTCATGCAGGCGGTCCTGGCCAACCCCAAGGCCCGCGCGCTCTATCTTTACCCCATGAAGGCCCTGGCCCAGGACCAGTTGAAGACCCTGCAGGAATGGATGGGACGGCTACAGGCCATGAAGCTTCCGCCCTTTTCCGCCGAGATCTACGACGGCGACACGGCGACCGGGGTGAGGGCCAAGATCCGCAAGAACCCACCCAACATCGTCCTGTCCAACCCCGACATGCTGCACCTGGGCATCCTGGCCTTCCACGATGGCTGGGCGGAATTTTTCAAGAACCTTCAATACGTGGTCGTGGACGAGGCCCACAGTTACCGGGGCGTCTTCGGCGCTCATGTGGCCCACATCCTCCGCCGCCTCCGTCGGGTCTGCCGCCATTACGGCTCCGACCCGCAATTCATCACCTGCTCCGCCACTCTGGGCAACCCCGAGGAATTCCTGACCCAGTTGACCGGGCTGAATTTCGAGATCATTTCCGAATCCGGTTCCCCGCAGAACAAGAAGACCTTCGTGCTCTGGAACCCGGACAGCACCTCGCCCTACACCGAGGCGGTGACGCTGCTCATCGAGTGCCTCAAGGCGGGGATGAAGACCATCGTCTTCACCAAGGCCCGCAAGATCACCGAACTCATCAGCCTCTGGGTCACCCAGGCCAGGCCCGAATGGGCCGCCCAGATCAAAAGCTACAGGGCCGGCTACCTGCCTGAAGAAAGACGGGAGATCGAGGCCATGCTGTTCAAGGACGAGCTCAAGGCTGTCATCTCCACCTCCGCCTTGGAAGTGGGCATCGACGTGGGGGGGCTGGACGCCTGCATTCTGGTGGGTTATCCGGGCACCATGATCTCCACCTGGCAGAGGGCCGGGCGGGTGGGCCGGGGCGAAGCGCCCTCGGTGGTCTTTCTGGTGGCCATGGCCGACGCCATGGACCAGTACTGGATGAACCACCCCAAGAATTTCTTCACCATGAAACCAGAATCCCTCATGGTGGGTTTCGAGAACGAGAACATCGCCCGGGCGCACCTGCGCTGCGCGGCCTCCGAGGTTCCCCTGACAATGGAACAGGACGGGCCTTTCTATGGGGAACTGATGAAAACCCTCCTGCCCGAGATGGTCAAGGACGGCGGGGTCTTGGAAACGGCGGACGGGGGCAAGTGGCTGGTGACGGACAAGAATCCCCAGAGGGGCATCAGCATCAGGGACATGGGCGAGGGTTACCAGATCATCCGGCAGGACACGGGAGAACTGATCGGCACTATCGACGGCATGAGGGCCTTCAGGGATTGCCACCCGGGGTCGGTCTACCTTCACCAGGGCGTTCAGTACGTGGTGAAGGACCTGCAGTGGGAACAGCACAAGATACTGGTGCTGGACGAGCCGGTGGACTATTACACCCAGGTCAATTACGAGGAAGAGACGGAGATACTGGAAGAGATCAAAAGAAGACCGTTAGGAAAGGGAACCGCCAAAGCCGAGGCCACAAGCCGAGGCGAAAGCCTTGGCGGTGCCAGGGCAAATATAGGCCCTGGTAGCGGACAGTGTTCTATCAAGTGGGGCAGGGTCAAGATCACCCAGCGCTTCATCAATTACGAGGTCCACCGCATCGTGGACCGGTCCCTGGTCTCCACCTACGCCCTCACCCTGCCGCCCCTGACCTTTGAGACTCGGGCCCTCTGGATGGTCCTGCCCGACTATCTCCAGCGCCAGATGGCGGACAAAAAGATCCACTTCATGGGCGGCCTGCACGCGGCGGAACACGGCACCATCGCCATGATGCCCCTGCACGTGGTCTGCGACCGGTGGGACCTGGGCGGTATTTCCACGCCGGCCCATCCCCAGGTGCCCCAGCCGGTCATCTTCATCTACGACGGCTATCCGGGCGGGGTGGGGTTGTCCGAGCGGGCCTATGAGACCATGGAAGAGCTTTTGACCACCACCTACGAGCTTGTGCGGGATTGCGAGTGCGAGGAAGGCTGTCCTTCCTGCGTGCAAAGCCCCAAGTGCGGGAGCGGCAATCACCCGTTGGATAAAAAGGGCGCTTTGCTTATCCTGGGGCACATCCTGGGCCGATCGGATTTCAAACCCCAGACGGTCCGGTCCCCAATCCTGAACGAGGAGCCCCAACCCATGGCCGAGGAAAAACCCCAAGTTAAGCCGGTCCGACTGACCGAGTCCGCCAAGCCCCAGGCGGGGCCCAAGGTCAAGGCCGATCCGCCCCCGGACAAAACCGGCCCGGTCGTGTTCGACATCGAGACCCAGTACCTGGCGGCGGAGATCCAGGGGGGGTGGAACAACCTGCCCGGCATGCTCCTGTCCTGCGCGGTGGTCTATGACGTGGAGAAGGAAAAGTACTACACCTACGTCGAGGAAACGGTCCAGGACCTCATCCGCCACCTGCGGGCCTCCACCCAGGTCATCGGGTTCAACAGCCTGAGGTTCGATTACGGCGTCCTGCAGGGCTATACCTCCTTCCCCCTGAAAAGCCTGCCCACCCTGGACCTGATGCTGGAGATCCAGAAAAAGCTCAATCACCGCCTGTCCCTGGCCCACCTGGCCCAGCACACCCTGGGCGGGGCGGAAAAGTCCGCCGACGGCCTTTTGGCGGTCCAATGGTGGCGGGAAGGGAAGTACGACCAGGTCATCGACTATTGCCGGATGGACGTGAAATTGACCCACGACCTATGGAAGTTCGGCAAGGACAAGGGCCATGTGCTGTTCCAGCACAAGCAGTCGGGCGAGATCGTGAAGTGCCCGGTAGCCTGGTAATGTCGGCACTTACCAATTAATTTTCTCAGTTACCACCGGTAATAACGCCACCTACCAATTAATTCCGCTGGCAGATGATCCAATTAATACCACTTGCCAATTTTTTCCGATGGCCGGAACGCCACTTACCAATTATTTCACCGGGCCTTTGTTCCTCAATGGCCCGGTACAACCAAGGCTTGTGCCTCGGTTTGTGACCTCGGCACAGGTGCCGGTAACCGGACGACCAATGTCACTGGAAAACACCGCCCGTGCCGGTAATGCCGGTGGCCTCGGAACCTACCTGCCAATTGTTTCCGACGGCCGGAACGCCACTTACCAATTAATTCCGATGGAGGACAAGCCCAATAAAGCCACCTACCAATTATTTCCGCTAGGAGACGTCCTTAAAAACGCCACCTACCAAATATTTCCGGTGGGTGGAACGCCACTTGCCAATTAATTCACCGGGCCTTTATACCAAATGGCCCGGTACAACCAAGGCTTGTGCCTCGGTTTGTGACCTCGGCACAGGTGCCGGTAACCGGACGGCCGTTTTCCTCAGGTTGTCATTGCGAGGAATGCCCCGCGAATAGCGGGGCGGTTATGACGTGGCAAGCCCAGTTTAAATAAGCCTTTAAAACAAAAGCGAAAAGCGACTGAGATAGCCATGCCGACCTTCCATAAACCAATCAAAGGGGTCGGTATAGTCCCGAATTCCTATCAATTTTTATATGTAATCGGGACACGCCGCATAATTCGCGGCTCGCAATGACAGTTATATAAAACTAAACGTTAAATTATTGGCAGGTCAAAAAAACACTGAAACCGTTTTTAGACCGACCCCGAAATAGAAAAAGCCACTTTGGTTTTGCTTGCCAATTTTTTATTCGATTCGAATAATATTTACCAAGTTTCGGCAAGGTCTCGAGGAACCAGGCTGGTTATAAGAACTGGTTAAATAAAGAATCAATATATTTGAGGTTGAATATGAATAAGAAATCTAAGACAGAACCAAAAACAAAATCTTTACTTAGCGGCTACGACGGGCTTTTGAGGGAAGTATCTGGCTACCTGGCAGATGCCCGGCGAGCCTCCGCCAGAGCCGTGAATTCGGTCATAACGACGACCTATTGGATGGTGGGACGTCGGATCGTGGAATTTGAGCAAGGGGGCAGTGACCGGGCAACATACGGTGACCTCTTGTTAAAGAGGCTTTCGGAGGATTTAACAGCAAGATTAGGCAAGGGATTTGGGTTGAGTAATCTTAAGCAAATAAAGAAGTTTTATTTGTTTTACCCTAGTGTCTACGAAAAAGGCCAGACACTGTCTGGCCTTTTCCCCGAAGGGAGAATGGATAAAAATAAACCAATAATGGGCACCCCAATTACGCAGACACCGTCTGCGCGATTAAAAGAAAATAAGTTTTGCCCGACACTGTCGGGCAAAACCGAAAGCTTGTCGAAGCCCGCTTCTTTTCCTGTTTTTAAAGAAGTTTCCCCCCTGTCCTGGTCCCATTATGTCCGTCTTCTTTCCGTCGAAAACCCGAAAGCCCGAACGTTCTATGAAACCGAAGCCCTGCGGGGCGGGTGGAGCGTGCGGCAATTGGACCGTCAAATTTCCACTTTGTTCTATGAACGCACGGCTATGTCCAAGGACAAATCCTCCATGCTTCGCAAAGGTGGAAGGATCCAGCCGGGAGAGGAAACCAGCCCGGAAGAAGAGTTGAAAGATCCTTATATGTTGGAATTCCTTGGCCTCAAAGACGAGTATTCGGAAAACGACATGGAAGAAGCGCTCGTCCGAAACCTGGAAAATTTCCTGATGGAACTGGGAGGAGATTTCGCTTTTGTGGGCCGCCAGAAGAGGTTGAGGGTCGGGAATGAGTGGTATCGGGTGGACCTGGTTTTTTTCCATCGCAAACTTCGTTGCCTGGTGGTGATCGACCTGAAGATTGGTAAATTCACCCACGCCGACGCGGGTCAAATGCACATGTACCTGAATTACGCGCGCGCGCATTGGGTGAGGCAAGGAGAGAACCCCCCGGTCGGCTTGATCTTGTGCGCCCAAAAGGACGAGGCCGTGGCCCAATACGCACTGGAGGGATTACCGAACAAGGTGATGGCGGCGGAGTACCGGATGGTCTTGCCGGATGAGGATACTTTGGCGGGCGAGATCATGAAGACTCAACGGCTTATGGAAAAGCAGGGACTATATCAGGCTTAGCAGGGCAACTATATTTGAGGAGGCTCCAATATGGACGAGAAACAATCCATCAAGAGTTTCTTGAAGGGAATATTAGAACTAGGGGAAATCAAACCCGAGGAACCGATCAAGCCGGTCCCAAAGCCTCGCACCGCCGCCCCGGTACCGGCCCGCCCAGCCACTCCGCCGCCCCGTGCGGTCCGTCCAGCGGCTCCCCCGCCCCGCCTGGCGCCCCAGACCGAGGCCTACAAAAACAGGAAAGCAGGACGAAAAGAACACTACGCCAGTATCGACGGTTTAAAAGAGATCATCGCCTGTATCGATAGCCATGGGGAAGTTTCTCCCGCCCAGATAGCCGAGGAGTTGGGCATTGCCCGAAGCAGTCTGACCTATAGCATGAATCGGTTGATGTCAAACTCCCCCGGCGGGAACAAGAAAAAGGCGAAATTCGATAACCCTTATCTGCTCCCCCACCTTTTGGGCAATAGGCACATTCAGCGATTGGGCGTGGGCCAAACCCTTCGTTACAGGCTGGTCGCTATCCCTCCGCCCGTGGCGCCTACCCAGGAGAAACCCCAGGAAAACCTAATCGCAGAGCAAAAAAATGATTACCCCGGTTTTTGGGAGATATAGGACTAAAATAGGACCATTCGAGTCCGACTTTGGGCGGAACTGAAAAAAATCTTCAATTGGCGGAAAGTATTTTTAAATTAAATCCACGACGAGAATTCTTCGTGGACAATAAAATTAATATGTTGGTCAGGCACTTTTTTATAGCCGGAAAATTTGGGGTAAATATGTGGAGAAGCATTAAAAACTTTTTTTCCAAAAGTAACGATTATATGGAAATTGTTCCTAAGTGGCTGATGATTGGGCCTATTTTTTTCCTAGATTACATTGGGCTATTTGTGAAATGCACATTTTCTAATTTACCCGCTTTTTTGAGAGCGCTTATTGAGTTTTCGTTGTTTGCTTCTCCAACAATATTAGTTGCGTTTTTATTTAGAACATTTGAGAAAAAAAGGGGGAACTTTTCCGGGAAAACAGAAGGGGAAGAGGGTACTTTCTTCGCAGGGGTCCCTAAATGGCTCTGGCCTTTGCCTTTTATTTTGACTCCGTGGTTAGACACTTATTTAGTTCACTATTACCCCGATTTGTTTTGGGTAATCAGGGCAATATTTCTAATCGTTGTTCTTTATTTGATGGCTTTTATAAGCGCCATTATTTGCAAAATAATTCTGCAGATAAAAACAGATGTTAGGAAAAAGTAATATTGAGAAACGAACTTGAATGAAGAAACAACAAAATATACTGGGTCAGGCACACCCGTCCCGGCGTTGGGCAGGGCCATTAACCATTTATTCTTTGTCCGCGATGGGGACCCGTCCTGGACAAGCAAATGATGTCTTTGGTTGTTAATTCCTAACGCGAGGTTTCATTAATGCTCAAAAACATTTTTCCCCACAAGAACTCGGTCAGCATCGAACTGCCGGTCATGTCCTACGAGACGGATTTTGTGGGAGTGGTCAACAACACCGAATTCATCCGCTTCATCGAGCGGGTGCGCTACGCTCTAGGCAAGAAATTCGGCTTCTCCTTCAAACAGGTCCGAAACGCCAAGATGTGGGTGGTGATGGCCCGGGTAGAGATCAACTACCGCGCCCCGGCGCACTTTGAGGACCTCCTCATCGGCACGGGCTGGGTGGAGAAGGTGGGCAACACATCCATGACCCTGTCCTACGAGTTCCGTATGAAGGGAACGGGCCGGCTGATCGTGGACGCCAAGCAAGTGATGGTCTTCATCGACCATAAGTTCAAGCCAACGCCCATCCCACTCTCCGTCCGCAAGAAGCTGTAATTATTAAATAAATTGGCCACTTTATTGGGCCAATCCTCTTGTAAATCGGGTCATGGGGAGTTATTTTAATTTTCTGATCAAATAGAAATAAGGTTAAAGCATGCCCAAGAAGAAAAAGAGCAAAGTCAGCGCCAATAGCCTTCAGGAACAATTATTGGCTCTCAATAAGATAGGTATCGCCCTCTCCAAAGAACAAGATCTCAACCAGCTTCTCACCCTCATCCTCACCGAAAGCCGTCAGTTCACCAATTGCGAAGGCGGAAGCCTGTACGTCCGCGAGGGCAACCAACTGCGTTTCGCGGTCAGCCAGAACGACGTGTTGGAAGCCCGCAAGAAAGCCGAAGCCAAGGCGCAGAAAAGGCCCTTGGATGTCATCCCCTCCAATTTTTCCGGTTTCTACCTTTCGCTGGATAAGAGCTCACTGGCCGGCTATGTCGGCGTGACCGCCAAGGTCCTGAACATCCCGGACGCCTATAAGATCCCCGCGAACCGCGAGTACAAGGTCAACCGCTCCTTCGACGAGAAGAACAATTACCGCACCCAGAGCATCCTGATCGTTCCCATGAAGGACGCCTCAGGCAACGTCGTCGGGGTCATCCAACTCATCAACGCCCGAAAGGGAAAGAAGATCATCCCCTTCGATAAGCACTATGAGAACCTGGTGCTCTCCCTGGCCAGCCAGGCCGCCATCACCATCAAGAACGCCTTGTTGACCCAGGAACTCAAGGAAGCCTACCTGGATACAATCTTCCGTCTGTCGGTCGCCGCCGAGTACAAGGACGACGACACGGCGGTCCACATCCACCGCATGAGCCGCTATTCGGCCATCCTGGCGGAGGGGTTGGGCCTGTCGGTGCAAGAAGTGGAAAGCATCCGTTTCGCTTCCCCCATGCATGATATCGGCAAGTTGGGCGTGCCCGATTCCATCCTCATGAAGCCGGGCAAGTTGACGCCCGCCGAATTCAAGGAAATGCAGAACCACACGGTGTTCGGCGGAAAGATATTGGAGAACGCCAAGGCGGAGTTGTTGAAAGTCTCGGAAGTCATCGCCCTGAGCCATCACGAGAAGTGGGACGGGTCTGGTTACCCGCGGGGCCTGAAGGGCGAAAGCATCCCCCTCATGGGCCGCATCGTGGCGTTGGCCGACGTGTTCGACGCCTTGACCACCAAGCGCTGTTACAAACCCGCTTTCTCTTTGGAAGAATCCCTCAAGATCATCCGAGAAGGGACGGGCCGGCACTTCGATCCCAACGTGGTGCAGTCCTTCAACAACAGCATCGAGAAGATCCTCGCCGTCAAATCACAATTCAGCAACTGATACAGTCCTGTTAGTTCAAAATCCAACCCAAAAAATATTTGCCACAGATTCATGGGATTTATGGGATCAAAAAAACGTATAAAATTTGATGCCTATCCACAAAGCTCATCTTACAAATGGGGCTCCCCCTTTGAAAAAGGGGGTAGGGGGGTATTAGTCGTTGTCGAAATAGTCCGAAAAAACTAACTCCCCCTTGTTCCCCCTCTTTCAGAGGGGGAGACGGCGCGACCAACAAGTTGACGAAAGTCCAGATCAAGGTGCGCTTTGCGGATAGGCATGAAAACTTTGTTTATCTATGCGTGAACACAGGCAATACACCCTGCCGCGAATCATTAAAGAAGTCAGCACAAACTTAATCCCATGATAAGAACTACCGAGCTGGAACGAGCGAACCTCTTTTTTCATCCAAGAAAATCCATCAAGGCTGAATGGTTTTTTACTATGGGGTTTTTCACGCTGGATTGCTTTATTTTTAAGGGCATCTGGAACCGACAAATTTGTCGATAACACACATTATTTTTTGAAGAATTATTTGAGGAATCATTTGATTGGCAGGGTCTTTGGTTTTAGTCTATAGCACCGTTGGCAAGAAAAATCACAAGGAGAGTCGAGTGGGAACATCACGAAAAAAAATCGCTTTGATGCTGGGCCAAGAACAGTCGCCGACCGAGGAATATAAATCCATGCCCGCGCAGGATATCTTTGGATCCCTCGTGTTCAACGACATCGCCCAGAAGCAATACCTCTCGAAGGACGTCTACAAGAAACTCCGCTCCACCACCCTGAAAGGCGAGCCGCTCGATCCTTCCATCGCCGATCAGGTCGCCCAGGGCATGAAGGAATGGGCCTTGGCGCACGGCGCCTCCCATTACACCCACTGGTTCATCCCCATGACCGGCCTGTCCGCCGAGAAGCATGACACCTTCCTGGAGCCCACCCAAGACGGCGGGGCCCTGGCGGAATTCGACGGCAAGACCCTCATCAAGGGCGAGCCGGACGCTTCCTCCTTCCCCTCGGGCGGGACCCGCGCGACCTTCGAGGCCCGCGGCTACACGGCCTGGGACCCGACTTCCCCCGCTTTCATCCAGCAGGAAGTCAACGGAGCCACCCTGACCATCCCGACCGCTTTCGTCAGCTACACCGAGGAAGCACTGGACCTCAAGACCCCACTGTTGCGTTCCATGGAAAGCCTCTCGACCCAGGCCGTCCGCCTGCTTCGCGTGTTCGGCAACAAGACCGCCAAGCATGTGTTCACCACCATGGGGCCTGAGCAGGAATACTTCCTCATCGACCGCAAATATTACGAGTTGCGCCCGGACCTGATCGCCGGGGGCCGCACCCTTTTCGGCGCGCCGCCCTACCGCGGACAGGAACTGGAAGACCATTATTTCGGTTCCATCCGGGAACGCATCCTGGCCTTCATGATGGACCTGGACCGCGAGCTGTGGCGCCTGGGGATCCCCTCCAAGACCCGCCACAACGAGGTAGCGCCGGCTCAGTTCGAGATGGCGCCGCTGTTCGAGAAGTCCTCCATCGCGGCCGACCACAACATGATCGTCATGGAACTGATGCGCCGCGTGGCCCTTCGCCACGGCCTGGTGTGCCTGCTCCATGAGAAGCCCTTCAAAGGCATCAACGGCAGCGGCAAGCACAACAACTGGTCCATGGCCACCGACGAGGGTGAGAACCTGTTGGAGCCGGGCAAGACCCCGCACGACAACGCTCAATTCCTGGCCTTCCTGATCGCCACCATCTCGGCCGTCGACAAGTACGCCGAGCTGCTTCGCATCGGCATCTGCGGGCCGGGCAACGACCACCGTTTGGGCGCCAACGAGGCCCCGCCGGCCATCCTGTCCGTTTTCCTGGGCGAGCAGTTGAAGGACGTGGTCAACCAATTGGAGAAGGGTTCGGCCTCCTCCAGCAAGACCGGAGGGGTGATGAAGCTGGGTGTTTCCATCCTGCCGCCCTTGCCCAAGGACGCCACGGACCGTAACCGTACCTCGCCTTTCGCCTTCACCGGCAACAAGTTCGAGTTCCGCGCGGTCGGTTCCACCGCCGCCATCTACTGGCCCAACACCATCTTGAACACGATCGTGGCCGAGTCCATCGACCGCATCGCCACCAAGCTGGAAAAGGGCGGGGACCTGAACAAGACCCTGGCCGCGGTCCTGCAGGAAGAGATCAAGGAGCACAAGAAGGTCCTCTTCGACGGCAACAACTACGCCGAGGATTGGCACGCGGAAGCGGCCAAGAGGGGCCTGCCGAACCTCAAGTCCACCGTGGACGCCCTGAAGGCCATGCCGAAGAAGGAATACAAGGAACTGTTCGCCAAGTACAAGGTCCTCAACGAGAAGGAATACGACGCTCGCGAGGAGATCATGTGGGAGAGATACGTGAAGGTGGTCAACATCGAGGCGGGAGCCACGGTGGACATCGCCAAGAACCAGAATCCTCCCGGCGGTCCTTTCCTACCAGAACAAGCTGGCCCAGACCATCCAGCTCACCCAAGCGGTCTCGAAAGCCGGCCAGAAGGGCCAAACGGCCCTGTTGGACGAGGTGGCCAAGGGTGCCAGCGAGCTGTACGAGGCCGTCGAAGTCCTCGATGATCTCATCGAGAAGGCCAACGGCGGGTCGAGCCTGCACCAGATCGCCGCTTCCTTCAAGGACTCGGTCATCCCCGGCATGCTGAAGGTCCGGGAGATCGCGGACTGGCTGGAAGGCCTGGTGGAGGATGATGCCTGGCCATTGCCGAAGTATCGGGAGATGCTGTTCCAATACTAAAAGCGAGAAGCACCAAGACCGCTAATGGGAAACCGTTAGCGGTCTTTTTTTTTGGAGTCGGTCTTTCCCAGCAGTTGAAGCAGGCCGTCCAGGATGGTCAGGGGATGGGGAGGACAGCCGGGGATGTACAAATCCACGGGAAGGACCGAATCGGCCCCGTTGTGGACCTCCGGGTTGCCCATGAAGGGCCCGCCGGAAATGGCGCAGGCGCCCACGGCGATGACCAGCTTGGGCGAGGCCACGGCCTCGTAGGTGAGCTTCAGGGCTTCCTTCATGTTCTGGGTGACGGGTCCGGTGATCAAGAGCCCGTCCGCGTGCCGGGGCGAGGCCACGAACTGCACGCCGAAACGGGAAAGATCGAAGACGATGTTGTTCAAGACCGCCACGTCATGCTCACAGGCGTTGCACCCGCCCGCGCTGACCTGCCGGAGCTTCAGGGACCTGCCGAAGAGGCGCATCATTTGTTTTTCCAAAGCCTCGACCCGGGGGTTCAAAAGCCCCTTATCGATGACCAAGCCCTCCCTGGTGCGGGAGGAAAGGCTGAAGTCCCCGCTGAAGGAGACCGCGCCCGAGGGACAAGCGTCGAAACATTCGGTACAGAAAAGACATTTACCCATATCCAATCGAAGTTCCTTCCCCTTTTGGGAGATGGCCTGGGTTGGACAAGCCTTCACGCATTCCCCGCAGCCCGCGGGGCATTTCGTAGAGTCGAGCACGGGAAGACCGCGATAACGGTCGGACAGGGTCATCCCGGTCAAGGGGTCGGGGACCGTATGGTGTCCCTGCTTCAGTCTGGCGAAGATGGAGTCAAACATTTCTTTTCCTCATAGGTCATGTCCGCAATAGGACAGGTTGAAACTTTTATTGCACAGGGGGAAATCGGAGATATCCCCGCCCCTCATGGCGACGGCCAGGCCCATCCAGTTGTGGAAGGAGGGGTCCACGATCTTGTAACGGGAGAATTTGCCCTTGGGCCCGGTCACGGCCACATGGCAAATCTCCCCCCGCCAGCCTTCCACTAGCGAGACAGCCAAGCGCTTGGGTTTCAGGGCAGGGACCTTGATGGCCAAGGGGCCTTCGGGCAGGAACTTGAGCAGTTCCCGGATGAATTGGACGGACCTTTGGATCTCCAGCCAGCGCACATAAGCCCTGGAAAAAACATCACCGTTACTCCAGATGGAAACTGGGATATGGAAAAAGCGGTAAAGACCCAGAGGATGGTCCCGGCGGACGTCCCGGTCCAGGCCGGAGGCCCGGGCGGCTGGGCCCACCATCCCCAACCGCTCGGCGGTGTCTTTCGTTAAAAGCCCCGTCCCCTCGAAACGGGAGAGAAGGGAAGTCTGGGTGAAGAGCAATTCCACCGCGGGTTTCAGGTCGGCCATGGCCTTGTCGAGCCTTTTGGAAAGTTCCGTGACCCTGGCCGGCTCCAGGTCGAACCTTACCCCGCCCGGCTTGACCAGGCCCCGTCCGAAGCGGTTCCCGCAGATGAGGGCGGTCAGGTTGAGGAAATCCCCCCGAAGCCTGCCGCAATAGGAAGAGGTGGGCAGGTATCCCACATCGTTGGCCATGTTTCCCAGGTCGCCCGTATGGTTGGCGATACGTTCCAATTCCAAAGCGATCTCTCGGATACAAAGGGCCCGGGCCGGTAGGCTTTCCCCGATACCGGCCAGGGATTCTAAGTTCCGCGCGTAAGCGATGGCGTGGCCCAGGGTGGTATCACCCGCCAGGGTTTCCATGACCCGGGGGGAAAGAGGATAGGGTCCGCCGACGAGGGAGCGTTCCACTCCCCGGTGTTGATAGCCCAGAGATATCTCCAGGTGCAATATCTTCTCGCCGTGGCATTGGAACCGAAAATGTCCCGGCTCGATGATGCCGGCGTGGACGGGGCCCACGGAGACCTCATGGACCTCGGTCCCGACCACCTGGAAGTGGTCGGTCACTCCCGGCAGGACCTGGGTTTTCTTCCCGACCCAGGGGGAATGGAATCGGACCGGTTTGGACCAGGGATGGCCCTGGGGCGTCAGGCCCCATTGTTCCTGGATCTCCCGCTCGAATAGATGGGCCTGGGGCGCTTGGGGAGTCAGGGACGGGTAGGCGCCGGAAACCTTGGTGGAGAACACTTCCAATGTCCCGGAAAAGTCCAAAGCGATGACGGCGGTCAAAACCAAGGTCTTGTCCTTTGCGGGAGACGCGAAGAGGGAACAAAGCCTTCCCCCGGTCTCAATGAGTTCGATGATCTTTTTCTGGAAAGCGTCCAGGGAAAGGTTCGGCAGACCGGAGAGGGCGGTCGATTGGCCGTTGGAAAGGGACAGGGTGGTGGGGGCCATTTAGAACCCCCCTAATTGGGAGGCGGCGAGATTGAGCAGATGGGCCATGCTTTCGGGCAGGTAAAACCCGAACAAGAGCACCAGGGTCAAAAGCAGGGCCGGAGGCAGGATCATGGCCAGATCGTCCGAACCCTTGGGTTGGTCCGGGGAGGCGTGCCCCAGGGACATGCGCAAGAAGGCCGCGGCCATCCCGATGAAGATGAAGGTCAGAAAAAATAGATAGAGGACCGACGCCGCTGGATGGTGATGGTAGGCCGCCCGGAAGATCATCAATTCGCTGAAAAAGGTGCCGAAGGGTGGGGTGCCTGTGATGGAAAAAAATCCGGCCAGCCATAGAAAGCCCGTGACGGGAAGGACCTTGAGGACGCCTTTGACATCCGTAACTTGTTTGGACTTGTAGACCGCCAGGATGTTCCCGGCCAGCAGGAAGAGGGCCGCCTTGGTGAGTGAGTGGTTCACAGCGTGGAAGAGCGTGGCGAAGGAAGCCCCGGCCCCCAAGCCGAAGGCCAGGATGCCCATGTGCTCCACGCTGGAATAGGCCAGGAGGCGTTTGTAGTCCGGCTGGCCGAGGATGAAAACGACAGCCACCACCAGGGAGAAGAGACCGAAACCGAGGAAATAGGTCCGCGCGTAGTCGCCCCAGCCGGCCCTTTGAAGCAGGATATAAACCCGCAACAAACCAAGGAAAGCGCAGTTCAACAGGGCCCCGGAAAGAAGCGCGGATACCACCGAGGGCGACTCACTGTGGGCGTCAGGCAGCCAGGTGTGCAGGGGGGCCAACCCCATTTTCGTCCCGTACCCCACCAGAAGGAAAAGAAAGGCCGCCTTCAGCCAGGCCGGATGGAGGGTGACCGCCAGGGAAAGCATGCTGTTGAAGGTCAGGTCGGTCGCGGAGCCGTTCACGGCGGCGGAAGCGGCCAGGAAGAAATTCCCCAGCAAGGCCAGGGCGATACCTACCGAGCAGATCAAAAGATATTTCCAGGTGGCTTCCAGCGACCGGTGGTGCCGGTGGAAATAGATCAGCGGGGCGCTGGTCAAGGTGGTGGCCTCGATAGCCACCCAGAGCAGTCCGAAATGCTGGCTCATGGTCACCAGTGACATAGTGGAAAGAAAGAGCAGAAAGACAGCCGATGAAGATGGACTCGGGATTGTTGGTAAAGAGCAGACCCGTTTCCACGATGTCCTGATGGACGCCTTGTTGTTCCGAACCTAAATAGCGGAAGGCATAAAGGGAAGCCATGGCGAAAAGCAGGCTGGTGATGGAAAGAAAGACCAAGCCCAGCGGATCCAACGCCACCAATCCGCCCAGGGCGGAGGGATTGGGATGGGACCAGGCGTTGAAGACCAAAAGAAGATGGATGAATGCGGTGATAACAAGCAAGGAACGCCGGACCAGGGAACGGCGTATGAAAAAACAAGACAGCCCCGCGATGGCCGGTATGAAAAAGAGGGCGAGGGTCATGGCTTATTGTCCTTGAGGGTCGAGAGGCGGTTGGTGTCGATATGGTCGAACTCCCTCTGGATATGGAACACGATGACGCCCATCACGAAGACCGCCACGAAAACGTCCAGCAACACACCCAGCTCCACCAACAGGGGCTGTTCCAGGGCCAGGGAGACACCCAAGACATAGATGCCGTTCTCCAGGACCAGGTAGCCCAGGATCTGCGAGACGGCCAACCGGCGACCGATGAGGATGAGGAATCCCACCGCCATGGTGAAGAATCCCATGGCCAGGTTCAGGGAAGGGACCTGGAGGGTTAGGGTGGGAAGCCGTGAGGCGGCGACGAAGGAAAGCCCCAGGGCCAGGACGCTCAGGGCGATGGAGGGGAACATGCCCAACAGAGGCTCGCTTTCCCGGTTGACGCTCACATCCCGGATGGCCAGGGAAAGGAAAAAGGGAAAGACCCAACCCTTGATGAAAACCGAGAGCAGGGAGAAAAGGAAAAGATAAACGAAGGGCTTGGAAGAATGGACCGAGAGGGGAAGCAGGCCCACCAGGACGCCTTGCAGGGCCACCCACTGGATGCCGGTGCGCAATTGATGGGAGGTCAACAGCAGGAAGTCCAACAGGCAGAGGATGAGCAGGGCGGTTTCCAGGAGATGGCTCATAGCCCCACCTTCAAGACCTGGATCAATCCCAGGACCGCCATGATGGCCGCGCCCATCAGCAGCGCCGGGACCCGGTCCAGTTTCACCCGGGCCATGACCGACTCCACCAGTCCGACGGCGACCCCGATCAGAGCCACGCCCGCCAGGAAAGATAAGGCTCCCCCAAGCCCTTCCAGGCGATTGGGAAGCAGGACCTGGGTCAGGACGGAGGCGAAGACCCACAATTTCAAGGAGGCGGTGTATTCCACATAGGCCAGGTCCGGACCGCTGTAATCCAGGATCATCACCTCATGGATCATGGTCAGTTCCAGATGGGTGTTGGGATCATCCACCGGAACCCGGCTGTTCTCGGTCAGAAGAAGGATGAAAAGGGCCACGGCCCAGAAAACCAGGGCCGCCCCATCCGTGCCCCAGGCCTGGGAGGGGAAACGGAGCATTTCGTTGAGGCTATTGGAAGAGGCGACGTGGGAAAGGCCCAACAGGACGATGAGCAGGATGGGCTCGGTCAGGCAAGAAAAGAAGGCTTCCCGGCTGGCGCCCATGCCCTCGAAGCTGGAACCAGTGTCCAGGGCGGCCAGGATGGTGGAATAACGGCACAGGGCCAAGAGGCCGGTCAATAGGAGGAGGTCGCCGCTGAAAGGAAGCGCGGAAGAAAACCCCGCGGCGGGGATGAGGAGCAAGGCGACAGAAAGACAGGCCAGTCCGACCGCCGGGGTCAGTCTCAGGACCCAGGAGGAGGTCTGGCTATAGACCGTGCCCTTTCCCAGGAGCCGGGCTAGGTCGTAATAGACCTGGAACCAGCGGGGGCCCTTGCGTCCGGCCAGGAGGGCTTTGGTCTTGTTGATCACGCCCAACAGCAAGGGGGACAGGAGCAGGGGGAGGAGGATGGTCAGGGGGTTCATGGGACCACCAGCGAACTGAGGAATAGGGCCAGCAGGGTGAGGGCGATGTAAAGCAGGTAAGCCTGGATCCGGCCCTGTTGGATCCACCGGCCCGCCATCAACCCGTCCCGGAAGCGGCGGTAGAAAGGAAGCACCAGGCTGTCCTTGGCCGGATCGGGGGTTTGGGTGGAATAATCCGAACCGGAGGGGAAGAGGCCTTCCGGTGGATGGGATTGGGTCCGGGGTCTTAACAGGGACCGGAAAAAGTTCATCACCGGTTGGGTGAAGGAAGAGGCCGTGTACTGCATCCTTGGGGTGGGTCGGACATAGGCGCATCCCCAGGTGGGGGCGTCAGCGGTGGGCTGGGAAGCGACACGCCAACGGCGGAAAGATTCCAGGACCAGCGCCATGAGAAAGAAGAGACCGAAAACCAGGGAGAGCATGGTCAAGGACTCGATCGGGGAACCAAGCTCGGCTGAAACCACGAAGGAAGGCAGACCGACAGCCTTGGCCACGACCGGCGAAAAGAGATCGATGATCACGGGAGAGAAGATCCCGACCGCCAGGCAAGCAAGGGCCAGGAAGGCCATGGGCAGGCGCATGGGCCAACCGCATTCTTGGGTAGTTCTCTCGCTCCTGGGCTTTCCCAAAAAGACGATCCCCACGACCTTGGTGAAGCAGGCGATGGCCAGGCCCCCGATCAACCCCAGCGAACCGACGGCGGCCAAAAGCGCCAGCATCAAGCCGTAGGAGGATTGAGGGAATCCGTGAAAAGCGGAAAGGAAGATGAGGAACTCGCTGACGAAGCCGTTCAAGAGAGGAAGGCCGCAGATGGCGGCGGACCCGACCAGGAACAAGAGCGCGGTCCAGGGCATGGTCTTGATCAGGCCGCCCAGGAGGCTCATTTCCCTCGTGCCCGTTCCTTTCAAGACCGAACCGGCGCCGAGAAAGAGAAGGCTTTTATATAGGGCGTGGTTCAGGACATGCAGCAATCCGCCGGTGAAACCCAGGACGGCCAAAAGGGGCAGGTGATAGGAAAGCCCCAACAGACCCAGGCCCAACCCTAAGGTGATGATGCCGATATTTTCCACGCTGGAATAGGCGAGCAGGCGTTTCAGGTCCTGTTGGGCCATGGCCAAGAGGATGCCCAGAATGCCGGAGACGGCCCCGGCGCCAAGCAGCAGATATCCCCAGGTAGGGGGAGGCTGGCCCAGGAAGGTCAGGGCCCGGACTAGGCCGTAAATGCCCATTTTGATGAGCACACCCGACATCAAAGCGGACACATGGCTGGGGGCCGCGGGATGGGCCTCAGGTAACCAGACGTGGAATGGCACCAGACCGGCCTTGATGCCGAACCCCACCAGGGCGCAAAGGAAAAGGAGGGTGGGGTTGGAAAGGGCCAGGCCCGGCTGGAGGAATTGGTCGAAATCGAAACCGCCCGCTTGCTCTCCCAGGGAGAAAAAGAAAAAGGTGAGGAAGGCCAGGCCGATGTGGGAGGCCACCAGGTAGAGAAGGCCCGCCCGACGGACCTCCTTATGGTCATGGTCCAGGACCACCAGGAAGTAGGAGGAAAGGGACATCAGCTCCCAGGCCGCGAGGAAAAGGACCGCGTTGGCTGAACAAACCACCAACATCATGCTGGCTGTTAACAGGTGGAACCAGAACCAATGGGGACCCAATTTTTTTTCGGAAGGGTCGAGATATTGGGTGCCGTACAAGGCGGTCAGGAACGAGAGAAGAAGGATAAGAAAAAGGAAAAAAGCGGAAAGGGCGTCGAGTTTCAGGATGAAATTTCCCATCGGTCCGTTCCAAGGGACAGAGAAAAGAAGAGGGGAACCGTCCTGGAATATTTCCCACAAGGAGGGGATAAGGACAAGACCCGACAGCAGAGGCCCGGCGGGAGCCAACCAACGCAATAGTCTTGGTCTTGCGGAAAGGAAAAGGCACAGGACCGAAGTGAGGACGAGCCACGAGAGGCTCAAGCCCAAGGGATTCATGGTTTGCCTTTTCGCTTGGGCGCTTTGGCCGGCTTGATCCCCTCGGCCTGGGCCAGGGCGAGGAGCAGGGTTTTGCGGTCAGCCTGTCGCTCGACGGCTTGACGGAAGGATTCGTTCTTCAGGGCGTGGGAGAGGGCGGCCAACATTTGAAGATGGGCCCGCACCGTCGGGGAGAAAAGAAGGAAGAGGGCATGGACGGGTTTGCCGTCAGGCGCGTCGAAGGGGATGGGATTTTCCAGGAAGTACAAGTGGAGGATGGTCTGGTCGGGGGCGAGCACGATGGGATTGCGCACATGGGGAATGGCGATGCCGTGTCCGATGGCGGTGGAGCCCACGTTCTCCCGGGAAAGGAGCACGGACAACAGGAAAGCCTTATCGACCTCCTTGGGCAGGGGTAGGGCGTGGAGGATGGCTTTGAAGACCGAGGGCTTGTCTTGACCCTTGATCCCGTGGTCGACCGTTCCTTTTCCCAATGCCTCAGTAAGGGTGGGAAGGGAGGCGTCCTTGAAAAGTTCCGGGGAGACGGGGATCTGGTTCAGGGTGGCCCATTCCAATAACTCGGAGGGATTGAAGAAGGTTTGCTGGTTGACCTTGCGCGCCGGCAAGTTCTTTTCGGCGATCAACTGGTGGACAGTGGCTTCAGGTATGGAGAGGATGCGGGCGACGTCACGAACGGATAAAGGCATGTTTCCCTTCGTTGCCGGTGAAAAATGAGAGACTTCACCGGAACAAACGAGATATGAATCTATCATCGCGTCGAGGGGCTTTCAAGGGAATCCCCATGAGGGGGAAAGCCCATTTGTTTTGTTTTTTCTTAAAGTGATAGAACCGACTGGGCGAGTTAAAGGATAGGTTTGACGGTGAAGCCGTTCTTATCGAGGAATTTTTCCACACGCCGGCTCACATAGACCAGGTCCTTGCCCTTCAAGGTCTCCTTGAGGTTCTGTTCCACCTTCGATCCGATCAACTCCAGCAAATGGATCTGGACAGACCGGTGACGGTCCTTGATATAAGGCTCGGGAAGGCTTTTTTCTTCACCCCTGATTTGGGAAGGGTATACCTGGTTGATTATTTCTGTGGTCAGACAGGAATCCAGGATTCGGTCGATTTGGGTCAACCTATCCATAGATCACCAACTTGTTGTCTTTTAGGTTAAATGATAAACCTTAATGTTTAACTCTGGTTAAATGTTAAACCTAAATAACATAATCGGTCAAACAAATATCCGCTTTTTTTGAAAAAATTTATGGAGGTCATTTTTCTCAAAGGAAAAGCCCTTCCATGAAGGGGCTAAAAAAGAGAAAAAGGTGATCCGGTCAGGTTGGAAGGGATGAGGCGGGTCGATTTAGTGAACGAGGAATTCCATGTCCTTCACCAAAATTTTTCCCCCGCCCTGGAGTCCGGGAATGTAAAAGTCCACATGGGCGATGGCTTGCATGTCCAGGATGCGATTGCCGTGTTGGTTCCCCCACTCAGTGCGCAGTTCAAGATCCTCCAGGTTGATCTTGTAGGTTTCCCATTTTCCTGTGCCGGTATAACCAGGGAAGAAATAACATTCGCCATCCGCTCCGTTCACTCCCGTGAAATCGGGCGAGGATTTGTCCTTGTCCCCGGACTCGGCGATATACACGACGAACTTCACGTCCTTGGGGACGAAAGCCTTGAACTGGAGAAAGTTGTAACCGGTCAGGTCGACCACGTTCTTTTCCAGCAAGGGCATGACGTTGGGAGGACAGGAGAGGCCGCAGCCCCAACCGGTCCCGGATTTGAAGTTGAGGGCCAAGTCGCCTGAGGATGTGTCGGCCTCCATCTGGCCGCCGGTAGCGGTGTCGGCCCAGGGATAGGTGACGAGGGAACGATCGATCCATAGGAAAGGCCGGGAATCCGGGACCTTCGTTCCTGGCGGGGCCTTGCGGTAATCCTCCCGACCTTCGGCCGCGAAGCTTGTCGGACGCGCGCTTTCCGCCTTGGCGTGAAAGGTTTGGGCGTCCCGATTGATGCGGGTGTGTTCCAGGGTGAGCAGGGAATATTCTTTATCCTGGGTATCCACCAAACCGTAATCGCAATCCTCCCCGTCGAACCTTCCTTTGGGGGATTCGTCCGACCACTCGAACCAGTGAAGTCCCACGATGTAGGGAAGGGATAGCATTTGGGTGGCGTAGCGGTGAAGATGCTCGGCCCTGTCCTTCTGGGTGGGAACGGAAACGTCGGCCCCATGGGAATTGGGGTCGCCGCTCTGATTCTCCATGGAGCTGAAGGAATATTCGGTGATGAGGATGGGCTTGCCGCCCTTCACGTAAAAATTATCCATCAACGTTTTGTCGATATCCCCGGATTTAGCGTAATGGTTCACCGACACCACATCGCAATATTTACCGCAGGCGGCGACCACGTCCCAGGGCGCCTCGCCCGCGAACCGGACCCCCAGGATCAGGTGGTGAGGGTCCACGGCCCGAAGGGCTTGGGTGGTCACGGAGAAATAACGCTCGGCCACGACGCCGGCCCAGGCCTCGGCCTCCGCTTTTTGTTGGCGGGTTCGGACCATCAGGGTCACGGCCCCGTCGAAGTCCTCGAAGCTTTGAAGATTGACCTTCCACAGGTCATTGAATTTGTCCACGTTCCCCTGGTAACGGTCCTCGAAGAATTTCTTCAAGGCGTCCTTGTTGGGGTCCTCGATGCCGCTGGCCGCGTATTTTTCCAGGAGGGTCTTCTGGTCCCCGGTCCGCCAGCCGAATTCCCCCCACCAGGGGAGCTCATTGTCCAGGAAGTAGCCGATCAGATTGGGATCGTTCCGGTATTTGACCGCCTTTTGAGCGTTGGTTTTGACGAGGGCCTCAAAATCCGGCGTGAAGACCGAATCCAGGACCCTGTCCCAGACGCTTCCCCGGGCGATATAAAGCATGTAGGTGAAGGGAAAATCCCGACCCAACAGGTCCTCATCCGACCAACTGCCGATGGTGTTGAAACGCCACTTCCTCAAGCGGGTCATCACCGATCGGGTCCAGGACTTTTTATCGCCCTGGTACTGTTTTTTGACCGGATCGTAGTAAAGGTCGTTTGGCGCCCGATAGGATTGGTCGCCGATAGCGTTGACGCCCATGGAAAGGAAAGGTTTTCCCGCTGGAGTGAGGAACCAATCCCGGCCCTTCTGGGTTCCCACGGTGAAGTAGGATGTCGGGGTTTGCGCGTCCAGGGAAAAGGTACCGCACCCCAGGAACAACAAAACCAGGATCCAGGAATTTTTCATGCATTTACTCCGGGTAAAGGATTGTCCCTCGAGTATAACCAAGCGGTTGGATGGAGAAAAGTAACAAGAACGAACGTTGACGGGTCCTGAAGCGATGTGGATAATGACGCCTTCTTCCGGGAAGTCTAGAAATGATGATGACCCAGCCGGAAATTACTCAAGGAGACTTAAAAATGATCAAGAAGTTCGCCGTTTGTTCCGCTTTGTTGATGTTGCTATCCGTTCCCGTGATGGCGCAAGACCAGCCAGCCGCCGCCGCTCCCGCCGTGACCGCCCCGGCCCCCCAGGCCGCGCCGGTCATGAAGAAGAAAGCCAAAACCTCGGGCAGCGACGAGGCCGGCATCAAGAAGTTGTTCGAGTCCCTCACCCAGGCTTGGGCCGCGGGCGACGCCAAGGCGTTGGCCTCCAACTGGGTCAAGGATGGGTCCTTGATCAATCCTTTCGGCCAGGCCGCCTGGAACCGCGAGGATGTGGAACAAGTGGCCGGCGCCGATATCCTGGCCATGAAGGGAAGCACACAGACCTTCGATGAGTACAAGGTCCGCGTGATCCTGCCGGGCGGGTTCGCCCTGGTGGACGCCACCGCGACCATCGGCGGGATGAAGGGTCCGGATGGAACAGACGCTCCCACGATCCAATTCCATATCTATTCCGCCGTCGCCAAGCGGGGGGACAGGTGGTATTTCATTTCCCTGCGTCCCTACGCCTACACCAAACTGCCGACCGCCGCGGACGCCATGGCCGCAGCCGCTGTGCCGACCCCGACCGCTGTGGCGGTCGTCGCGACGCCGACCGTTGGAACCAAGAGCGCCAAGTAATACCGGTTTTTACCCAAGCCTTCCTTCGCGAGGAGGAAGGCTTTTTTATTTCCCGGGCTATTTTTTTTCCTCCATTCGTGGAATCATGAATATCCAAATCCATCTGAAAAAACCTTGATGATCGAAAGCCATCCATGAGCCAACCTAAAGTCATCATCATCGGAGGCGGCGTCAGCGGTCTGGCGGTCGCCGAGGCCCTGCTTCAAAAGGGTATCCGCGCCACCCTTTTTGAGAAAGGAACCTTCGCGCGGGAAGCGTCTTGGGCCGGCGGGGGATTTTTGGACCTGCGCAGCGCCTCCCGGGTGGACGGGACTTTTTTCGAGTTCTGCAAAAGGTCCTACGACCTTTTCCCTTCCTGGTGCGAGAGGCTCCATCAAGAAAGCGGTATCGATCCGGAGTATATCCGGTCAGGGAGCCTGGACCTGGTATTGAACCCGGAGGAAGAACAAGCGATCCGGCAAATGGAGAGATCGCATAGGAACCTACGGGGTCAGCGGAGAGTGGGTCACCCCGGCCAGGGCGCTTGAGTTGGAACCGGGCCTGAATCCTCATATCAAATCGGCTTTTTATGTGGAAGGAACCAGCCAGATCCGCCCCCCGCGGTTGGGACGAGCCCTGGTAGAGGCCCTCCGCAAGGGTGGGATTGAATTAAGGGAGAACGAACCGGTTGAGGAATTCGTGCTTAAAGGGGACAGGGTCCAGGGGGTAAGGACAGCCAATGGCGTCACCCAAGCGGATGAGATTGTTCTATCCGCCGGGCCCTGGTCCGGGGCATTAGCCGGCCAACTGGGACTTTCCTTATCGACCAAACCTATCCGAGGACAGGTGGTCTTGTTCCAAATTTCTCCGGGACAGGTTCGGCGCGTTCTCTTCAACGGATTGGCCCGGAACTTTCTTTATCTCGTACCTCGGCGGGATGGAAGGGTATTCGCCGGCAGTACGCTGGAGGACGCGGGGTTCGAGAAAACCATCACCCCTGAGGGGCTGGTGAAACTAGGGAGCGGCCCGGTCAGGATGGCGCCAGGATTATCCCCCGATAGGATCGAAACCTCCTGGGCGGGTTTGCGCACTGGCTCGGTGGATGGGTGGCCCTATTTGGGGCCGGTCCCAAACCGTCCCGGGTTGTGGTTGGCGACCGGTCATTACACCCATGGATTGCTTCAATCGGCCATCACGGGCCGTTTGATGGCCCAAGTCCTGACAGGGGAAAAGCCGGAGATGGATATGGACGCTTTTTCTCCGGGGCGAGAACCCCACGCCACCGCCGGGTTATAGGCTTTTTCCGGCCCCCCTAACCTTTTCTTCTTCTATAATAAGCGCTTCATTTTCCAAACGAAGGATGGTCCATGAGCCTTTTGATCACCGGAGCCTATGGTTTCATCGGCAGCCGTTTGTCCCTGACGCTTCTTGAGAAGGGACACAAGGACCTCTTGCTGGTCGATGAGCCCAAGTACCGCGCCACCCGTTCCTGTGCGAAGGGTTTGGAATCCCTGCCGGTCATCGATCGAGCCAAACTCTTCGAGGAGTTGCCCAAACATAACGACATCCAGGCGGTCCTTCATCTGGGGGCCTGCACCGACACGGGCAACCACGATGAGGCCTATATGTGGAAGATGAACACAAATTACACCAAGGCACTTTGGATTTGGTGCGCGGAAAAGGGCGTGCCGCTGGTCTACGCTTCCAGCGGGGCCACCTACGGACGGGGCGAGGAAGGCTACTCGGACGCCCATCCGGATATCCCCAAGTACAAGCCGCTCAATGTGTATGGCCGGAGCAAGCAAGAATTCGATGTCTGGGCCTTGCAGCAAAAGAACACGCCGTCCCGTTGGTACGGCCTCAAATTCTTCAACGTGTACGGGATGGACGAGAACCACAAGGGTCGCATGGCTTCCCCCATCTTCCACGGCTTCCACGAGATCCAGAAGACGGACAAGATGACACTCTTTCGTTCCCACAAGGAAGGCGTCAAGGACGGCGAGCAGAAGCGGGACTTCATCTTCGTCGAGGATATCGTGAAGCTTTGCCTGTTCTGCCTGGAGAAATCCCCGGCGTCGGGTATTTACAACGCGGGTACGGGCGAGGCCCGGACCTTCCTGGACCTTTCCAAAGCGCTGTTCAAGTCCTTGAATAAGGAACCCAGGATCGAGTGGGTCGACACCCCGGAGAAATTCCGTAATGGTTATCAATATTTCACGCAGGCGGATATGGGTAAGATGAGGAAAGCGGGATATCAGGAGCCGTTCCTTCCCATTGAGGAAGGTGTCGCCAGATACAGTCGGTGGCTTCAAAAAAAATAGGAGAGGGAAAATGACACCATCCCCCGTCGTGTTGCAAACCAATATCCCCGGCGCCCCGGCGCCCAAAAGGGGAAAGGTTCGGGACCTATACGATCTGGGGGACAAACTCCTGATCGTCGTCACCGACCGTCTCTCGGCGTTCGATGTCATCATGCCCAACGGCATCCCGGACAAGGGCGTGGTCCTCAATCAGATATCCCTCTATTGGTTCAAGCAGGTGGAAAGCCTGATCCCCAATCACCTGATCTCCACCGATATCGACTCCTTGCCCGAGCCTTACCGGAAGGCCAAGGACCAGCTGGTCCATCGGTCCATGATCGTGAAAAAGGCCAAGCCCTTGCCCGCCGAGTGCATTGTCCGGGGCTACCTGACCGGGTCGGGACTGAAGGAATACCAGAAAACTGGCAAGGTTTGCGGCATCGAGCTGCCCAAGGGATTGGTCGAAAGTTCCCGTATTTCCCAGCCCATCTTCACCCCCTCCACGAAAGCCGAGCAGGGTCATGACGTCAACATATCCCTGGAGGAAATGAAGAAGATCATGAAGGATGACGCCCTGACCGAGAAGGTCAAGGAGATCAGCCTGGCGATCTACAAGAAGGGAAGGGACCTGGGCGAGCAGAAGGGCATCATCATCGCCGACACCAAATTCGAGTTCGGCCTGTTGGACGGGAAGCTCATCCTTATCGACGAGGTCATGACCCCCGATTCCTCCCGTTTCTGGCCCAAGGCCGATTATAAAGAAGGGGTCTCCCAGAAGAGTTTCGATAAGCAATTCGTGAGGGATTACCTGGAAACCTTGAAGGATTGGAACAAGACCCCGCCCGGACCGGTCCTACCCGAGGAAATCGTCGTTAAAACCCGCGAAAAATATGTCGAAGCCTATGAGCGGCTGACGGGCAAGAAGTTCGGGGAGTTCTAGTCTCCTAGGCCGGTTTTGAAACTGTCCGATCATTAGTATAGAATAGGCACCATTCCAAGCAGGAGGACGACCTTGTACTTCAACTTGTTCATCAATAGCTGGCCCTGGTGGGCCGCGGGATTAGGCATCGGGTTGACCGCTTTGGCTTTGGCCTGGTTCACGGGCAAGCGTCTGGGAGTCACCGGAGGGTTCGAGGAAGCCTGCGCCCTCGCCTTTCAGGATAAGAAATCCAAGGGAAGCGTTTCGTCATGGAAGTTCTGGTTCATCTTGGGACTGCCCTTCGGCGGATTCCTGGCCAACTGGGGACACTGGAACTGGACCTGGCTCTACGGCCGGATGGACGCCCTGACCCTGGGCAGCTTGCTCTTCAAGTTGTTCCTTCTCTTCATCGGGGGGGTGATGGTCGGTTTCGGCGCCCGTTGGGCCGGCGGCTGCGTCAGCGGAAATAGCATCATGGGTATCAGCGTAGGCAGCAAGATGTCGATCCTGGCGACGGTCGCCTTTTTGGTGGCTGGGATATTGATCACCAATCTCCTCTTCAAGGTGTTTTAACATGGCCAAACTAACCCCCAAAAAGAAAGTTTCCGTGAAAGCCAAGCCAGCCGCCCGAAAAAGTTCCCAAAAAGCCGCCGCCGACATCAACATATTCCCCTTCTTGGGATTCGGCGTGTTGTTCGGTTATTTCCTGTCCAAGGCCCGTGCGACCGATTACGACACCATCGTGGGTATGTTCATGTTCAAGGACTTCCAACTGTGGGGCGTGATCGCGGTGGCGATCGCATTGATCGCCGCGGGACTTTTTCTTCTGCGCGTAGGAGGACGTCCGACACAGAATGGAAAAGCGCTGGATTGGCAACCCCTGGAATGGAACCCGAGCAGACTCATCGGCGCCTTGATCTTCGGGGCCGGATGGGCCCTGGCGGGGACCTGTCCCGGCACAGCCCTAACCCAGATCGGCGAGGGCAAAGTGGTGGCGCTCTTCACGGTGGCCGGCATCTTCGTGGGTGTCTGGCTTTATAAGAAGTATCCACCCATGGGCAATCCCAAAGACGACCAGGTTTGCTGAGGAACTTTTTAACCGCTTTTGGGATATTCCTGGCTGTTCTAGCTTTGCCTTTTTGGGTCCTGGCCCAGGAAGGGAATACCTGGCGTTCCTCCGATCCCGACACTTCTGTCGCCCATTTACCCACCAAGATGCTCAACGACTTTCCCAACCTTTTCGCCCCGGAGAACGCCATCCCTTTCACGGTGGGAACCTGGGCGACCGCCGGCGATTGGCTCATGTTCGATAAAACGAACACCCTGGCCAAGAACTTGAAAAGCCTCAATCTGGATCCCCTGTGGAATTTCGGGGATTTCTACGGCGAGGGTTGGGTCGAGGGTTTTTCCGCCGTGGGCTGCTGGTCGATCGGCGGCATTGCCCAGGACGCCAAGACCCAGGAATTCGGGAGGGACCTGACGGAGGCCTTGATCGAGTCCACCATCCTGGTGGAAGGGCTCAAGTATTCAGTGGGACGTACCAGGCCGGATGGATCGGACAACACCTCGTTCCCTTCGGGCCATACCATCACGGCTTTCTGTGTAGCCCCGGTTTTCGAGAAATATTGGGGTCCTGAAGCGGGGATTCCGGCATACGCCTTCGGGGTCGTCACCGCCGCGGCCAGGGTAGCGGGGTACCATCACTATTTTTCGGACGTGGTCGCGGGAGCGACCATGGGGTATCTAATAGGAAGTTCGGTGGTCTACGGTCACAAGGATGTCTCGGTATCGGCGGCGCCAGGGCAGGTCGAGGTCAAGCTGGCTTTTGATTGATGTTTTCCAGCCGTTCCAGTTCTTTTTCCACTTCCACCATCAAGGGTTCGATCATTCCCAGGCTGAAATCGAAGCGAATACCCGCTGACTTGAATATCTCGGGCAAGGACTGGCTTCCGCCCACGGATAAGCCCTGCTTGTAGAGACGGACGCCTTCCTTCTTGTCCTTCCTGAAATTATTCCAGACCTGGAGAGCGCCCAATTGGGCGATGGCGTATTCGATGTAATAAAAGGGTATCTCGAAGATATGCAGTTGCCGGTGCCAGAGCGAAGCCCGTATATCTTCCAAACCGGACCAATCCTCCGTGCCGCCGAAACGCTTGCGAAGATCGACCCAGTGGGCCGACCTTTGCTCTCGGGTGTGATCGGGGTGGGTGTAGATCCAATGTTGGAAAGCGTCGATGGTGGCGATCCAGGGAAGCAGGACGATCACGTCCTCCAGGTGGCGGATGACGGAACGGGCCGCGTCCTTCGGGTCGGGATAGAACTCGCCGAGGTAGGGGTCCGCCATCAACTCCATGCTCATGGAAGCCACCTCACAGAACTCAATGGGAGCGTGGCGGTAGAAAGAAAAAGGGATTTTCCGCGAGGCGAAGCTGTGCATGGCATGGCCGCCCTCGTGCAATAAAGTGCGAACGTCGTTATCCAACCCCACCGAGTTCATGAAGATGAAGGGAAGACGGACTTCCTCCAAATTGCTTTGGTAGCCGCCGGGAGCCTTGCCCTTACGGGATTCCAGGTCCAACAGTCCCAGCTCCCGCATGGTCCGGAAGTTCTTCCCGAATTCCTCATCCACTTTTCCCAGGATGGACTCACAGCCAGCCATGAGTTTTTCCGTGTCCGCAAAAGGTCTCAGAGGAGCCTTGCCTTCCGGGTCCACTGAAAGATCCCAGGGTCTCAAGGTGCTTATTCCCATTTTCTTGGCTCGTTTGCGCTGGATCTTATCCACCAAAGGCTTGATGAGTTTTTCGGCGCTCTCGTGGAAGGCCTGACAGTCCTTGGGGCCATAGTCGAAACGTTCCAGTCTCTGGAACCGATAGTCCCGGTAATTATCGAATCCCGCGTTCTTCGATATCCGGGAGCGGAACCCCAACATCCGGTCGAAAAGATCCTCAAAAGCGTCCTTTTCCTCCAGCCGACGCTTGGCTACCAAACGCCAGGCCTCTTCCCTTTGCCGGCGGTCGGTGGATTCCAGGTAACGGCCCATCTGCTGAAGGGTCTGTTCTTTCCCTTCGTATTGGACGGTCAGGGTTCCGCTCAGTTTCTGGTATTCCTGGGAGAGCTTTTCCACCTCGGTTTCCAGTGGGATGTTCTCTTCCCGATAGAGGGCCAACTGGGTCTTGACCGAGCGGTCGAAAAGGGAAGTATCCTTTTCCGGAAGTTCGGAACGATGGGGGCAATCCCAATATTTCTTCATCAATGAAAAGGTACGGGGTTTGGAGGGTTCGGCGATCTTTTCCAGGAATTCCAGATAGCTTTTCTCGATCTGGGGATCATCGGTCTGGCAGGTCATGCGGATATAGCGCAGGGAGCCTTCTTCAGCCAAGGCGTCCTCGAACTCGCCCCAATCATTAAGCCACCGCTTCAGGTCCTCTTTCGAGGAGAGTGGGCGTTTTTCCAATTCATCGAACAAAGGCTCGACCGTGAGCCATTGGCCCAAGTCCGTCAAGGACGGCAGGTAATGCCGGGGATAAGCGTGGGGTAGGGTTTTCGTGTCGAGCGCCATAGGACCGACACTCTAACAAATGCAAACTTGGAAAAAAAGACGTTTGGAGTGATGATGTTAAGAGTTCTTCTGAAACATATGAGGTTCCAAATGCGCTGGTTCATCCTGGGATGCTGCTTATGGGGGATTTTGGCCTGTAACCTGTCGGATCGGGGGCTGGCGAAACTGCAGGTCATCGAGGACCTGACCCTGGGGTTGAGCCTGGACGACGTCAAACAGCAGTGGTTCCTCTATTCCACCAAGCCCCTTCAGGTGGACCAGGCCATGAGCTCGGACTCCGATATCGTCTACCGGGGGGTCAGCCGGGACCCGGGCGTCACCAGTTTCTATCTATACTTCAATTCCAAGTCCAAGGTCCTGGAACAGGCCGAATGGCGATACCACTCCAGCATGACCGAAGCCAAAGAAAAGGAATTGATGGATTTATGGACGAAGAAGCTTTGGGAGCCGTCCTATCAGCAACGATGGGATGGGAAGGTCTACGTTTGGAGCGACCGGAAGGCCCGACTGGAACTCTACCTCGCTGATGGTATCTGCCACCTGATCCACCGGCTCAATTAAGTTAGAGGTTTCTTTTAGTCAAGGATCTGAATTGAAAAGTCTTTCCTCCGAATGTTCGACTTTTCCCGGACCCCTCGTTATAATCCCCCCATGACGGTTTATTCCTACTCCCGCATTAACACATTTTTCACCTGTCCCGCCCAATTCCAATATCGTTACCTGCTGAAGACGCCCTCGCCTCTCCCCCAGGGCATCGAGCTTTTCCTGGGATCCCGATTCCACGAGAGCATGGAATATCTTTACCAGCAAGTCCCTAAACGGATCCCCACGGTCAACGAGATGATGGACCACTTCAAGACCCATTGGGATAAGCACTGGCAGACGGCGCTCCAAAAACAGAAAGAAATGAATTTCAATACGCCCCTTCGCATTGTTCGGGAAGGCCAGACGGTGGAGGATTATTTCGAGAAGGGACAGCTCTTCCTTGAGAATTACTACCACCAATACCATCCCTTCGATCAGGACCAGACGGTCGGCATAGAGATGAGGGTGGCTTTCGACCTGGACGAAAAAAAACAGTACAAAATGCAGGGTTTTATCGACAGGCTGGGCCGGGATGAAGAGGGAACCCTGTGGATCCACGACTATAAGACGAGCGCCCAGAAAATGAGCTCGGAGGACGTGAAGAGCGAGGACCAATTGGCCCTTTATCAGATTGGATTGTTACAGAACCCCAAGTTCAGCGCGAAGGAAAAGATCAAGCTCATTTGGCATTTCGTCGCCTTCGAGAAGGACCAGGTGATCGGGGAAAGGAATCCCAAGGAGATCGAGTGGCTGAAACAAAAATACGTCTCCAAGATCAAGACCATCGAGAGCGCGAAGGATTTTTCCCCTAAGACCAGCGCCCTTTGCGGTTGGTGTGAGTATCTACCGATTTGTGAGGAAGGGAAGAAGGCCGTCGAGAACAGGCGAAAGAAAAAGGAAGAGTCGAATGGATCGCCATCTACGGTTGCGAGCGCCGTTGAGACGCCCGAACCCATGAAACCGGCCCCGGTCGAGGCCCCTGTCGGAGCCGCCGCGCCAGCGGTGAAACCGATCCGCAATAGAAGATCAAGCTTTAAACCCGACAACCCGGACCAACTACCACTCTTTTAAAATCGAACCTCCCTCAAGAGGGAAGTTCTGACCTTTCGTTGATCAATTTTTCCAGCGCATCCTGAAGCTCCGGATTCTTCTCCCCCATGAGGGTTTCAACGAATTGCCAGGCTTCCGGTTTGTTCAATTTGGTCAAGGCATCGATGGCCGCCAATCGGACAGGAACGGAACAAGTTTTTCCCTTCAATAAAGGCTTTTTGCGAGCGATGTCCTGCAGGAAGGAACAAGCCTTGTTATCCCCCAGATCCCCCAAGGCCTGACAAACGGAGATGAGGAACTGGTCGTTCTTCCCGTATCTTTCAGTTCGCATATGGGCGGCCTTGAAAAGCACGGGTAAAGACTGGTTGAACCCGATCTTTCCCAGAACCCGGGCCGCCATGGCGGCTATCTCCTCTTCATCATCAAAAAGGGCAAGCCGCAGCGCTGGTCCGCCCGCGGGGTCCTTGATCTCCTCGATGAGGCCGATCAAGTTCAGTTTCAATTCCCGGTTTCCCCGGCCCATCCAGGCCGAAAGCTGTAGGGAAAGGGCCGGATCCATCCCGGAGATCCTCAGGATGGGGATCAAGGTCCGGACTTCGGCCTCCGTCTTGAGGTCAGGAAGCTTTTCACAGAGGACCGAACGCAAGGGTTCCTTGATCTGGGAAAGAATATTGAATAATTCCATTTTCTCGGTCGACTTGGCGTTGAAGCAATCCTCCAGCAGCAAGGGAGCGGCCATCTCGCCAAGGAGGGGGAAGAACTTCAAACGGTCCGCTTGATAGGCGCAGCGCACAAGTTTGCGGACCAGGGTGGGGTTGGACCTCTCAAAGAGCCAGTGGCGGGCAATGCGGGAGCGCTCGGGAAATGTCATGAGATCCTCGTCAGCGTGGAAATGCAAAGTGGAAAGCAGGGTCAAGACCGATGGTTCGTTCTTGGTTTCCAAGGCTGGTTCGATCAAGTCCCAGGCCAAAAGCAATCCACTCTGATAAAGCCCCGGATAAGTTTCCCTGGACAAGAGTGAATTCAACCGGTCCAACACCCGGCCCAGAAGCTCCTTGTGATGCACCCAGGGGCGGGCATCCATCAAGTGGGTCAAGGCCAGCTCCCGCTCGTACCGGTCCCCGGAAAGTCCGGAGGAAATACCATCCACGGCTTTTTCCACCAACTCGATCTTGCCCTCCGCGCCCCATTGGGCCAGGCAATCATTCACCAGCCCGGCGGTGGCCGGATCGAACAGCACGGTGGTCCAATCGTTCTTAACGGCCACTTCCAACAACGGAACCATGGCCTCCACGGCTTTGTTCTCCAAGAGTTCACCGGAAGGAGCCTTGAACCATTGGCAGATCCCCTCGAATTGGGGGGACGCTTTTTCCAAACGGCCCAGCAGGCGGTCAAAAAGCTTCTCGAAGGCCTTGATCAGGATCGTCATCTCCGGGGAAGAATCGATGTATTTCCTTTGAAGCTGGGCGAATTGCCAGGCTTCCGCCAGGAAATTCAAAAGGGCCTCGTTGGCCACGGCGGAGATCTTTTCAGGAGCGGCAGGGGAAGGGAAGGCTACGACCCTGGACGCGGGGGTTGGGATGGGAGAGGGAACGGACGTAACTATACCGGCGGAAGCGGCTACTGAAGGTTTTGATTCTTGAGAGGAAGGTACAGGCGGTACGTTCGCCTCCAGAGGGAAGTTTTCTACGAGCGTATGAGGTTTGGATTCGGTCTTCTCGAGGGTCTGATTTTCCTCGAGAGTCATTTCCCGAAGATGGGCAGGGCTATCCGTTACTGGCTCATCCTCTTTCCGGGTGACCGGAAGTGTGATCCGTTTGAGCCAGCGGACCAGCTCTGTATAGGCTAGTCCATCCTCCATCACGATGCCGGGACATTCCTTGTCCTCCATGGTTTTCAGGAGGACATCGACCTGGGAGAAATCCCAATCGTTCAGCAGAAGTTTGCCGTTCTTGGGATAAAGCACAAGAAGCCCTGTTTCCGTTAAGAATTTGACCAGGTCCTTATGAAGTTTTTGGACCGACTGGACCACGAAAGGACTATCGGTGGAATAAAAAGAGACATAACTGACGGCGGTCTTGAAGTCGCGGATCAATTGGGGAAGCGCGGTTTGGAGAGACTCAGGGATCGGCGCCACTTGAACTTTTCGCATAGTGTCCTCCTATTTCGGGGAAAGGATGCCGTATTTCAAGCGGTCGGGGTGAATGATGATTGGTGATGCCCAGCTCTTGATTTCAAACTAACACTCCATGGGCCAGAAAAAAAGCAAAGTGAGGACAATGTTGGGAGGGTCGTTTTACCCTACTGGCAAGGTTGAACGGTTTCAGAAACCCGCATTAAGGTAAACCTTTCGATTGGGCCGAATAAGGGGAGCAAGCTTAAAGGAAGTGGAGGACAGTAATCTTCTTAGGAAATATTTCTCCACCTCAAGGCATTCAGAAAGGGCTCCGCCCAACTTGTTCCATGTTGTTCGAACCGGCTGTTCGGTCGCGCGGTCAGAAACGAGAGCGACCATTTGATAGATCATTTTTTGAACCGGGAATGTTTATTTTTTTTGAATTTTTTGTTTTAGCGATTCGACAACGAACAACCTACACGGCAAACAAGTCACGGGGCCATATTCTTGAGAACCTTATGACGGATATCATAAGGTTAATGAACACCCGGTCCTAAAATTCAACAAAGAAAAGGCCGATTCTCGGTTTTTCGCTGAATAAGGACAAAGGGAGTTTTCGATGGAACTCTTGGGTTTTCTCATCTTGTTCCCGCTCATTCCAGCGGTACTTCTGGCGGTGATCCCCAATCAAACACTCAGGGGGTGGTTGGTCCGCCTTAGTGTCCTGGTCATCGCGGCGGCTTCCATCTACTTGGCGGTCCAATACCTGGGACATCCGGCATTTTTCAAGATGGATGACCCCTGGACCGAAAAGGGGTTGTTGACAGGCGAACTGCTTCTGACCTTGTTCCTTCTATATCAATGCAAGGACATCAAGCGCCAGGAAGCCTGGATACCTGTCCTTCTTTTGGCCCAGGCCGGCGTGATGGCCTATACGGAATTCGGCGTCGGATTGCTTCCCGTCGATAACTCTCTATATATAGATAACTTCTCCATCATCATGGCCCTGATCATCGGCATCATCGGCGGGTTGATCTGCGTGTATGCCGTGGCTTATATGAAGGATTTCCACCACCATCACCCCCAGATGAAGGACAAACGGCGGGGCTTTTTCTTCCTGCTCTTTTTCTTCCTTTCGGCCATGTTCGGGGTGGTTTTTTCCAACCATCTGGGCTGGCTTTTCTTTTTCTGGGAAATTACGACCCTCTGTTCCTTCATGATGATCCGCTATACCGAGGAAGAGGAAGCCAAACGAAACGCTTACCGCGCCCTGGGATTGAACCTGATGGGCGGGGTCGGTTTTTCCCTCGCCTTGATGTTTATGGCTCAAAACCACCTGCCTTTTGCCCTGGATCATTTGATCGATCTGGGCAAGACGGGTGTCCTTGTCGCCGTCTTGCCAGCCACACTCATCTGTTTCGCCGGGTTGACCAAGTCCGCGCAATTGCCCTTTAGTTCCTGGCTATTAGGCGCCATGGTGGCCCCCACACCCGTGTCCGCCTTGTTGCACTCCAGCACCATGGTGAAAGCGGGCGTGTTCATCATCGTCAAATTCGCGCCTGTCATGGAAAAGAACCCCAAAGTCGGTTTCTTCCTCGGACTGGTCGGCGGGGTGACCTTCCTGGTCGCTTCCCTGGCCGCGGTGACCCAGAGCAACGCCAAAAGGGTGTTGGCCTATTCTACCATCGCCAATCTGGGCCTGGTGGTAGCTTGCGCCGGAGTTGGATCCCCCGAGGCCATCTGGGCCGCGATCCTTCTGATCATCTTCCACGCCATCTCCAAGGGCCTCCTCTTCCAGGCGGTTGGTACGACCGAACACAAGATCGGGAGCCGGGATATCGAGGATATGGATGGGCTCATCATCACCCACCCGGGATTGGCCTTCACTCTCTTGATCGGCATCCTGGGTATGTTCCTGGCGCCTTTTGGTATGCTCATCAGCAAATGGGCTTGTTTGGAAGCTTTCATGGTTTCCAATCCCTTATTGGCCATCCTGTTGGCTTTCGGAAGCGCCCCGACCCTCTTTTTCTGGGGCAAGTGGATGGGCAAATTGATCTCCATTCCGAGCGTAGAAAGGGTTCCAGAGCATGTCAGTGGCGACGAATGGACATCCCTGGGGATCCTCTCCATTTTGACCATGGCCGCTTGCGGATTGTTCCCTGTGATTTCCCGCTTTGTGATCATCCCTTATCTGGGGAACGGAGCTGGGGACATGGGTCCATTGGCCCAAGGTAATGTGACCATCATGCTGATCATGTTGGGGTTGATCCTGATCACGCCTTTGGCTTTCCTGTTCTATCCGCGTAAGGAGATCAAGGCTCCCATTTACCTTTCCGGGGTCAATGTGAACAACGGCAATTCCCAATTCCGAGGGCCTATGTTCCAGAACTATGGGGTCGAAATGAGGAATTATTACCTGACCTCGGTCCTGGACGAAAAGGGACTTAATTTCGGCGGCGGCGGCGTTGCCATCGCGTTCACTCTCGCCATGTTTTGGATGGCCTTCACGACATTAGGAGGAGCGGTCCTTTTGCCGGGCTTGGCCGCCCAAGCGTCCACCCTCTCCTTCGATCTTTCCCAGACTTTGTTGGTGTTCTTATTGTTCCTTATTGGCGCTCCCGTCCTGGGAGGGTTGTTGGCCGGGATGGACCGTATCGTGACAGCCCGCATGCAGGGCCGGGTAGGCCCGCCGATCCTTCAACCTTTTTATGATGTGATGAAACTGATGGATAAACGTACCGTCGTCGTGAACGGGTACCAGACCTATTACGCTTTTTGTTTCCTGTTGTTCATGCTCATGACCGGGACACTTTTTTTCCTGGGAGGCGATCTTCTGTTGGTGGTATTCGCCCTTACCATTTCCGCCCTTTTCCTGGTTTTGGCGGGGTTTTCGCCTAATTCCCCTTACAGTAACATCGGCGCGGAAAGGGAACTGCTCCAGATGATGGCGTATGAACCCATGCTTCTATTGACCGTTTTGGGGATGTATCAGGTGACACGCAGCTTCAATGTGGACACCATTTTCATTTCCAAAACGCCGCTGCTTTATCTGTTGCCTGGAATTTTTCTTGGGTTCCTTTTCATCCTGACCATCAAGTTGCGCAAATCGCCTTTCGATCTCTCGACCTCCCATCATGGTCACCAGGAACTGGTAAAGGGTCTGACCACAGAGTTCTCGGGATCGACCCTGGCCCTGATCGAGATCGGCCATTGGTACGAGAATGTTTTCTTATTGGGACTGATCTATCTTTTCTTCGCCGCATTCTCACCGTGGATCGCCATCCTGGCGACGGTGGTGGTTTACCTGTTCGAGATCCTCATCGATAACGCTTACGCCCGGCTGACTTGGCAGATCACGGTCCGTTCGTCCTGGATGATCGCCCTGGTTTTGGGCGTTACCAACCTGTTGTTGCTGGTTTATCTCAAGTAAAAGAGGTCCGACGTGAGCTTTTTCAAAAAATCGCCCTGGGTCCTTCATTACGACGCCTCGAGCTGCAACGGATGCGATATCGAGGTCTTGGCCTGTCTGACGCCGGTCTATGACGTGGAACGTTTCGGCATCATCAACACCGGCAATCCCAAACACGCCGATATCCTGTTGATCACCGGCTCCGTCAACGAGCAGAACCTGGAAGTAGTCAAGAACCTCTATAGCCAAATGCCCGACCCCAAGGTTGTGGTGGCCATCGGGGCCTGCGCCCTTTCCGGCGGCATCTTCAGGGATTGTTACAACGTCAACCGGGGCGTGAATTCCACGATCCCTGTGGATATCTATGTGCCAGGCTGCGCGGCTCGCCCCGAGGTCATCATCGACGGGGTGGTGCAAGCGCTGGGGGTGCTGGAAAATAAAGCGGCAGCCTTTAAGAAAAAAACCGTGGCGGAAAAGGCGGTGGCCTCATGATGATCGAACAACAGCCCTTGGAGAACCTGGACCGTTCCCAACTGGTGGCCAAGGTCGAGGAACTCAAGAAATCCAATCACCGGTTGATCCAGGTCAGCGCCACCACGCTCGCCGAGACATTCGAGATCACTTATAGCTTCGAGGCCGACCAAAAATTCATCAATCTGCGCCTGCAAGTACCCCGCACCGACGCGGTGGTCCCCAGCATCACCGGGGTATATTTTGGCTCCTTTACCTATGAGAACGAGCTTCAGGACCTATTCGGAGTGAAAGTGAACGGCCTAAAACTGGATTTTGGCGGGAAGTTCTACATGCTGGCCAAGAAAACGCCGTTCAACCAGACCAAGGCCGAGGCCGACGCGGCCGCCAAGACCGCGGTGGAAAACAAACCCTCCAGCGAGGCTAAATAACATGAGCAAACAAACCATCATCCCATTCGGTCCCCAGCATCCCGTTCTTCCCGAGCCGATCCATTTGGACTTGGTCCTGGAGGATGAGAAAGTCGTCCAAGCTATCCCTTCGGTCGGTTTCATCCACCGGGGTCTGGAAAAACTGGCCGAGAAGAAGGAATTCGCCGAGATGATCCACGTGGCCGAACGCATTTGTGGGATTCTGCAGTTTCATCCATGGCATGAGTTTCTCGGTGGCCGTGGAAGGGGTTATGAAGATCGAGGTTCCCGAGCGGGCCCAGTATCTGCGGGTTCTTTGGAGCGAGATGTCCCGTATCCACAGCCATTTACTTTGGCTGGGTTTGGCGGCGGACGCCTTTGGTTTCGAGAGCCTCTTCATGCATTCCTGGAGAGTTCGGGAAAAGCTTTTGGATATGGTGGAAGCCACGACCGGCGGCAGGGTCATTTTTGGGGTCAGCAAGGTCGGGGGCGTGCGCCGGGATATCGATACCGAAACGCTGAAAGGGATGATGGGAGAATTCAAGGCGTTGGAAGAACAATGCCGGGAGATTACGACCGTATTCGAGAAGGACACTTCGGTCAAGCGCCGCACGGTGGGCGTGGGGATGCTCCCCAAAGAGGACGCATATCTACTGGGGGCGGTGGGTCCGATGCTGCGGGCCAGCGGGATCTCTTCCGATACCCGGATGTTGAAGTACGCCGCTTACGGGGACCTGGATTTCGCCCCGGTGGTCGAAACGGGATGCGATTGCTACGCGCGGACCATGGTCCGAGTGCGGGAAGTTTACCAATCATTCGATATCATCCGACAAGTCATCGCCAAGATCCCAATGGGCCCAGTTGACGTCAAAGTGACCGGCACCCCCAACGGTGAGTATTACGCCAGATTGGAACAGCCGCGAGGCGAGGTCATTCATTATGTCAAAGGCAACGGCTCCAAGTTCCTCGAGAGGTTCCGGGTCCGCACACCGACCTTCGCCAACGTGCCCCCCTTGGTGCACACCCTGGCCGGATGCCAATTGGCGGACGTGCCGGTGATCGTATTGTCGATCGATCCTTGTATCAGCTGTACGGAGAGGTAACCCATGCCCTTTTTCAAGATGTCCAAAGTCGTCCTGAAAAGCGCCGTAAATAAGCCGGCGACCCGCCTTTATCCTTTCGAGGTGCGCCCCGATATCCCCCAAACCAGGGGCCGTATCGAGATGACCATCGATAACTGCACCTTCTGTACCTTATGCGCCCGTAAATGCCCCACCGGGGCCATTGAAATGGACCGCAAGAGCCAGCCGAGGGTCTTCACCCTGGACCGGTTCAAATGCATCCTTTGCGGGGCTTGTGTGGACGCTTGCTTGACGAAGAATTCCATCCATGTGGACGACCATTACGCGCCTCCCACGGATAAGCACGGAGTGGTGACCTGGACCCAGGCCACCCCGCCGCCTAAACCTCAAAGTCCCGCCGCCCCGGCAGCCTCCGCCTAGGATCCAGCCAAGGGTTGTTTCCATAGACAGTTCCCTTGTTTATGGCCCATTGTCCCCTTTACCATAGGAACAAACCGATCAAGAAGGCTTCGTCCATGCATGAATACGGGATCGCTTCCAATATCGCCGACCTGGTCCTGGAAAATTGCCATGGGAAACGCTTGGAAAAAGTGAACCTGGACGTGGGAGCGCTGTCGGGGATATTCGATGAATCCCTTAAGATGTATCTGGGCATCATCCTTGAGGATAAAGGGCACAAGAACGTAGAATTGGTGACCCGATTCGTTCCCGCCGCTTTCCAGTGCGTCTGTGGGAAGGAATACACGGCTGAAAAAATGACCGACGCCTGTCCCTTTTGCCAGGGTTATGACCGGAAGATCACCGCTGGCAAAGATTGCGTCGTGGAAAGTATCGAGGTGGGCGATGACTGAGAAGATATCCATACAAACATCCGCTTCGTCCAAGAACGACCAGATCGCGGCCGAGAACAGGGATTTCTTCAAGAAGAACGGTCTTTTGGCCCTCAATCTGATCAGTTCCGCCGGTTCGGGCAAGACATCCCTTTTGGAAGCCATGGCCAAGAAATATGGCAAGTCGCTCGCGGTCATCACCGGTGATATCCAGATGACCTATGACGCCGACCGGATCACCCAGGCCGGGAGCTTGGCGGTCCAGATCGAGACCCACGGCACCTGCCATTTGACCGCCGCCATGATCCAGGACAAGCTCAAGGAAATGGACTTAAAGGACGTAAAATTACTGGTCATCGAGAACATCGGCAACTTGGTATGTCCCTCGACCTACGATCTGGGCGAGAAATTCAAGATCGCCCTGGTCAGCACCGCCGAAGGCGACGAGAAACCCATCAAGTATCCCGCCCTTTTCCTGAGGGCCAGCGTGGTCATGGTCACCAAGATCGACCTGATGCCCTATGTGAATTTCAACCTGGAGAGGGTCAAAAGCGATTGCCTGAAGCTCAATCCCAACGCCCGTTTGATGACCACGTCCTGTAAGACCGGGGAAGGGCTGGACGAATGGTATGGATATTTGGAAGGGTTGATGGCTTGAACTTTCAGCGGATGGGCGCGACCCTGTGATCGGGTCCCAATTGGGTCTGGCCTAAGACTAGACCGGCGTCGTGGAGAATTCCCCTAAAATACCATCGATATATCCTTGCAGGTTTTTGGCCAAGGTTTCCGAAAGACCTATCTTTGGGCTCATGAATTCAGGCTCGATACCGTAGATCACCACTTCCTCAGCGCTTTCCCCCAAATTCTTGGCTGTTTCCAACATCTCCAACAAATCACCCTCATGCAAGGATAAGCGGGGAAGGGTTTTCTCCGACTTGACCTGACCGGGAAGGAAACGGCGGATGGTGCCGGGGACTTCTCCCATCAGTGCGCAATCAAGGAAGACCACCTTGTGGTGGTGACTGAGGGAATGAAGGGCGGTCAGGATGGATCCGGCGGTGTCGATCAGGTCGACCGAAAGGGGCAGACGAGAGTCCCGCCTCAATCGCTCCAGGATGAATACGCCGATCCCCTCATCCCCCATCAGGGGGTTCCCCAAAGCGATGATGGCGTCCCGATCCATGGCGGGTCCTAAATGAACGTCACCTTCAAAAAGTGGGTCGAACAGGAAACGCAGGGGTCGTAGGACCTGACCAGCATCTCCAGATATTTTTGGATGTCGTTCTGGCTGAGGTGCAGGATGGTCGGCACCAGGGCTTCCACATCCTTCTGCAAGTTTCCATGGTTTTGATTGGTAGGAATGCACATATTGGCCGCTGTGCAGACCCCATCCTCGTTGAAAAGATAACGATGGAAGAGGATACCCCGGGGCGCCTCGATGGCCCCCGCACCATTACTGGCCTTGGGTTTGAAATCAACCTTGGCCGCTTTGGGCGGATGGGCCATCAATTCATCCAGCAGTCTCAAGGAATCCTCAATGATGTGGGCGCATTCCACCAACTGAACCACCGAGTTCAGATAAGGATTGGTGCAGCGGTCCGGGAGACCGAACATGTTCGACCATTTCTTAGCCAACGGTAGGAGGTGCTGTCGGTTGAGGTTGTAGCGAGCCATGGCTCCGACGGCATAGGAATCCCGATGCCATTTGGTCCACTTAGCCGTTGATTGAGCGCAGACGTACTCGTTGACGGCGTCCTCAAAACGGGCCACCGGCATTCCCTGTTCTGCGTCGGAAGTAGCGATCTCGCCGTCATAGAAGGCGTATTCCCCAGGCTTTTTCAAAGCGACATATTCGGTATCCCGGGCAAAACCAGGCAGTTTATCCGCCGCCGAAAGGACGGTTTCGGCCACATCCTGGGCGAATTGGATATGGTCCACCAGCCGTTTGCGAAGGTCCCTTAATTCCCGTTCGGAAGGGATCCGGGTGAAGCCTCCCGGCACTAAAGTGATGGGATGGGTGGTACGGCCGGCTAAAAGATCGGACCATTCATTGGCGATCCGATGGAGTCCGACGATCTTCTTCACGATATCCAGATGGGTATCGATGAGGGGAACGACCGACTTGGCCCCGAAGAGGTCGGGAGCCACCAGGTATCCCACGTGAAGAACATGGCTTTGGAGCAGTTCGGAATAATGGGTCAGGACGCGGAGCTGATAGAGTTCATCGGTCAACTTGATCGAGAAGGCGTTCTCAATGGCTTTTACGGCGGCCAAAGAATGGCTGATGGAGCAGATCCCGCAGATACGGGAAACGACCCCCTGGATCTCATCCCAACGGCGGCCCCTAACGAAAGCCTCGAAGAACCGCGGAGCTTCGGGCACCTGCCACTCCGCTTTTTCCACTTTCCCATCAGAGGCTCGGACCACTAAATTGCCGTGGCCTTCGATACGGGTCACGTGATGCACATCGATTTTCAGGATCTTAGGCATGGCTGGGCTCCTTGGTTTTTCTCAGGAATAATTCGAGCCGACTATCCATATCAGCGGGCTTTTTTCCATATAGATTCAGGATCGTTTTCATACCTTCCGGGTTGGCGTCCTCCGAGTATCCCCGGCAGCCAACGCAAGGGGCCCCGTGGGTGGGACAATCGGCCTCGCAGCCAGCCCGGGTCAAAGGCCCCAAGCAGATCTCGTTCTTTTCCCAAAGGCAGCTGTTCTCCTTCGTGCGGCATTCCACACAGACAGGATAACTGGGGAGGAAGGGTTCTCGTCCCATGGCCAGGCAGCGAACGATATAACTGAATTCTTTCTGGTCAATCGGACAGCCCTTGATCTCATAATCGACCTTGACCACATCCCCGACGGCCTTGACGTTGTCCGAATCCAGATGGGGCATCTTCCCATCCTTGCCGTAAACGATCTGGCCCAATTCTTTTTTGGAAAAAGCATGCTTCAGACTTAGTAAACCACCGGAAACGGCGCAAGCTCCCAACGCTACCAGGATCTTGGCCTTCTTGCGGATCTTTTGGAGTTTTTCCTCATCCTGGGGTCTGGTAATGGACCCCTCGATGATGGCGATGTCATAGACCTCGCTTTGCTCGGACATCGCCTCCCGCCATTCCACCACGTCCACGACATTAAGAAGGTCCAGTAAGGACTCCTCCATGTTGACGATCTGAAGCTGGCAACCCTCGCAACAGGCGAAATCGAATACGGCGACTTTGGGCTTTGTCATTAGATGGCCTCCTGGAGATCGAACAGGTCCTTATAGCGAAACACCGGGCCGTCCTGGCAAACGTAAAGACCATTGATCTGGCAATGGCCGCACTTGCCGACCCCGCATTTCATGCGCCGTTCCAAGGAAATGAAAATGTTCTGGTTGGGTACCTGCAAATGACGCAATTCGCGGATAACGAATTTGTACATGATGGGAGGACCACAGACAACCGTGGCCCAGGGACCGCCCCCAAGTTTGACCATGGGGAACAGGGTCGTGATGACACCTACATGGCCTTTCCAATCGGGAGCCGGCTGATCGGCGGTCTCCAAAAGGACCACATTCTCCATCTTTCCCCACTCAGCCATCTCGGCGGTAAAAAGCCGGTCCTGGGGAGTGCGGGTGCCCGAAAGGATGACCACCTTGCCGTAATCCTTCCGTTTGTCCAACACGTACTGGATGGCGGAACGCAGGGGGACCATGCCGATCCCGCCGCCGATGAAAATGATGTTCTTGCCCTTCAGGTTCGTGTCGACCGGGAAAGTGGTGCCGAAGGGTCCCCGGATCCCGACTTTATCCCCGGCTTTTTTCTTGTGAAGGGCTTGGGTGACGTTCCCGACCCGGCGAATGACCATTTCAAATACGCCTTTTCGAGTTGGGGAGGAGGAGATCGAGATGGGAGCCTCTCCTACGCCGGTCACTGAAACCTCCACGAATTGACCCGGCATATGGCCCAGGTCCTTGCCCGAGTCCATCGTGACCTCATAGAAATAGTCCAAACCAGTCATTGGCTCGACCCTAGTCAAGGTCGCTGGTTGGGGTAGGTAGATATCCTTTTCAGCTGCGGATTGTTCCTTGGCGATCGAGGTTTCCATGATTAATCCCCCCAAAGCGTGTTATAGACTTCGACCGGATTGGAGATCTTAGGAACGCAGGCGCTGACACATCGTCCGCAACCAACGCAAGTAAGCTCGCCCATCTTCTCCGGCATATATTTGGCCTTTCGATAGAACCGGTGCCGGAAACGTTCCGCGGACCTTTTTCGGAAGTTATGGCCGCCCGCCACCGTCGCGAAATCCCTCAACAGGCATCCGTCCCAAGAACGGCAACGGGTGCCGCAATTCAAACTCCAATCCACATCATCCTGCACGTCGAAACAGTAACAGGTGGGACAAACGATGTTGCAAGCCCCGCAGGAAAAACATTGATCGGCCCGCTCTTGCCAAATGGGATGCTCGTAATTACGGTTCAAAAGATCGGGAAGGTCCTGGGGGGCGCATTTGAGTTTATGTTTTTGCTGGTCCTGCTTGTTCTTTTCCCAAAGGCGTTCCCGCTCTTTGAGCTGCTCGGGTGTGGCCGCGGGAGTGGGTGCCAAATATCTCATCAAAGCTTGTCCCTTGTCGGTGCGAGCCTCAGCCAAATAGACGTTGCCCACCTTGGAAAGAAGGATATCCCAACCCTCCTGGGTAACTGCGGCGTCCATACAGCCTGAGAAGTTATTAGGAGAAATGGTCAACACGTCCAAGGCCACGATGGAACATTTCGCCCGTCGCGCCAAGTAATGTTGGTCCTCTTGTTTTTCGGTGAAAACCCGGTCCATTTGGGCGATGGCTTTCACATCGTAAGGGTGCACCCCGAATAACACGAAAGGATCTGATTCGAAAACACTTTGGTAATGAGCCCCGTTATTGAATGTCATCAGGACTTCTTTGGGGGGAAGTAGGAATTTTTTTGGGGGAAGGGCCGTTACATCGTAATCCAAACGCATATCGGAGACTTTATTGATCGGCTCGAACACGAAGTGTCCGTCGCGCTCCACCGGGCCGATGATGGTCTGGTTCAACAGTAGACCATCCACCCAACCATTCAAATATCCTGGATCCAGTTGCTTGACGGTCATGGAGCCCTCCGAGTGGGGATGATGTTTTGATTTGTCAGTGAGAAGTTTAATGGCAATATTTGTCAGAAACGTATGAGGTGGGTCATAGAAAAAGGATAGCGAGTCAAAGACAAGCGGGTTGGCAATATCTTGTTAGTTAATATTTTCTCTCCATTGGCTTTC
>CAWHOE010000055.1:0-12915 GCA_963830915.1 candidate division FCPU426 bacterium
GGTGTGCAGATCCAGCATGAAATTAATGAGAGCCCTTTCCAACCTGGCGCCATCGCCCATAAGGGAAAAGAAACGAGCGCCTGATATTTTGGCGGCCTTTTCGAAGTCAAGGATGCCCAGGGACTGACCAAGTTCCTCATGGGGTTTGGGTTTAAAATCGAATTTCTTAGGCTCCCCAACTTTGCGGATCTCCTGATTGGCTTCCTCTCCACCTATTGGGACGCTCTCATGGGGAAGGTTGCAGACCTGCAATTCGACATCGTGAAAATCCTTCTCGACCGAGGCTATCTCGCCATCCATTTGTTTGATCTCATCCGAGAGTTCCTTGAGCTTGGCCTGGAAGGGGGAGGTATCCTTTCCTTCCTTCTTCATCTTGCCCATTTCCTCGGAAGCCTGATTAAGGCGGGCCTTACGTTTGTCCACCGAGATCGTCAGATCCCGGCGGCGGCGTTCCAGGTCCAGGTAAAGGGATAGGTCCACCTTGGATCGGCAATCCTCCAGGGCCTTGCGGACCAGGGCTTCGTGTTCACGCACATATTTGGGATCGAGCATGGGGTTTTCCTGATCGTATTTACTTTTCCGATGTCCTTCCCATGATTGGGTCGGCGCCAAGACGAAAAAGGATTTTGATTATATTCTGAAATTGGGAACAGGCCAGAATGAAATCGGAGTCAACGGATGGTGAAGGCCGTAAAACCAGGGTTGACCCGCCTTTTTTAAAGCTTTTTCAACATTGAACAGGAAGGGTAGATGAATTGATTCCACCCTATCGGGCTTGGTCAAACTTCCTAAGCTTCCCGAACCCTCAAAATACTGTCGGAGGGATTGAATAAGGAATATAATTTTCGGGTCATTACCTCACATCGCCGGAGGGCGCCATGTCCAAGATGAAATTGAAATGGATCCTGTTGGGAGTAGTGTTACTTGCCGCGCCCCTTTGGGCTCGGGAACGTACCGGCATCCTAGCGCCCCCCGATGTCAAAAAAGAACAGGACCTGGTCATGAAAACCCTCATGGACGGCAACAAAGCCCACGTCAAACATATCGGAAAGATCGGCAAGCCGATGGTCATGGTGATCAGCTGCGCCGATTCACACGTTCCTCCCGAGACAGTCTTCCATCTTAAGACCGGTGAGATATTCACCAACCGGGCCTGGGGCAACATGGTGGACAAGGTCATCCTGGGAAGCCTGGAGTACGGGGCGGACACCTTGAAGTGTAGGGTCCTGGTTGTGTTAGGGCATACCGAATGCACCGCTTTGATGCAAGCCATCGAGGAACATAAAAACCCACGGCCCTTGTGGCGTTCCTTGAACATGCAGGACCTGAATGAGCGCTTACAGCCGGCGGTCGAGGCTGTTACGGTGAAACTGGAAGGCGAGGAACTTTTGGACGCTGTCGTCCGGGCCAATGTGTTGAATACCATGAGGACCATTCGGGAACAAAGTCCCGCGCTTTGGCAGTTGGAGCAGGATGATATGCTCAAGATCGTGGGGGCCATCTACCACAAGGATACGGGCGTGGTGGAGTGGCTCAAGGAATAGTCCGGCCCAATCCTCGAACCCCTGGAATGAGATCAATCGTTTAGGGCGTCCCGTCTTTATCGTGGGGCATTTCAGAAAATAATTTCCGATCCTACTTGATTAAACATCACCCGTTGATCATCAATGTATATTCTATTTCCTAATTCATTTTCATTCGGAGTTTAAGTTGCCAATCGTTTTCGCCAGTGTCAGCATAACCGTCCTGCTTTTCTACGGGGCTTCGCTGGTCATGGCCTATACCGGACTCCTACCCGTCAGCCTCCACATGATCTGGGGTTTGTTCATGACCCTTTTGATCGTCCTGTTGCAATGCCTCGTTTTCGGTTTTTTCATTGGAAGCGGCAAGACCATCAAACGGGTGGTCGCCGAAAGTGGTTTGGGAGGGGATTGGGTCCAGAAGACCAAGGAATACAAGAACCAATCCTATCCCGCGCTCATGTTGGCCATCATGGCAATGCTTCTGGCGGCGGCGGCGGGAGGCGCAGTGTCGGTTGGTTTTCTACCGTCGGCTGTCCATCAGGGTCTGATTTGGATTTCCTTGATCTTGAACGCCAGATCTTTGTGGATCTCTTATCAGGTCATCACCCAGAACGTCAAAGCTATCCATCTCATCAATCGAGAGATCGTACGATTGAAAGAAGAAGGGAAAATACAGGCGCGGTCTTCTCAAGATCGTGAGTTGACCCAGGCGCCGCTTCCGCCCAGGAATTTACCCACACCAACCTCCAAGTATTACTTCCTGGCCGGGGCGGTCTGGGTGCCTTACCTCTATATGAGGTGGTCCTTGGGCAGTCGAAACTTTCCTTTTTGGCCATTTTTGGTCTTAAGCGGTTCGCTTTGGTTGATCGGATGGTTCAATTCACGAAAGAAGTCTTAGGAACGATCCAACCCCAATTCATTGCAATTCACCCTAACTGGGTAATGAAAATGTTTTTTTACCCTGTCAGCAGCCAAAGATCTGGAGTGAATCGCTGTAAACGCCTTGTTTTTTAAGGAGCGATTTGCGACATAGTTTAGGAAAAAGTCTGCTCTTTAGACTTTTTCATCATCCCGCTAAAGAAAGCTATCTTTTTTCTTCGGAACTTAGAAAAATAAGCTAAAATGACGCCCCTGTGTCACCCCCTTGTTCGTCATAATGGAACACAGTTAAGCCACATCAACGGAAATTTGAAATATTGAGGTCAAAAGACGGGATGAGAAATACTTTCCTATTATTATTAACGCTCGCGATGGTTTCCTTTTCTTTCGTGGGCAGGACATGGGCCGATGGCCCCAACGATTATCTTCATTCTCGTACCTATATTGGAATTTTAGGCACGTCGGTAAGCGTCGGGAACCGTGGGGAGTTCACCGGTCTCAATTATTCTAGAGTGGATACTCCCTCTTATGAACTCACCCTTATTCCATCGCTGGCCCAAAATTTCGGATATGGGGTTCTTGTCGGTCACAGGGAAGAATCCTACGCTTTAGAATTAAGTTATTGGGAATCCCAGCATGTCGCTTCTTTCGGCCAAGGGACGGTCCAGTCCAATTATGGGTCGGCCCTGATCAGCGGTTCTTACCAAGAAACAGCGGTCTATCGTTCGGTGAATGTGGATTTCAAGAAATACTTCCTGACCAACATAGAATTACAACCCTTCCTGGATCTTGGGGTCAGTTTCCCCTGGATCGATATTCCGTACGCGGACACGGACGGCCAGGGCAATTTTTACCAGGCTACTTTGGCGGGTCTGGGGTTCGATCTTGGAATTGGAGTTGAATATTATCTTTCTCCCACACTTTCCTTGGTCGGTGGAGCCTATCAGCGGTGGGCTAGTTTTGACGAGTTCAAGGGCTTTAACACCCAGTTTGCCCAATTGATGCAGTACGGAAACCCCACGAGTGATGAGGGAAGCGGATTGATATTCTCGGTGGGTACTACCCTGGGTTTTGAGTAATTGTAATGCTCGGGTTTGATCATCCGAAAGGTTAACTGATGAAAAAGCATTTAGTTCTCATCTTGTTCATTGTCCTTGCGACCGTCGCGACGGTTTTGGGTTTGGCCTGCTCGACCAATCCCACTTCCCCAAACTTTCAGTCCCCCATACAAACTATTGTCGCTATCAATCCGAGTTTCACCCCGACTTTCACATATACTTATACCCCCACATACACTTTTACCCAGACTTTCACTCCGACTTCCACCTTCACGCCTTACCAGGCCGGAACCTTGGGAAGCGGTCTAAACCATCCTAACGCGGTCGCTGTGGATTCCACCGGCAACATCTATGTGGCTGACGCAGGCAACTTTGCCATCAAGAAATACACGCCCGCGGGTGTCCTGAATACGGCTTGGGGCAAGGGAAAAGGGATCCTGACCATTTCAGGCCCGGTGTCTATTCAGGCCCTGGCGGTTGACAGCGCGGGGTTTCTTTACGCCGCCATGGGCGGAACTAACGGGATATATAAATATGACAGTTTTGGAAATTATCTCACGACTTATTCCGCCGCGAACGCACTCTCTTTCACCGATCCCCTGGGCTTGGCGGTTGATGGCTCCAATAATCTTTATATTAGCGATAATGGAAACAGCCGGATCGTGGAACTAAATTCCACTGGGACTTTCCAACAGGGTTTTACAGCATCCTCCATCACTGGTATTGCGGTCAATTCTGCCGGGACCACTCTTTTTGGCGCCGCCGGGAATAACACGGTTCAAGTCTTCACGAATACAGGGTCTTCTTTACTGATCATAACTGGTTTTAAACAACCCAACGGGGTGGCGTTGGACGCGAACAGCGACCTTTATGTGGCGGATACCAATAATTACCAGGTCGAGGAATTCGCGGCGGGCGCGAACCTGATCTATCCTCCCATCGTTCATTTTACGAATAATGGATCCCTCACGGATCCTGTAGGTGTGGCGGTTAACAACACGGTCGGGACCAGCGCGAGCGGTTATATTTATGTAGCCAACCAAAACACCAATACGGTTTACATTTTCGCTCCTTGAGGTTTCTAAGTTTTGTTTGGATCAGTTGAAAACAGTGAAAGGAATGGTTAACAAGATGAGGAAAAGTCTTTTCGTCATCCTGGGGGCGGTGATTTTATCCGCGCTTCATTTGAACTGTGGAAGCAGTCCGACCAGCCCGGCGGCGACCGCGACCCCTGTTTATACAGCCACGATCTGGGCTGATTACACACCGACCAATACCCTCACACCGACCGCTACCGCCACCTCCACTCCCACGAATCTGGGCGGTCTCACGTCCACGCCATCGCCGTCCTTCACCCCCATGCCCAGCTTCACTTATACACCCACTAATGTGACGGCCACTTTCACCAGCACACCGACCATACTGACACCCACCTTTACCTTTACGCCAACGAACACATTCGCCACCCCCGCTCCGTCCCCATCAGGGACTCCTTGGGCGGCCCTTTTTCCGCCCAATGGTTTGTCGGCCAATAACGCCGGCTCCACCGTTTATGTCGCCGAGGGAGACGCTCCTAATACAGCTGGCGCGGTTGAGTTGTTCAACGCTTCGGGAGTCTCCCAGGGGCTTTGGACCACCTTTAACGGCGGGATCAGCTTCGGCCAACCCAACGGAGTGGCGGTCGATAACAGCGGAAATGTTTATGTGGTCGACGGTCTCTTGAATGAAGTCATCGTCCTGGATTCTACAGGGGCTTATCAAACGTCCTGGAGTGGTTTTGCCGCTCCAGAAGGCATAGCGGTCTATCCAACCACCAGTTCCCCAGCCAGTATTTTCGTGACCGATACGGATAACGCCCAGGTCGAGGCGTTCTCACCTACCGGTACTTCGCTGACCCAATGGGGAAGTTGGACAGGAGGAACCGTGACCCAGTTCTCCCAACCTAGTGCGGTGGCCATTGACTCGACCGGCAATATCTATGTGGCCGACGCCGGGAACGGGATGGTAGATGTATTCAGTTCGGCGGGGACCTATTCCACCCAATGGCAAACAGCCGCGGGCGCCGACATTTGGGGCATTACAGTGAACGCAAATAATGGAAATGTATACTTGGCGGACTCGCAGAATGGCCAAGTCGAGGTTTATTCCAATACTGGAAATCTTCTGACTGTACTTTATGGGCCGAATAGCTCGGCCAACAGCAGCCCGGATGGGGTCATCGTGACATCCAATAATGATGTGTTGGTGACGGATTTCATGAACAAAACCATCGAAAAATACGGACCTTAAATCACCCAAACTTGGAATAATCGCCGGAAAGTCATTGGGATCGGTTAATTTCGGCATAACCATCCCTTCGAACTGAGCTGTTCGACACCAATGGAATCCTTTCAATATAAACTTTCCTTTTTTATCACCCAATCATTAGGTAAAATACCTTCAACCAAAGACCGCTAGGGATTGGGGTCTTTTTTTCGGAGCCGTCAAAATTCGGGGGATGGAGTGCGAATGAATTTGAAAAATACCGGGTTTTTATTGCTGGCGCTTTTGGTGGGGATATTCGCCTCGAAGGTGTGGGCGCAGGATGACGATGAAAATAATACGGATTACATAAAAAGCCGCACCTATGTCGGAGTCCTTGGGACTTCCTCCACGATCGATCAATGGGGTGATTTCAACGGACAAGAAGGTTTTATAATGAATGGCGCTGCAACCGAAACATCTCCTGTTACGTTGTACGCCGCCTCTGAGGAAAGCTTAATACCATCCATAACTCGGAACTTTGGTTTTGGGGTTTTGGCTGGTCATCGAGAGGGGCCCTGGGCTGCGGAAATAAGTTTCTGGCGAAGCGACCATACCGCGTCTTGGAATGGAGGTTCGGGTGTTACGATTACGGAACCCGCTAGCTACCAATCCATAAATGTTGATTTCAAACGATATTTCTTCACCCAACTTCCTACCCAACCTTATGTTCTGTTGGGGATTAGCTTCCCATGGCTCTGGGTCCGGCAAATGTATTCTTTGTACGACACCAATAGCGGCGTACCGGTTCTTCTTCAAACGAACGATGAAACCTTGTCCGGCATTGGGTTGAACTTGGGAGCGGGATTGGAAATTTACATAGGCGACGGTTTTTCCTTGCTGGGCGGAGTCGAACAACGTTGGGCAGGATTCAACCAAATCAACGGGGCGGCAAAGATCGCCGGGAATAATCTAGATTTTGATTACAATCCAAAAGATGCAGGAAATGCTGAAGGGGACGGGCTTAATCTATTCGTTGGTACTACCGTTGGATTTCAATGATATCCGGGGATAAATCTGTTTATTGAACAGGGTCACAGTCCTTCATCGAACTCCGGGTCAATATTTCAAGTCATTCATGGCTCATCAGGGTAGCCTATTTCTCCTTGTAGTATACTCACACTGATCAACATACTTACTACTTCGGTTCCCTTATGGAGAAAATCAAAAGCTCGCAGGAAACTAAGGAAATTCATCCCTTTTGGTCTTGAAGTTAAAGGTTTTTGAGTTGTTTCTGCCATATTTAAAAAATTAAGGTAAAATTATATTCAAGCGGTTTAAGATGAAACCTTCATCGAGGTGGTACATGCAAAAAGCTTTGATACTTACAATCGCCCTGGTGGTTTTGATTTTCCATTGGGCATGCAGCGACAACAATAATTCTCCCTCGAAACCTACGGCTACATTTGGTGTTGCGAGCCCATCACCTACCGTTTTGGTTCAGGGAACGCCCGGTACCCCAACCCCAATCCCGACCTTTGCCTTACCAGCGCCAGTTTTCCAATACAATTACTCTACCGCTATTTCCCCCAATGGCATGGTCATCACCGGGAACAATTTAACCATAGCCGAATACGGAGTCACCATGGGCGGGGCGCTTGGGTTGGTGGAGGGTTTTAAGATAGTACCCGCCAACGGAACCATTACGAATGCCCTTAATCCTGATGAAACCGGATATGTGTTACAGGGTTTTCCAACGCCCGAATCCACGCCCCCATGGCAGCCTGTGACGACCGCACTTAATGGTCCGCAGGGATTTGTAAATCCTGGGGGTGGTGGCGGATACGCCTACATTCTGGATGACCAACCGAGTGGAGGGGCTATTTTATACTGGGGAAATTCCGGAATGCCTGGTTGGGGAAATCCCTATTTTTTAGGTTTCCTTTATGAACCCTATCAGACGGCGGGCTATGACAGTAAAGGATTTAATCGGCCTAAAGGTATGACGGCCGACAGTTTGGGAACGATTTATATCGCGGATACCGGCAATGGATGCGTGGAAGAATTTGGAAACGCGTGGGGCTGCGGTCTTTGTCCATTACATCGATGGTATGGTTGGGCTGGCGTTCCTTTCGGAACTTTTACCTCGGTTGTTTTCAAATCCCCTTACGGTATTGCTTGCGATGCTTCCAACAATGTCTGGGTAACCGATGTTGGTTATTCCCCATCCATGATCCAAGAATTCGCGTCGCAGGGGACCACCATTATCAATGCCTTTTCTACGATCCCAGGTTGTGTGGCCCAGGGTATAGCGGTAAATTCGACTACAGGAAACATCTATATAGCTGACTCAGGGAATCATTTAGTGGAAGTTTACTCACCCAGTGGAACCATTTTAACGGAATGGGGCGATCCTGGACCGGCTGCCCATGAGTCTGTCCCATTCTCGCCTTCTTGCATCGCTTTTACCGGAACCTATGCTTTTGTGGGTGATAACGCGAATAATTTCATCGACGTCTTCCAATAACACGGGATCCGTAGTCCCGGTTGGATGGGTTTAGAGAAAAATTCAAAGAGCGCTGTTTGAAAGCCCGGGTTATTCACTCGGGCTTTTTGTTTTCTGACCATGTGTTGAGGTCCTATGACTACCTTAGCCCGCTTAAACCGCTAGAAACGTTAAAATCAGCCAAGGTTTTTAGAAGTCGATTTTTGAAACACCGGCACATTATGTTAGGATGATTCTCTGGTTAAAACTTTGGACTTAATTTCGCAAGGGGTTTCCCATGATCCATGCCATCAAGGCCTTCGCTCTACTGGGCGGCGAATGGGTCCTCTATATCCTCATCGCCCTATCCATTTGGTGTCTGGCCGTTATCTGGGACCGGTACTTTCTTTTTCGGGCCAGGGCCAAGGAACAAGAGCTTCTGGGAAACAAGGTTCCAGAGTTATTGGCCAAGGGCAAGATCCAGGAAGCTCAGGAGCTGGTGGAGAACGCCAAATCCCCCGAGGGTGTCATCCTGAAGGCGTTACTGGCGAACCTTCCCCTGGGGAAGGAAGCCCTGGAGCAGATATTGGAAAGCAGCAAGATCCAGGAACGAATGATATTGGAAGAGAATCTTCTTATCCTGGGTACGCTCGGTAACAACGCGCCATTTATCGGTTTGTTCGGCACGGTGCTGGGCATCATCAAGGCATTCAATGACCTGGCCCTGGCCGGCACCTCCGGCCCCGCCGTAGTCATGAGGGGCGTTTCCGAAGCTTTGGTGGCCACGGCCATGGGTCTTTTGATCGCCATCCCGGCTGTCGTCTCTTACAATTATTTCCAGGGGCAGATCAAACGTTCCCTATTGAACGCCGACCGACTCTGCCGCCTCATCCTGGCTTATGTTCCCCTCTGGAGATAGCCCATGCCCCTGATCCACCAGGACCTGGAAGAACCGATCACGCAGATCAATATAGTGCCCATGGTGGATATTACCCTTGTTCTCTTGATTATCTTCATGCTGACCGCCAGTTTCATCTCCACGCCCTCGGTGCCGGTCAATGTGCCCAAATCATATACGGCTAATCAAACAGCTCCGGCCAGCCAATCGCTGGTCCTGACCCTCCAGGGGGACCTTCTTTATCAAAACAAGAAGATAACCAAGGATGAGCTCCAACAGACGCTCCGAGAACAATCGGCGTTGAATCCGGAGATTCGCATCGTGTTATCCGCCGACAAGGACACAACCCATGGCAAGGTGGTCGAGATACTCGACCTGATCCGTCAAGCTGGGGTGGTCAAGATCGCCCTGGGAGTGTCCAACCCATGAGGCCATGGACTTTCCTTTCCGTTCCCATGAAGCCCTGGTCCCTCTCGGCGGGGATCCACCTGTCTTTCTTTGTCGGCCTGTTATTGCTTGGCCGGGCCAGGACCTTTGATCTGCCCCTCATCAACCTGGATACCGCCTTACCCCAGACCCAGGGACTCCAACAGGAGGACGAGGAATGGCAAAAACCCATGACCCATCGGAAGGTTCCGTTGTCCCCGGCCCCTAAACCGACGGTCGTTCCTAATGTCTCCACCGGTTTTCGCTCCATCGCCCAGGTCAGCCAGCTTCCGCACTTCAAGACCGAGATCAAGGCCCAATATCCCGAGGCCGCTAAAAGGGCCAATATCGAGGGAGTGGTCATTTTACAAGTGGACATCGACGCCACTGGTGCTGTTAAAATGGTTCAATTAATCCAGGGCCTGGGTTATGGGTGCGATGAGGCGGCCTTAGCGGCCGTTCAGCAGTCCAGTTTTTCCCCGGCTTACGCTGGCGACGAGCCCGTACCGGTCAGGATCAGGATCCCTTACCGGTTCAAGTTCGATTATTAGGAAACATCCAATGATTCACCACAGAGGCACGGAGAAAAGTTTGTTTGGATATCGACAAAGGCAAAACGGCGATTTTTAGAACTGCCCATCAGTCTATTCCCCAAAGGAGAGGACGCTTCATGAAAATGACACTGAAAGGTTTCGTGGGTCTTTTGATACTCCTGGGGGGAACCCTGGCTCCGGCCATGGCGGGACAACAGCTCTTCCTTTCTACCTCGCCCAACAGCAAATACCGGGTCATCGTGGAACAGGTCATTGACCGCCGAGTGGGGGACCATATCTTCTTCCGTTACCCCATCAGCGTTGTCACCCCCAAGACCCACCGCTCCTTCGAGATGAAGGAAGGGTCCACACCCCTCATCCAGGAGACCGACCGGGGAACCTTCCAGATCCATTGGGATTCCATCCATTTCGACTGGGCCAAGGACAGCCAGAAGTTCTTCTGCAATATCGAAGTCATCGAGGGCATCTGGAAGACCTATTTCGTGGATATCTCCGCCCGCAAGGCGATTGACTTGACCCCGGACCTGGAAAAGACGCTGGTCAAAAGGGTCGATTCCCATGATTGGGATTGCCAACAGCCCAAGGTGGAACTGGTTAAGTGGACCAAGCCCTACCTGGCGTTCCTGAAGGTCACCAGCATCTGCGGGGAAGACAGGACCAAAGAGAACAAAAAACTCTTTTATGACATCCATTCCATCCTGTATGACACCAAACAGGAAAAGATCGTTTATGAATGCTCGAATTGTAAGGACGATAGCTCCTTGAAGAAATTCGACCGTTATTTCCAGTCGACCATGGTGACACCGACGCCCACGCCTGAGGAAACACCCACGGCCCAGTGACCGGTCCGCGACAATTCATCTGCTCTTTCGTGAAGGCCGGGCTTTTATAGAAGTTCGGCTTTCTTTTTTGATCGAATGGTAGGCGGTTCCCGAATGAGAATATTTTTCTTAAGCCTCATTTTCCTTCAAGTGGTTCTGGCTTTTGGATCGGCCCAGGCTTTTACCCTTTCGGGCCGGGTGCTCGAAAAGGGAACAAAGACCCCTTTGTCCGGCGCCAGCCTATTCCTGGAGGCGGTCGGCAATACTACCCAGGCCATTTCGGACCAGGATGCCCAGACAGAACCAGCCCAAGCCGTCACCTTTTCCGCCGAAGCCGACTCTCGGGGACGGTACCAGATCCCGGTTCCGGCGGGTCTTTACCGGTTGACCGTGGCGTCCGAAGGTTTCGAAAAAAAGACGATCCCATCCCTGAACATCCAGGGCGACCAGGTCCTGGACCTGTACCTGGAAAAGGAAGGCTTCACCCTGCCGGAGGTGCTGGTCTCCACCGTCAAGGATAAGACCGAGGTCAGCCATGAGGTGATCTCCAAGGAAGAACTGACATCCGTCCCAGGCACCGCGGGGGACGTGATCCGAGCGCTCCAGACCCTGCCGGGCGTGGCGGTAGCGGGGGACTTCTCGGGGCAAATGATCGTGCGCGGCGGGGGGCCGGACGACAATCTGTACCTGTTGGACCGCATCCCTATCGCTTTTCCTTTCCACTTCGGGGGGATCATCTCCACTATCGACTCGGACCTTATCAAAACCGTCGATTTTTCCGCCGGTGGTTTCGGACCGCAGTACGGCAACAGTTGGGGCGGATTGATCGACGTGACCCAGAGGGATCCCCGTTCGGACCGGTGGGGCGGGCGGGTGGAAGTGAATATGCTCCTTTCGGAAGCCTCGGTGGAGGGTCCCATCAGTTCGGACAGTTCCCTGGCCGTGTCGGGCCGGCGCAGTTATCTTGAGATCCTCGGCAACGCGCTGGGGGATTTCACCCTGGTCCCTACCTTCAGCGACTACCAGGTGAAATACAGCTGGAACCAGTCCAAGAACATCCATTGGGACTTTGAGGCATTCGGGAGCGATGACCAACTGGCCTATACGGTCCTGCCCACGTCCGACCTGGCCCAACACGACCCTGGCTTCGCCGGGACCTTCGAGTTCCATAACGGTTACGACAGCCAGGGCATCAATTACCGGAATATCCTGGGGGACCAGGACACCCTCCTGGAGACTTTCTACCATTACCGGTTCTTCGGCAACCAGATGCAGGGGTATAAAAGATGCCAGCTATTATTAACTTCGGGCGGACTCCGGAAGCGTTCGAGCGACGGCCAGGTCGTGAGCCTGCTCGTCACCCTGAACAATCCTTGAACCCGCTATCCGGGGACCACGGCGAATTTTTCCCTCACCCATCTTTTTGCGAAAAAAATGCACATCTCGATCGGGAACGATCTCTCGCCAAAAAATGATCCGAATACGGAGATTCCCTACGTCGCAAAAACAGATACTGCCTTCGAGGTGGGGACCCTGAACCCGACTTGCAGCCAAACCTGCACCCTCACCATTGATGCCTCGCTCACCGAAACGCTCCGGAACATGCTCGCGATCAACCTACAGAGTCCTGCCTTCGACGGCATCGACAACGGCGCCATCGTGGTCGTCAAACTTTCTCCGAACGGCGACGCGAACCAACTGCTCGCGATGGTCGGAACCCCCGACCCGAACGAAGCATCCCGGGGACGTCAGATCAACATGGCGATCGAGCCGCGGCCGATAGGATCGACCGCGAAGCCGTTCATCTACGCCAAAGCGTTCGAAAAAGGTGCTTGCGGCCCTACACGCTCGTCGACGATCGCGAATATAAATTCGGGATCGGAACCGGCTTCTCGCTGTACCCGAAGAATTTCGACGGAACCTACCGCGGGATAGTCACACTGCATCAAGCGCTTTCGAACAGCCTGAACGTACCAACAGTACAAACGCTCGAGTTCGTGGGGATCGATAACTTCGACACCTTCCTTGCG
>CAWHOE010000056.1:0-10783 GCA_963830915.1 candidate division FCPU426 bacterium
GCTCCTGGCCCAAACGGTCCGCTCCCCGGGCGCCAAAGCCCGTCCATGGGCCGCCCTTGGGATGGGAGTCACGGCCTCGGCCGGCATCTATACTTCCATTTTATTTTTCATTCCCACGGCCATTTGTTTTTTAACCCTGACCGGGATGGCCTTGAAAAAGGACGGCGCGAAATCACGGTCTCTGTTTTATTTCCTATTGCCCCTAGTCTTGTTGACCCTTCCGCTGGCCCCGGGCGTCCTGCGTAACATCCTCAAGGGCCATATCGGCGCCTTCATCGCCTCGCCCGGGCAAAGTTTCTCCTTAGCGGAGCAAAGCGTCACTTCGCTTTCCTATCTGACGTCCCTATTCTTTGGGTCAGTGAGCCGTTCTTATTGCAACTATGGGCCTCTCTGGGGCGGTTTCCTGAACCCGCTTTGCGCCGCCGCTTTCTTTCTCGGATCAAGGGAACTTTTCCGATCCCGCCGAAGGCCCTTTGGGATCTGGTTTGCGTCCGCTTTCCTGCTGTTCCTGCTCCCAGGTTTGTTTTCCAATACCATCGAGTGCATGAGGATCTTTCTGATCCTGCCTTTGGTTTTGGTCGCGGTGGCGGTAGGCATCCAGGTCCTTTTGTCGGCCTTGAATGGCAAAAAAAGGGTATATTTTCTGATCATTTTTTTCTCGTTATCGGCCGGATTGGATCTTTATCACTTGCTGGGTCCTTATCACCAGTGGTCCCTGAAGATGGACGCGGGGGATGGGTTCAAATCGCCCGAGAGGTACCAGGCATTCCTCGTCCTTGAGGGAATCCAGAAGGAAAAGGGACCGGGGTTGGTTTTCAGCGATTTCGTGGGGGATGTATTCAATCAATCGCTTTTGATATCGACCTATCCGTTCAACGCGGCCCGTAACCCCAGGTTATCGCCCGAAAAGGCGCGATGGGCCGCGGTCCTTTGCGCGAGGAATTATCTGCCTCCCCTGGCCCGTCGGTTTCCCTCAGCCAAAGAGTATCCTTTGGAAAATTTGGATCCCAATAATACCCAGCTCCTGGGCCTGGCAGTCATCCCGATCGACAACGCCGAGGATCAACAGACCCTCCTGGCTTGGGTGCCGGTCCATCGGGAGGTCCAGGACCTTTTCGCCATCAACCCCTATTTGGTCCGGGATCCGGATTTTGATCCGGCTATTCGGAGGCTTCAGGCGATCTATCCTCGCTGCGAAAAAGACCCCATCCTCCAGGCTTGGGTATTGGAGAAGATACTGGATGATCTATTGGTGGGGTCGGATTATTCCCTGGCTCGGTGGTTCTTGGCCCAACCATCCCGGTCCTCGAGGTCGTTCCCGTTCCTCGATTGGAAATTCGCGGCTATGTACCATCAATTGGGGCTGGGGCTGTTGAAGAACGGGGAAAAGGACGAGGCTCGAAAGAGCTTCCGAAGGGCCGCCGAGTTCGACTCCCGCTATCCTTTAACCCGTTTTCTCGCGATGGTCCGATGAAAAGACGAATGGAGGGTCGTCCCTCATCTTATTTTTTGGCCTTTGAGTCCGCCGACACGACCCGATAAACGTTGAAAAGGTTGCCGGAAAATACCAAGGGAAAACGTGTCCGCAGATGATGGTTCTCCATCATATAGATCCAATACCGCTTCACCTCATCCTCGGAACAGATCAAGAACACATCGGGCCGATCCACCATGTCCATGAACAGGTTCTTGAGCCGGAAATGGTCCAACATCCGCTGGGCGTTCGGGCAGCGTTGATAGACCGCCAGTGTGAAAATATGGAAATGGCGGAAAGTCTCGAAATCGTCCAGGGCGTCGAAGAGTTCGTAAGGGAAGCTGGAATCCCAAACGACGAAAAGCTGGTCGTCATTGGGGTTCAGGCGGGCCAGCTGGGATTTCAACTCGGTTTCCTTCAGGACTTGGTCCTGATTGGCTTTGTGGAAAATCCCCAAGCGCGGCAGGCAGGAAAGCAGGGCGATCGCCAGGAAAAGTATTCCTATAGCCGTCTTCCATTGGCGGATCGTTCGACCGGAAGATCGGAACAGTTCCTGGGGCGGTTCCGCCAGGAATATCCCCAGACTTACCAGATAGGCCAACCCGGGATGAACGACCCGTTCTGGCGCGCGCCAGAAGTACAACAAGTACAGGAAGAAGAGGGTCACCCAGGCGAAATTGGTCAAGTAAAGGGGGATACGCTTGGAGGGGCAAAAAAGGAATAGGCACAGGATCAAGACCAGGGACATGCCCCCAAAGTTGGGGTCGAAAAAGATATCGACCAGGGAATGGTAGGAAGAGGGTTTTCCCCGTAGGCCCATCCGGGGGAAATGCCGCTTCAATCGGTCGATGTTGGCCCAATCGTATTTGTCCGAGTCCATGAAATACCAGTCCTTGAACATCTCGAAGTCGTTCTCGCTCCATTTCGCGGCGTCGAAGAAGGGTTGGGTGGTGGGGTCATATGCGTGGATCCGGTAGTCCTGGAACTCGACCCTTTCATGGTCGAACCGGTTGAAGGCCTTCCAGCCCGGGTCCCGTCCATACCAATAATGGTTGAACAGGGCCCCGATCAGGATGAGGGCGGGCCGTCACGAGGATCGGGACGTTGATCCGCCGTTCCCCTAACCTTTTTCCATTCTTCCGGACGAAAACCGCCAGGAAGGGAAGGGCGCAAACCAGGGTGAAGAGGACGGCCTCGAGGCGTATCAGCGAGGCGAAAACCAAGGCCGCGCAGGAGAGAAAAAGCCCCCAACCCTTGCCTTTCCGATCCTCCGACTCCAGCAGGGTAGCGAGCAAAAAGAGGCTTCCCTGGGTGGCCAGGGAAGAGGCGATAGTGAACTGAAGGCTATGGAAAAGAATGAACAGGGTCCCGAGGGCGCCTGCCAAGAACAGGATGGTTTTAAAAAGGAAGGCCGGTCGAAGGGATAAAGCGGCAATAAAAAGCCAGACACCCAGGAATTGGGCTGACAGGAGAACCAGGCCATACCAGGGGACAAGAGTGGCGAAGTTGTAGGCGGTTTTCAGGAAACAACCTAAAAGGATGTTGGAATATCCGACGAATTCGTTGGGGACCAGGTCCGAACCAACCCCTTTGGTGAAGAAGATCTTGAAGGTCTCATCATTCACCTCGAAAAAAGGCCTGAAGAAAAAGAGCTGAAACCCCAGCAGGACCAGCGTGAGGAAAAAGGAGAATAAGTAAGGATTTTGAGCAGGACCGAGCTGGCCGAAAAAACCCGGGTTGCATTTGGGATCAAGAGGGATCTTCAGATAGCGCCGCCTATGAGATCGGATTTGGGGTTGGACGGATTCTTGTCGGGTCATTATCCTTAGAAGGAGGAGGTTTGTACCATGGAAAAATACCTGGTTCTACTATTAGAAAAAGGGCGGGTTGAAAAAATAACTAAAACGTTTTTGCGATTTTCGATATAATCATGCTGAACTTAGAACTTCCTTAGGAGGATTCATGAGCACCCCATTGTTGGACCAACCCTCGAAAGTCGGCGCCCTGGACCCGAAGGGAATGTTACAAAAGGTCATGGACGTACCTTTCCACTGCCAGGACGCCCGTAATAAGGTCCACAACCGACCCCCGAAAATGAACACCCGGTCCATCAAGAACGTCGTGCTGTCCGGCCTGGGTGGGTCGGCCATCGGAGGGGATATTCTGCGCACCCTCATCTGGAAAAGCGCGCCCTTCTCCATGTCAGTCAACCGCCATTACGAACTGCCCGGATACGTCGCTAAGGACACCCTGGTGGTCTGTTCCAGTTATTCGGGCAACACCGAAGAGACCCTCTCGGTCTTCAAACAAGCCATGGCGAAAAAGGTACCGGTCTTGATCATCTCCTCGGGCGGGGAATTGCTGGAACAGGCGAAAAAAAGGAAGCTTCCCTTTTGCGAGGTGCCGGGCGGTCTGCCGCCCCGGTCAGCGTTCGGTTATTCCTTCATCACGCTCTTGACCGCCCTGGAACACTTGAAGCTCCTGCCCTCCTACGAGGCCGACTTCCAGGAGACCATGAGCCTTCTCGTGGCCTTATCCCAGAAATACGGGATCATGAGACCCCAGGCCAAAAATACGGCGAAACAGCTGGCGGTCTTCCTCCATAACAAATTCCCCCTCATCTACGGCGGCCAGGACCACCTGGATTCGGTGGCGGTGCGTTGGAAGTGCCAGATCAATGAGAACTCCAAACAAGTCGCCATCGCCAACGTCATCCCTGAAATGAACCATAACGAGGTCTTGGGTTTCAGTTATCCCGAGCCCATGTCCAAAAAGATGGCCGCCATCTTCCTGCGTCAGTCCAAGTTCGATCATCCACAGATCCGGCGCCGGTTCGAAATCCTCAAGGGCATGCTCAAGGCCAAAACCACGGGTGTGAGGGAAGTGGAGGCGGAGGGAAGTTCCCTCTTGGCCCAAATGATCACGACCTTGTACCTGGGTGATTTCGTCAGCGTCTACCTGGCCTACCTGAAGGGCGTGGACCCCACTCCCATCGGGTTGATCGACCAGTTCAAGGCCCAATTGGCCAAACGTTAACAAAAGAAGGGTTTCTTATTCCGGGCGTTTCGGCTATGGTAGTGCCCGTCGGATGGCCCTCCTCGCGCCAGCAGTTCCGCGTCGTGCGCCACAACCGTCCTGAAACGAGAATGTGTCCAGGAACCTTCCATCGGTCGACTCCGCCTTCCTAAAAGACGGCCTCATTGTCCACCTCTATTAACAAGGCTCCTTCGCCCGGGAAACTCGAGATGATTTACCGCTTTTCCCCCGATCCCATCCGTTCATGAAAAATGATCAAAGGAAGTACCATGGAAAGTTTTAAAGAGCTGGGTCTGCCCGAATTTTTAGGAAAGTCCCTGCAAAGAATGAATTTCGTCATCCCCACCCCCATCCAGGCCCAAGCCATCCCACCGGCGTTGGAAGGGAAGGATGTCATCGCCTCGGCCCAGACCGGCACGGGCAAGACCGCGGCTTTCGGTATCCCGCTGTTGACCCATCTATTCAAGCATCGGGACCAGACCTCCTTGATCCTCACTCCCACACGGGAATTGGCCGTACAGGTGTTGGATGTGTTGCGCAAACTCTCGGGGGATAACGCCTCCTGGGGTTCGGTTCTCCTCATCGGCGGCGCCCCCATGGGCCCCCAGCTTTCCGCCCTTCAGCGCAAGCCCCGCATGGTGGTGGGGACACCGGGCCGGGTCATCGACCATTTGAACCGCAAATCCCTGAGCCTCGCCCATTCGGGTTTCCTCGTTCTGGACGAGGCGGACCGCATGCTGGATATGGGTTTCGCGCCCCAGTTGGAAAAGATCCGCCAGCATCTTCCGGTCCACCGCCAGACGGTGCTTTTTTCCGCCACCATTCCGCCGGACATCCAGGCCCTGGGCGCCCGTTACCTGAAGGACCCGGTGCGCATCTCGGCCGGGCCGGAAACCCAACCCATCCCCAAGATCGCCCAGATGATCATCCATACCAACGAAACCAAGAAGTTCGACGAGCTGAAAGGGGAATTGGAGGAGCGCAAGGGCTCGGTCCTACTTTTTTGCCGAACCCAGAACCGGGTGGACCGGGTACTGGACAAGCTCAAGGAACTGGGGATGAAAGCCACCCGCATCCACGGGGGACGCAGCCAGTCCCAAAGGCGCCAGGCCATCGACCATTTCCGCGAGGGCCGTTATCTCATCCTGGTGGCGACCGACATCGCCGCCCGGGGTTTGGATATCCACCATATCGCCCATGTCATCAACTATGACCTTCCCAGGAACCCGGAAGATTACATCCATCGCGTGGGCCGGACCGCCCGCGCCGGCGCGGAGGGAGCCTCCCTCTGTCTCTTGACCCCAGAGGACCGTTCCCTGTGGGAGCGCATCCTGAAATTGATGAAACTACCCAAGGAGTCGGTGACGGTCAAGCCGTCCCGATTCGGCATTCCCGCCCACACGCCCGGTGTGTCCCATACACGGCCGCCCCAAAGGCCCCACACGGAGCACCGAAAAGGACCTTTCCGTCAGGACAGGCCTTTCGATAAGAACCGGGGCCGTAACTTTGCCCCGAAAGGTCCAGGGGGTTTTTCCCATAATAAGCCATTCAATAAGAGCGGTGATCGTAATAACCATGTTCGTCACTTCGAGGACCGGCCCGGCGGCGGCCGACCACAGGATGAGCACCGTCCAGCCAGCCGTCCTTTCGACCGAACTGGCGGAGATCGTCCCCATGTGTCCCATGTCCGCCATTTCCAGGACCGTCCGGCCAATGGTCGGCCCCAGGGAGAACATAGGCCACTCAGCCGCCCCTTCGAGAAGAAGCCTTTCCGGGCCTACCCCAAAAATTCGGATAACCGTCTTGGGGCTCCCGTGGACAAGCACAAGAACCATTTCAGGAAGAACAGCTTCAGGAACGACGGCCCGAACGGGGCAAAGTTCATCTTCCATGGCGCTAGCGACAGCAGGCCCATGCCCCAGGAAAAGACCGAGTGGAACCGCAAGCCCGAAGGGCCCCAAGGGGAACCGGTCGAGCGGAACTGGAATAACGTGGCCGAACCGGACCGTAACCAGCACCATGCCAAGGGGTTCGGGCACAAGCCTTTCAACCCGACCAGGCCTTTCAAGAAGCCCCAGGGTCATCAGGACCATCGGCCAGGCGGAGGTTTCAACAGGCCCCATAAGTTCGGGAAGAGCCGGCCCCCCCATCAGGAAGGGTAAAGAGGTAGTCCAACGGGTCCAAAAATATAACCGGGTTATATCTTGGGGAGCTTGAGTAAGCCTTTGGATCGGAACTCGAGTATAAAAACTTAAAACTTTTAAGTTTTTATAAAGCCAATGACAAATAAAGGGCCAAGTGGGGTTTTGAAAACCCAAAGTTAAGATTCTTAACTTTCGCTAATTTCATGGATTGTTCGAAACCCCAAAAATATACGACTCGTATATTTGGGCCAACTGGAGCCCTCCGATTCTTGGCATTGCCAAGAAATCCGAATGATTCTGGCAATTTATCGTCTGGAATTAGGGTTGGAATTACTAGAAATAGTCACTCAAAAATCCCCGATAATGGCCTAAATGCAAAAAACATCCTCTTTTTTAAAAACGAATGTCTCCTATCATCCGGCCTATTTCTTTCCCTTGTTACTGGTTGCCAACACACTGCTGTCCTACTTTGACCTTTCCCTCGCGGCAAAGCTTGAAGTGTTTTTATTCGGTTTGGTCCTGCCGTTTTTTCTCGCTCTGGCTAGTAATGTAAAAAATAGAGCGCCGGTGGGGGAGTGGAATTACCGGGATGAAAGCTCCTGGCCGTCTTTCTCACCTTGGCTTTTCGGAACGGTACTGCTGTTTGGCTGTCTCCTTCGTTTGTACAGGTTAACGAGCCTTTCCACCTGGCCCTACGGGGATGAAGGCACTTACGCCTATGGGGCCATGGAACTTTCTGAGAAAGGGACCTGGCATTTTCTTTATACCGTGGGACAGCATCCGCCTTTCTTCAGTTGGACTTTGGCGTTTTTTTTCAAGTTGTTCCAACCATCCCTTGTGTCCCTTTGGTTGGCCCCAGCCTTTTGCTCCGTCCTCGTCCTCCTATTCACTTATGGGGTATGCCGCGCGTATTTCTCGAAACCATTCACCCTCATCTGTCTGATCCTGATGGCCGCTGGTTTCTGGCCTCTTTACGACGGTCGGATCGCCAATAACGAAACCTTCGCTTTGTTTTGGGAATCTCTAACGCTTTGGATGCTGGTCTTGTGGGTCAAAAAACAAAATTCCCCCCGGGCCTGGTGGTATACCCTGGTCTTGGGGATTTTCGTTGGACTTGGTTTTTACTCGTTCGTCGTCTGGGTGGAAATGGCGTTGGCTTTTACCTTGGCAGTAGTCTTGCTGAAGGAAACCCGAACCGAAAAAATTCTATGGGCTTACTTCACGCCCCTCCTGGTTTTGATCCTGATATTCCTTCCCCTCTATTATGACGGTTCCCACCTGGCCGCCATCCGTTCGGCGTATCGGGAAACGGGTTGGATACAACCGACCCTGAACATGGTCGAAAATTTTCGAGCTGTTTTTTGGGGTTCGCCCTTATACCGTTTGGTGAGTTATGCCCCGGATTGGGGAGGATTACTCAACCCGATCCTGGACTCGTTCTTCCTTCTGGGAGTTCTCTGGTGTCTGAGGAACAGGAAATCCCCGTTCGTGAAGTGGATTGGGCTGTGCCTAGCCCTGACTCTAGTGCCGGGGTTGGCTACCCGGGGGGTGGAAACTTTCCGTATCATTTACGCACTCCCATTTCTCTATCTAGTTTCAGCTTTCGGTATCTCCGAATTGAATTCGGCGCTCAAAACACCGAATCGGAAGATCGTTTGGCTGGTTTTGGTCCTCAGTGTTTTGCTGGATGTCTACCATCTCAACTGGGTTTACCACGCCACCTGGGGCGTGCCAGGGCCGCAATGGTCGAACTTGAAATCCGTCCCCGAGTGCGAGGCTTGCCAAATACTTCAGACCCAGTACGGACAAGAAGGACCGGGGATGGTGTTATCGGACCTTCGCCCCATCCAATTCGATCAAACCTTGATGGTCGGGGCTTACGGCTTTGACGCCGCGCATAATCCCAAGGTGCCATTCGAAAAAGTCAAATGGGCGGCCGTTATCGTGAGCGATGATTACAAACCCTTTTTAAACAAACGATTCCCGGGAATGGCTTGGTATGGGTTAGGCAAGGAATTCGCCTGGGACCCGATGGATTGGGCCCTGGGGGTCATCCCTGTCACGGACGGAAACAAGGAGATCATGGGCCGATGGCTCAAAGGCCATGAAGTATTCAAGACCTTCACCCGCGAGTGGATGGACCGGACCATGGGAAGTCCGGAAAAACCTTTGTACGACCAGTTCCTCCGGTCCCATGAGGGGGTGACGGGCGACCCGTTCTTGGAATCCTGTTTTTGGGAGAAAATGATGTTCTTTCATTGGGCGGTCCAGAGAGACCGCCAAAAAACCCTGGAAGACATCGGCCAATATCTAAAATATGGTTATCCCTCGCCCCGCATCCTCAAGTTGAGGAAGGGCATTTTGGAGGGCGCATAGGCTTATGTTTGTTTTTTAATTCCAGTCTTCTCCGGTTAAAATACAACTCCGTACCAACCCCCATCGGAGACCCATGGATACCACCATCGACAAGCGTTTGGAATGGCTGATACCGTTCCTTCTTTTCCTGGGGACCTTTCTTTTCCTTCTCTTAGGGGTCAACCCCTCCTTTTTCCTGGATGACAGCCCCGAGACCATCACCGCTGCGATCATGATGGGGATCCCCCATCCCCCAGGCTATCCCTTGCATACTTTGACGGCCCATTTCTTCACCATGATGCCTTTGGGCCATCCAGGGTTCAGGGTCAATCTTTTCTCGGCGGTCCTGGCCTCCCTGGTCTCCATGGTGTTGTATCTTTACCTTTCTCGAGGTTTGGAGGTTTCCAGACGACTGTCCCTGCTTTTCGCTTTGTTCTGGGTGGTGGGAGCCGGGAACTATCCGGCGGCTTTGAGCGCCAAGACAGGCATCTACCATCTGACGGCGTTATTCCTGGTCGTCATCCTTTGGGCTTTGAAGGCGGGACGGATCCAATTGGCGGTCTTCCTTTGGGGCCTTTCCTTGGCCAACCATTGGATGAGCATGGTGGTTTTCGCGCCAGGACTCCTGTGGGCCGGTTGGGAAACGCATAAGGACAAGGAGTGGGGCGGGCGGGAAACGGTATTGGCCCTAACGGGCGTGGTACTGGGTCTGTCGGTCTATCTCTATCTCCCTTTTCGGTCCATCCAAATGCCTCTGCTGAACTGGGGGGAGCCCAGCAACTGGACCAACTTCTTGTTCAATTTCAGCCGGACCCAATATCAGGGTTCGGAAATTTCAGGCAGTGTCCTGACCTGGCTAAAACAATTCGTCCTTCTCCTGAAGGCCCAGTTCATCGAGTTCTCGGGGTTGATCCTTCTGGCCCTGTGGGGGTTCGTCAAGATCGCGCGCAGGAAAAAAGGCCTGGCCCTGGGAATGGGCGCGGCCTGGGTGTCCCTCCTTGCGGCGCTGAGTGTCTACCTGAACCTACCCAAAGAGCAGTATTACCTGATCCCCCAATATGCCCTGAGCGCCAACCTTTTCATCCTGATCTTCGCGGCTTGGGGATTGGAATGGGCCCTGGCTGAACGAAGCCCTGAAAAACGAGGGACCAGCGAATGGTGGGTCATCGCCCTGTTGATACTGGGGTTATTGGGGATGGGGTCTTACCGGTTCCTGAAGGACCGCCAGACCACTTACACGCTGGATTACGATTACGTCCTGAATGGGTACCGATCCCTCCCGGAAAAAGCCCTCTATTATTGCAAAGGGGACAGCATTATTTTCCCTTCCTGGTATTTCCAATGGGTGGAGGACAAGCGGTTGGATGTGGCGGTCGTGGGGGTGGATGGCCTACCTATGGTCTGGGTGAGGCGGGTCCTGGCCGGACTTCATCCCGGGTTGAAAGTGCCATTCAGCAAAAAAGCCATGGGAGTGGAATCCATCCCGGCCATGCTGGCCTGGATGATCCAGCAGAATCCGGATCGGGAACTCTACTTCAGTTACAACAAGATCACGGATAACAGCCTTCCGGCCGGCACCCAACTGGTGCCCTATGGTATCGCCCATAAAGGATTCATGCCCAATCAAGTGCCCGTCATCGATGACGCGAGGGCGGAATACTGCTGGTGGCTGATGCGGTTGAGGCATTTGAAGGACCCCGGGATCGCGTTGGACGAGAGGTCCCTGGATTTCATCTACAAGGATTACGGGGTCAACCGCAATAGCCTGGGTGTT
>CAWHOE010000057.1:0-125010 GCA_963830915.1 candidate division FCPU426 bacterium
ACCTGCGAAGCCCTGTGGATGGGCGTGCCGGTGGTCACCTGCCCGGGCGAAACGTTTGCCGGCCGGCATTCGCTCTCCCATCTCTCCAACGTGGGCCTGACGGAGACCGTCGCCCGCAACCTTGATGAGTACGTCGAGATCGCGGTGGCCCTGGCCCATGATCTGCCGCGGCTGGCAGGCATCCGAGCCCGGCTGCGCCGCAGATGGCCGCCTCGCCCCTGTGCGACGGCCCGCGTTTCGCCGCCAACCTGACCAAGCTGCTGCGCGACGTGTGGCAAGGCTGGTGCCGTGACGGCGCCGGCGGCGATGGCCCATCTGGCCGAGCGGCCGGCAGCGACCAGAATAGGGGTCGCCTACAGCCAGCCGCCGTGAGCCCCGATCCCCGGCCTGATCAATGCGGAGACATTTCTGGGATGCACCATGAAATCGCGGAGAAGCCTTTGATGACCGCAGACGATCTGTACACCCGGGCTCAGGCGGCCTGCAGGCACGGCAGATGGATCAGGCCTCGCAGATGTTTCACGAATTGGTTCGGCTCCACCCGCGGCATGCCGAGGGCCTCATGGCCTTGGGCACGCTGCTGGCCGAGCAAGGCCAGCTCGAGCAGGCCGTCCAGCGGCTGCAACAGGCGGTCGAGGCCCAGCCCGCCTCGGCCCGGGCCCGGCATAATCTGGGCGTCGGGCTGGGGGTGCTCGGCCGTCTGCATGACGCCCGCGCCCAACTGGAAGAGGCCTTGCGTCTGCAGCCGGATTACCCGGAGGCTCATTACAATCTGGGCAATATCTTGAATAGCCGGGCCGGCCCGACGAGGCGCTGGCCGCCTTCCAGCGGGCCGTGCAGTTGCGGCCGGATTACTTCGAGGCCCTGACCAATGGGGGGCTGGTCCTGCAACGCGCAATGGGCCGAAGAGGCCGTGACCGTGCTGCGGCGAGCGGCCCGGCTCAGGCCCCAGTCGGCCGAAGCCTTCAGCCATTTGGGACTGGCACTGCAGCAGGCGGGGCACGGGGGCGAAGCCTGGTCCTGCTCCGCCACGCGGTGCGGTTGAATCCCGGCATGCCCCGGCGTTGAGCAACTTGGGCAAGGTGTCGTTTGAATGCGGACGTTTGGCGAGGCCGAGCAATACCTGGAGCAAGCCTTGCGCTTGCAGCCGCAAAACGCCGAAATCCACGCCAACCTGGGCTGCTTGTTTCAGGCCCAGGGCCGCTGGGACGAGGCTCTGGCTGTTTCGCTCTGGCCCTGGACATCGACCCCCACTGCATCTCCGCCCATTTCCACCGCGGCATGACGCTTCTGCAGACGGGCGACTGGCGGCAGGGATGGGCGGGATTCGAGTATCGCTTCCAACTGAACAAGCAGTCGGAACGCGCTCCGCAGCCGCGTGGAACGGTTCGCCGCTGGCGGGCCGGACTATTCTGATTTGGGTGGAACAGGGGGTGGGCGATATGATCCACTTCATCCGCTACGCCCGGCTCCTCAAGCAGCAGGGGGCCGCGGTCATCCTGGAATGTCCTCGGCGGCTGGCGCCCTTGTTCGGCTCCTGCCCGGTATGGACCGGATGATCTCGAGGGAGACACTCGGCCGCGTTCGACGTGCAGGCTCCGCTGGGGAGCGTGCCGGGCTTGTTGGGCACCACGCCCCACACCATCCCGGCCGGCACTCCCTATTTGACGGCCGAAGCGGAGCGGGTCGAGCGCTGGCGGCAGCGGTTGGCCCCGGGCGGCGCCTGCGCGTGGGGATCGCCTGGCAAGGCAATCCGCAGCACGCCCAAGATCGCTGGCGGTCGGCGCCACTGGACGAATTCGCTCCCCTGGCAACCGTGCCCGGCGTCGAATTGATCAGTCTGCAGCAGGGCCCCGGAACCGAGCAACTTGATGCCCCGGACGGCCGTTTGCCATTGTCAGGTAGCCGAAGGAGCCCTCGACGGCCCGGACGCGGCCTTCTTGGACTCTGCCGCGCTGATGAAGTGCCTTGACCTGGTGGTCAGCGTCGACACGGCCTTGGGGCATTTGGCGGGGGCGCTGGACGTGCCGGTGTGGCTGGCCTTGTCGGCGCAGCCCGACTGGCGTTGGGGGAGGCGAGGGGAGCGAATCCGCATGGTACCCCAGCATGCGGCTCTTCCGGCAGCAGGAACTGGGCCGATGGTCCGACGTTTTCGAGCGGATGACGCGGGAACTTCTCGGCCCGGACCACCTCGCCCGGGCCACCTCGCACCGGCGAATGACCTTTGTCGGCCCGGAAAGAGGCCAGTCCCCGGCCGCCCCGCCAGCGGTGACGCCGCTCTCCGGCAGGCCGATGTCAGAAAAAACGTTTCTTTTTTGGTTTACGATGCGCGGGCTTTGCCAACATGAAGCTAGTGAAGAACTGCCTTGATGGCCTTGTGCTGCGTCGCGATTGCCCCCCGCACCCCAAGCCGGCAAGAAAGGACTTCGGTTCTCGTTCGGCGGTCGGCACGGCAGAGCCGTTACCACACCTGCGGGTTGTGTACATTCCCCAACTGATGAATTACATTGTGAATAGTTTGGACACCCTGAGAGAGGGGTGTGTCTAGAGCCGATTGGTGCGCTGCGGCGGTGGGCAAGTTGAACCCCAGGCACGATCCGGGAGGTGACCGTGAACTTGCGAAAATTCTGGCGTTCGTTAGTTCGCTCTGCCCGCCGGTCGAAGCGGAAGCCGATGGCCCGCCGCAGGCTAGGCATGGAGTTGCTCGAAGAGCGAATGCTCCTGGCCGCGCAGCCGACCTTAACGACGCTCAGCGCGTCGCCGGCCTCGGCGGCCGTTGGCCAGTCGGTGGTGTTGACGGCCAGCGTCGTGCTGGCCGCGCCTAGCACCGGCCCGGCCACCGCCGGCAGCGTCACGTTCGACTACGGCAGCAGCGTGCTGGGCACCGTTGGCTCGCCTCCGCCGGCACGGCCCAGCTTACCACGTCGGCGTCGGTGCTGGGCTCGCAGGTGTTCACGGCCAGCTATGGCGGCGACGGTGTCAACTTCGCCGCCAGCAGTACCGTGATTGGGCTGAACTCGGTCATCAACACCGTGGCCGGCAACGGCACCGAAGGTTCCAGCGGCGATACCGGCCCAGCCACGGCCGCCGAGATCAAATTCCCCTATGGTGTGGCCACGGACGCCGCCGGCGACATCTTCATCGCCGATACCGGGAACAACCGCATCCGCGAGGTCAATCACACCACCGGCAACATCACCACCGTGGCCGGCAACGGCACGGCGGGCTACAGCGGCGATAACGGGCCGGCCACCGCCGCCGAGTTGAACCTCCCGGAAGGCGTCCGGTGGACGCCGCCGGGGACATCTTCATTGCCGACACCGACAACAACCGCCTCCGCGAGGTCAATCACGCCACCGGCATCATCACCACCGTCGCCGGTAACGCCACCGGCGGCTATAACGGCACTCCGGCCCGGCGACCGCCGTTGAATTGAGCTCCCCGGCGGCGTCGCCGCGGACGCCTCGGAGACATCTTCATCGCCGACACCGACAACCAGCGGATTCGCGAGGTGAATCTGTCCACCGGCGTAATCTACCACCGTGGCCGGCAACGGCCGGCGGTACGGCGGCGATAACGGCCCGGCCACCGCCGCCGACCTGACGTCCCCCGCAGGCGTCGCGGTAGATGCGCCGGGAAACCTCTTCTCGCCGACTCGGTCAACAACCGGTCCGCGAGGTCAATCACGTCACCGGCAACATCGCCACCGTCGCCGGCAATGGCACGCCGGGCGGCAGCGGCGATAACGGTCCGGCCACCGCCGCCGAGCTGAACTGGCCATCAGGTGCGCGCTGGACGCCGCGGGGGACATTTTCATCGCCGATAAGTAACAACGGGCGGATCCGCCAGGTGGAACCAGGCCACTGGCAATAATCACGACCGTTGCCGGCGGTGGCAGCCTAGGGGCTCCTGGGGCGACGGGGTCCTGCCACCGCCGGTGAACTGAACGAGCCTTATAGTGTGGCGGTGGACGCCGCGGGGGACGTCTATAATCGCCGACTACACCAACGACCGCATCCGCGAGGCGGCCAGCGGCGCCACGGCGGTGACCGTCACCCCGCTGGCGGACACGGTGAGCTTGCAGTGGCCGGCGGCCGCAGTGCGCTGAGCCTGACGGACACCACGGCCGGTGCCACCCCCGCCATCAGCATCTCGGAGCCGTCGCCCAATATCAGCCTGCTCCAGATCAATCTGGCTCGCCGGCTACGCCTTCGCCGGCAACTCGACGGCATGGGCCACGGGCTTGACGTACCAAAACGCCGGCTCGCCCGCCACGTCGCAATACGCCACCATCGACATCAGCCTGGCCAACAACGTCACGCGCTGGCGGCGGCCCTGCCCGGCGATACGCTCACGCTGGGACCGATTCGCGATCTCGAGGCGGCCTGGGCAGCCTTACGGCCATGCCGGCACGATCAATGTCGCGGGGGTCGACACCTATAACGCCAACGGCAGCGTCAGCCTGGCGGCGAGCGGCAACCTCACGGTCAATGGCCGGCGCCACCGTCCAGACCGGCATGGGCACGATCACCCTGGGCGGCCGACGTCAACGCCAACGGCACGGGGAACAACGGCACGGGAGTGCTTTCCATCAACGCGGGGGCCACCGTCACCTCGACCAACACCACGGCCGACGCCATCACGCTGCGGGGGGCCAGCGTCAACATCGACACCAGCAGCAATCCGGCCGTCGCGGCGCAAACGCGCCTTCTTCAGTACCACGCCCACCGCCACGCTCACTGGGCTGAACGGTCCTATCGCTTTGGCGTTCGACGGCAGTGGCAATCTATACGTGGGCAGCTCGGGTAACAGTACGGTGAGCAAGTTCGCTCCCGGGAGCACCACGCCCAGTGCCACCCTTACTGGGTTAAGCAATCCTCATAACCTTGGATTCGATGCCAACGGAAACCTGTACGTGGTCACAAACCCGGCGTCAAGGTCGGGGTCTGGGTAAAACTAGAGGTGGCCGTCGGGTTATTCGGGGTCGTGGGCGAGGACGGACTACCGCTTTTGGAACAAGCGGTATGTACAACTAATCCTAAAACCATCAATCCCACCATCACCATGCGATAACCCAATGTTTTCATATTTTCCTCACCTTTTTTTGTTTACGCCTTCAACAAAAATAAGGCGTCCCCTGAAAGTCCAGGGGACGCCGGTCCACACGCTCTAATAAGAAGCCTATAAAATTATGGTTCCAAACTCGTGTTCTGATTGTTTTGGTGTAGTTTGGGCCAATGGGACGTGCTCGACAACCCGCTGGAACCCTGGACCGCGTAAAGTGTCCCGTTCTGCGCCCCGACGTAGACCATGCCGGTGCTGGAAATGGCCGGGGAAGAATTCACCACTCCTCCCAGGGTACAGGTCCAGGAAACGCCGCCGTTCGGCGTGATGGCGTAAAGTTTGTCGTCACCCGAACCGACATAGATCACCCCATCGCTTCCCACGGCCGGCGAGGACTTGACCGCCCCGCCCGTCGTGACCGCCCAGGAAAGCGACCCGTCGCTCGTCTTGAGGGCGTAAATATTATCGTCATTCGACCCGACATAAAGGGTTTTGCCATCCCCGCTCAAGGCAGGGCTAGAATACACGGTGCTCCCGGTGGTGTAGCTCCACTTCAGACTGCCGGAGGAACTGACCGCGTACACTTTGTCGTCGCACGAGCCGAAATAAACAGTCCCATCCGACCCGATCGCCATGGAGGAATAGATGCCATTGCCGGTCGCGTAAGACCAGCGATAAGCTCCCGCGGATGTCACCGAAATGAGGCTGTAATCCAAGGAACCGTAATAAAGGTTGCCCGAAGCGTCCATCACAGGCGACCCCCAAATGGAATTACTGTCCGCGCTATAGGACCAGAGGGTCACCCCGGTGGATTTGTTGAAGGCGTACAAGGTGCCGTTATAGTCCCCGGCGTATACCGTTGTCCCCGAACTGCCGATGACCGCTGAGGTACCCACCGGGTCCCAAGTGGTAGGGGTGGGGTCCATCTGGGTTGACCAGATCGTGACCCCTGTGGAACCGTTCACTGCGTCCAGGAAGGCGTAGTTACCTGAACCCATGTAAACCGTTCCGTCCGAACCCACCGAGGGGGACTGGGACAAATAATCATCATTATAGTTCGGAGCGACATAAGTCCATTGGGACACCCCGGCGGAAGTCACGCAAACCAGACCGGTCGTCGTTCCGATATAGATCTTGGACCCATCCGGGCTCAAGGCGGGGCTGGAGATGCCGATATAGCTTCCGATACTGGTCGACCAGCCTGGAGTGGCGATTGCGGGTGTAGCGGTCATGGTCGGGGTTGAGGTAATGGACGGTGTGTTCGTTATCACCGGTGTGGAAGTCGCTTTTACGGATGCCAGAGGCAGGGCCGGGTTGTCGTTCTTCGAACAGCTCACCAAAACCAATCCAACGCTCAGGACCATACCAACCAAAATGGACATTTTCCTCATGATGCTCTTACTCATAATTTTCTCTCCTAATTGTTAGACTTCGTTAAAAGGTGAATCGACCCTGGCTCAAAGACCCGCGCGCACCCCTAAAACCAACGGAATATCCTGGCCGGTAGCCGTTCCGTTAGGGCTATCGGAAATCAGCAGGTTCCATTTACCTTCCAAAAACAAACTCGTTTTGGCGCAGAGCGGGGTTTCCACTCCCAAACCGCCGTCCACATCCCAGTTGGTCTGGGACGCGCCGGACACGAACTCGCAATCCAAGCCTGTCCCCACTAATACGTAGAACTTGAGGGAATCGCCTGCCGGTATGGAATATTTGATCTCAGGCAGGAACCGAAGAGAGGTATCGCTGACCTTCCCCAAAGGAGAAGTCCCGGCGAAATAATAGTTATCGATGTCCAGTTGGACCGACCAGGTAGTATCCAGGTTATAGCCCGCGAATACTTTTCCGCCTCCGCCGAGGCTGTAAGCTTTCTGCCAATTCTGGACAGGAGCGTCCATACCCCCGCCAATACCAACGTAAAGGGGATTGTCCTGCGCCATCACCCCAGTGGTGGATAATCCTAACAGGATCAGTAAACACCAGATCGTTTTCATAAAGGACCTCTTTTTAAAAAATTTTCGTATAAACCATCATATCGATAAGTCTTTTTACCAAAACACTTTGTAAGTTTATACCGCCCGAATTTAGGGACCCGTATGACAAGGGTCATAACTGAGGGCCAGATCCTCCTATTTAACGTGGTTTTTTCATGGTTGTTGGGACGGATGCCAAAGGGTAGTAATGATGCAACGACCTCCAGCCCCAGAGACATCAGGCGGAGTAAAATTTTCGTGTGGGAAAAGGGGAGAAGAAATCGCCCAAACGCGAGGTGTTCTGAAATGTGGTGAAAGCCCAAGAACAAAGTTGGGCACTTTGCCCCAGTTCATAAAAGCCTAAAATAAGGCCGAATAGGTACCAACGAGTTGTTGACAAGCTTATCGTGCGGGAATAGCATCGAAAAAGTCAGCAGGGGAGGCGTCCGGCGGGGTTCTTACCATCTTCGGAACGCAATAAAGCTTATCCGGAGGCTTCCCGTGCGCTTATTCGATCGCTCATGTTTAAAATCCATCCTTTTCTTTCTGTCCCTTGTCATCATCCCAGCCTTATTCGTTTCCTGCGGCAGCAAAAGCCCCAGCGGTCCCACGAGCGGAGGGCCCTCATCCTCTCCCACTCCCGTCAACACCGCCACATTCACCGCCACGGTTTGCGGCGCGAGCCTTTCGTCCTCCTATACCTTTGATACGGATACCCAATGCTGGGGGATCATTGGCGGGACTGTAGCAGGGTCCGCCTTACTGGCTGATCCGACGATCTACCATGGCACTCCCGATTCGTTGAAAGCGGAGATACCCATAGCCTCCACCAGCGATTCCGAGAAGTTTGGTTTGACGTTCACAACGCCCGTCAACGTGCCCAACGGCACCACTTTCAGCTTTTGGTACCTGACCTCCACCAACACCACCTCCGGAAGCCTGGCGCTCTGGTATCTCACGACCGAAGGGAACGCTTACAATAGCCCGAACATTCCTTTCGCGACTTCCTGGACCCAGTACGATGTGACGATGAATCCCGGGGGTTACCCGGTCTCCCAGATCTATTTCAATGTCGCGGGCAACGGCACCCTGTCCACACCCGTCACCCTTTGGATCGACAGCGTGAGTGTCAACCTTGGTACATCCCCCACCCCGACCCCGACCTTCACCTACACTTCCGTTCCCGCTACCAGTCCCACACCGACTTTCACGGATACCACCGTTCCAGTGGCCACAAATACCTTCACATCCGTCCCGTCCATTACCAGCACGTACACTTTCACCCACACACCCACCAACAGTTTTACTTATACCTCCACCCCTCTCGTTTCTCCCACCGCCACCTATACGGCCATTGTCACCTCCACCCCGACCGCCATCACCATCCCTCCCACCGGGGTCTATTTCATGGGTTCGATCACCTATGGCATCAATAACGACAGCCTGGTGGTGCCCAGCACGGCCACGACGATCCTGGATTTCATCGTCGACGTCTGGTCCAACGGCGTCACGGTCTCCAACGCGGGGGTAACCATTACGGACCCCGATACCACCCAAACGACCGTGCCTTATTTCAAACCAATGACCATCAACGGTGTGGTCTGCGACGAATACTTGGTATCGCCTTCTTCCATTTCCACCAGCGGGACTTTCAACATAACGGTCAAGACCGCCGCTGGGACCGCCACCGCCTCGGTGGACGCTGTCACCGGGTCTTCCGACCTGGCCACAGGCGACCTGGTCGCCAGTTGGACGAACGCGGGCCAGCAAAACAACGTTTTTGTCGACGGGTCAGCAGGACTTTTGTTCTCCCAGACATCCGCGACCTCTCCTACCGACATCCCGTCGAGCGTTTACACGTCAGGGGACGCTTACACCGTTTCCATCCAGCGGTTCAACAGCACCACGACGGTCTCCGGCGGGGCGGGATTGTTCACTTATGAGCAAACCACGGATTACGACTTCTACTATTGAGCGGGGAAGAAGCCAGGCAAGGACTCCACAAGGTCAGTCGGCTGATTTTTAACCAGTTTTCGGCAAATTGTTGCGTTCATTTTGGATGGAATAAAAAGGTGTTTTTAAAGTCTTATATAAGAGAAGTCAGTCATTCGGATCGGTCAGTGGGGCAAATCAGCTGAACAAAACATATTTAAAGGAGCGAGCTCTTGAAAAGTACATTCCTGGCTTTGGGTTTATGTTGCGGTTTCATCCTGGCGGGTTGCGCGACGAACGGGCCCATCCAGGGAGGTCTTTTCACCAGTGTTTACGGTCCCGTGGCGGCCACGCCCTATCCCATCACCGCGAATCCAAAAGTGGGGACTGGGTCAACGGCCTGCATCCTTGGCCTATTCTCGGTAGGGGACGCCAGCATCCACACGGCCTGCGCCCAGGCCGGGATCACCAAGATCCAACATATCGATTATCAAACCACGACCGTTCTCTTCGGTCTTTTCTCCAGCTACAAAATAATCGTCTACGGCGAATAAACCCGCCATGAAACCGTTAACGCTTATCTCAGCGATGGTTTGCGCCTGCTTTTTTTCCTGTCGGGCCTATGGGGCCGACCCGGTCTTGGATTTCTACAAGCAGGGCATGACCTATTACCAACAAAAGGACTATGTCCAGGCGGAGAAGTTCTTCCAACTGGCCGCCCAGATGAACCCGCAGGATTGGAAAGCGGTCCAGATGGAAGGGTACTGCGAGACGATGCAGGGGCACCGGGACCTGGCGATACAAGATTACGAGAAAAGCCTTCAGATCAACCCCGTAAACCCAACCTTAAGCAAATATGTGGAAAGCCTTCGGCCCACCGGTGCCACAACCCTGCCGGAGAATTACATCTGGGACCCGGCGGTGGATCCTTACCCTAAATACACTGGCTTCACCACGCCCCTGGCCAAACCGGAAATACCTGTCTGCCCTCATGTTTACCTGACCGCGGCCTATGTCTGGGGAATGGACAGCCTGCAATGCGACGCCGTCAATGGCGATCTGGAATATGCCGGTAATTACGTGGACAACAGCACCTATACCTCGTTCCGCGTGCCGCTCAGACTCCATTTCCAACTGGACCCGTTGGTTTCCATCGCTTTGGGGACGGATATCTGGCCGTCGCTCACGAATACCGCCTCCGGCGGCAGTACCGAAGCCTATCCTTTTGACAACACGACCTATATCTACACTGAACATAAAACGGGAGAAGTGGATATGACCCCCCTCTCACTGGGCCTTTACCTACACTCCTGGGGCAAGGATATTTCGTTCGAGTACGGTGTCAACCTCACAGCCATCTATTTCCAGGCGAAAGGCCATGATGACTCTCTGGATCAATATATCGACACTGCCTTCCCAAGCGAAAACGAAAATCAAGAGACCATCACCGACTCAAATGAAACGGGGTGGACTTTGGGAGCTTCCGCGGAAGTGAACATGGTCGTGAAAGTGACCCCTCAGATCGGGCTGTTCATTACGGCCGAAGGTCACGGCTTTCCCCCTTGGGCCGGCCAGGATGGTTTCGCGACCTTAACCCAAACTACCGTTGCGAATGATACCTACCCTGGTTTTCCCGCTGAAGATTATCACAACAAATACACTTACTCCTATCCAGCCGATACCATGAGCTTGGTCGGCTTCTCGTTAGGGTTCGGCATCCAGGGTGGTTTTTGATTTAAAATATTCATAGGATTGATTGGTGCGTATCCGTAACTGGTCACGACCAATGAAAAACGGAGTCCGCTTGAACAATCGCATTGAAGAGGTCAGGCCCAAGTTATCCATTGATAAAGTGGAAAAATATTGGAAGCCCTATTCATCCACGAAACCGGTTGCGATCATGCAGGGAATATCGCATGAGGACATTTCAGTTTCGCGGATCAGACCGTTGTTCTGAAAGACCCATCCTTTCTCACATCTCACTCTTTTTGTTCGTTTTCTTCGTTTTCCCCGATAGTGATAAAACTTTCGCCAAAGGTGTATTTACTATTTAAGGGGTTTGCTAGTATGTGGCCTGTCGCCCATCGACCTTGAAGGGTCGAATGTCCAAGAAGTGGGAGTTGGCCATGCGATCGTCTGGATTTTGGGTATTTGGCGTTATTCCGGAAGCCTATGGGACCTTTGATGTCCGCATTATCGGTCCCCAAGGCGAACCTGGATGAGCCTTCCCAGGATATTAATTCTCTTTTTTTCAGCCTCCTTTTTTGCCACGGCCCCCTGCTGGCCGGCGGCGGATTTGAACACGACCCCAGCCACCTTTTCCGTGGTCACGGGCAATGTGACCTTACAGGCCCCGAACTCAAAAAAGAAAAAACCGGTCTGGGCCGGTTTGACGGCTCCGGAAGGCTCCCGGGTCACTACGGGAAAGAATTCCACGGCCACGTTGGTGTTGTTCGACGGTTCCCAGTTGGAGATCGGTCCAGAATCCTCCCTTATTCTCACCACGCTTCAAAAACCATCCGTGTTCGACAAGATCTTCAATTTCAAACTCATCGTGGGCGAATTAATGGCGACCGTCAAAAAATTGGCGTCGTCCCATTCCAGTTTCGAAATATCCTCGGGCGGCGTGGTGTGCGGCGTCCGGGGAACGAAATACAAGATGGTTTATGATCCCGATGCCCGAACCCTTGACCTCAGCGTTCTTGAGGGTACGGTCTATACCCAAGTGAACGGCGGAGCTATCACCAATGTCTACGCGGGTCATCGATTCCACTTTGAAAATTTAATGGGCGCTAATGACAACGAAGGCGGTAATTCCAACGGATCCAAAAAATCCGTCAAAATTTCCGAATCCTATCTGGGAAATGGCGACAGTTCGGGTAATAACGGCGGCACAGGGAAGGACATCGCCGTTACGGGCTTCAATTCCGGAGCGAACGCGGCCACTATCGGCACAGGGAAAGATATCGCTGTCACTGGTTTCAACTTCAATACTGGCGATACCACAGGGTCCGGCGTCACCACGAGCGCCGGCGCCAATACGGCTCAACACCCAAGCGCCGCCGCCAACGACCAGCCCCCCTCTAGTACCGTGAACAATGGCATTGGCGCGCCTCCGGCCCCTGCCACCCCCTCCCTGGATAACCCGGCCCTGGTGGGTTTGAACGATACGTTCCTGCGGGGGATCCTGGTGAACGGGAATAACAACCTGACCATGGCCGATCAACGGCAGAACATTCTGCTGGTGGTGCCATGAGACCAAAACTCCCGACCCTATGGCTTATGGCGTTCCTTCTCTCCAGCGGGACTTTCGCGGGCCAATTGGACCTGGGCGTCCAGTATCAAAACTGGTCCAGTAACTTGAGCCAACCCTTGAACGGCCAAATGGTCCTGGTGCCCCTCACCCTATCCCTCGATCCCATCCAGGACCTCCGTTTTTACGCCCAGGGAGAGTTCGCCCACAGCCAAACCACCGACCCCATCGACGGCGTTCAAAACCTCAGCGCCGTTTCCGATACGGTGGTGGGCGGTGAGATAGGGTTCAAGAGTTTTTCCTTCCCCTCCTTCCTGAACATCGGGGTCAACCTGCCCACAGGCAACCAGGCCTGGCAGACCCAAACAGGGGTTGCGGATATTCCCACAGAGTTCGTGGACAGCCCTTACCAGGGCAGGGGATTGGGCCTGAGCAGTCTGTACGGCATCGCCCTTCCGGCGGGGAACACCCAATACGGGCTGGGGGCCGGTTATTACTACACGGGGGCCCTCAACCCCAACGCCAATTCAAGCGAGAACTTGAAACTGGGAGATTCCATCTTCATTTCCGCCAACCAGGTCACGAGCTTTTCTTCCCGTCAAACCCAAACCATCGCCGCCTCTGCCTATTATTTCCTGCCTACCCTGGAGCAAAGCCAGAATTTCCTCTGGATGGGCCCCAACTTCAACCTCTCCTATACATGGTCCAACCCCTCGGCCCTGTCCTTTGAGGCGGGGGTCCAATATTTCCTGCCGGCTCAAACCGCCGTCAACGGCCAATGGGTCGCCGAAACCCACAATTCCCTGGGCGCCCGCATTTACCTCGACCCCTCCTGGGCCTTCGGGGATCTAGTCCTGGCGGGCCGGGTAAAATATGTCCTGGCAAATGGCTACGGAACCGGCGATGCCTCTTACGACGGCGGGGGATTAGTTTTAGGGTTCGAGCCATCCTATAAAGTCGAGATGGACAACCGATCGGCTGTTCGTTTCTCGGCCTCTTACGACAACATCACCCATATCAACGCGGGGTTGGATCCCAACCTCAACTTGGTGAATATCCTCTATAACCGCTTTGCGGTGGGGGCCGGTTATGAGATCAAACTTTAACCGCCTCCGGCTTTGGCCCGCGCTTACGGTCTTGCTTGTACTGACCGGCTGTAACCAAGCCAAGAACCCGGTCACGCCGGTGGAGTCCACGACTCTTTCCGTTTCCATGTCCACGGATAAGATCAGCGGATCGCTCCTGGGGTCCACCGCCAACGAGGTCCTTTACCAGGTCACAGGCCCGGGGATGCAGCCGGTCGCCGGGGTCGTGGGACCCCTCAACTTGCCGGCCAATTCGGGCTCCATCAATTTTTCCATTCCCCTAGAATTGGGTCCCTCGCGACTCATGGCCTTTCAATTGAATGACGCCTCCACCCACCAGCCTCTGGCCGTGGGCGCGGTCCAGATGGATCTAACCTCTCAACCGGCGGGCCAGATCACCGTGGTCATGGGACCGCTCCTTCCCAATTGCGATGAGATCAATACCGCTTTGTATAACGCCGGTTCCTATTTCACATTCCAGACCGGGACTCTGGCGAACGCTGCGACAGTAATATCCGCCTCGGGTTTTGATATTGATTACTTGCCTGTCACGGTCGGCGCTGCGGTCGGTTTCCAAATGAGCGCCTTGAACGGCGATACGGTGGCTTACTTAGGGAACGGCAATCTGGTCAGTTTCGCCATGGCGCCTTCCAGCGGCTACCTGGCTTCTTCAAGCGCGTCCAAACAAGCGGCCGGGGCCTCGGTGACGCTCCTGCAGGCTGGGGACGTCTATTGCGTGAAGCTGGGTGCGGGAGGGCACGCCTGGGTCCAGGTCGTCAACGCCGGGTCGGCCCTTTCGGGGCCATCCTTCCGGTTCCGAGTAAATACCACTGTAGCCTATTACGCCTATGAACAAACAACGGCCGAAAAAACCAACACTTGCGCCGGATCACCTCCGACCCCAACGACAGTTCCCACCTCGACCTTCACGTCCACTCTGACCCCGACCCAGACGTCCACGGCCTCGCCTACCTTGACGGCCACCGATACTTTCACTCCCACTCCCTCGTTTACACCGACGAATAGCCCCACCATCACCTTTACTCCGACGGATTCGATGACACCAACGCCATCCCTCACCGTGACCTCTTCCCCTACGGGAACAAGTTCGGATACACCAACCATTACTTCCACTCCAACGAATACGATGACCCTAACCGACACAAGCACTCCCACCAACTCTCCGACGGCCACCTTCAGCCCAACGGTCACCTTCACGCCCACCGTTACATCCTCACCGACCGCCTCGCCCACTCCCGGCGCTTCCGGCCCCGTCACCGTTTCCGGTACCATCTACTACACCCTTGGCGGGGTCGACCCCATCCAAGGCCTGTGGATCATCCTGTTGGCCGAGGGAGGCGGAGCCTCGCAAGTGGATACGGCGGTCTTCGTCAATAACGGGCCATACACCCTTATCTCCACGGCCGGTTCCTATAACCTCATGGCTTTTTACGATGAGATCAGCGGTTATAAAGGCGGGCCTTTGCCGAACGAACCCTATGGCGGTTATTACCAGGGAGGCGGCGTCGGTTTGTTGGCTTGCGCCTTGCCGGGCAGTCCGGTCATCACGAGTTCGGTGACCAACCTGGCCCTGACCATAACGGGAGGCTGCGGAGGCTTGAGTCCCACACCGGTCATCACTCCACTTCCGACCTACACACCCACCCTGGCGGCCACCCCGACATTCACCTACACCATCACCCCCACTATCACGCCAGGGGGAATACCGGTCACTGTTTCCGGTTCGGTCTATGACGCTGGTTTCACGGGCGGTACTCTTTGGGCGGCCCTGGTGCCTGTCAGCGGCGGTGCCTCGCAGGTTTATGAGGCGGTCGCCGGCAACAATGGGCCTTACACCCTAGTCTCCACGGCCGGTTCCTACAACTTGCTGGCTTTTTACGATTACGGTAACCAATTCAATTACGGGGGTGGGGTACCCAATTACTCGCAGTACGATTTTTACCAAGGGACCGCGCCCTCGGCCCTCACGCCCGTGTGCGCCCCACCTGGCAGCCCTCTCATCACAGGTTCGGTAAGCGGGGCGGCGCTGACCATCGGTGTGGTGGATTGTCTCGCCAGTACCCAGACCCCCCTCATCACCGCGGTCCCGACCTGGACCCCTACCATCACCCCTACTCCCACCGCCTCGGCTACCTCTTCGCCGACAGCCTCGCCCACCGGCACCCCAGGTTCCGGGGATATCATCACCGTGGCTGGCAATGGGACGCCAGGTTCCACGGGCGACAGCGGGAAAGCGGTCAACGCCGAGCTCAGTAACCCCATCGCTGTCGCGGTGGACTCGTCAGGCAACCTCTATATCACAGACACTTCCAACAACAAGATCCGAAAGGTGGACACGAACGGGAATATATCGACCGTGGCTGGGACAGGCACCTATGGATTTTCCGGTGACGGCGGGCCGGCCACTTCCGCCGAGCTGGCCACGCCCTGGGGCGTCGCGGTGGACACGAACGGGAATATCTATATCGCCGACTACCAGAATAACGTCGTCCGGGAGGTCTCGAACGGGGTCATCACCACCGTTGCGGGGTATTACACCACCCCGGCTTGCGCCTCCAACTGGACGGGTTTCCAGGGAGACGGCGGGCCTGCCACCTGCGCCCAACTCAATTATCCCGTCGGGGTCGCTGTGGATTCTTTGGGGAATCTCTATATCGCTGATAGTAACGACGACAGGGTCCGCGAGGTCTCGGGCGGGATCATCACCACCGTCGCCGGCGGAGGGATCGGTTACACCGATGGGGAACCGGCCACTCTCGCGGGCTTAGGACCCATCTATGGGGTGGCGGTTGACCCCTCGTTCAACCTCTACCTCACCGAGGTCAGCGGCTATCAGGTCGCGGAAGTCTCGGGCGGGAATATATCGTTACTGGCCGGCACCGGCTTGCAGGGTTATTCGGGCGACGGCGGACAGGCCACCTCCGCCGAACTGGACGACCCCTCGGGGGTCGCCGTGGGTCCTTCAGGCACTGTCTATATCGCTGACCGCTATAACGACGTCATCCGGCAGATCAACGGCGGCATCATCTCCATCTACGCTGGTTCAACCACCGTCTCGGCGGGTGTCACTTACGGTGTGGCGGGCTATTCGGGCGACGGCGGGCCGGCCACCTCCGCCAAACTTTATGAGCCATTCTCGGTCGCGGTGGGTCCCGCGGGCGACTTATTTATCGCTGACACCAATAACAACGTCATCCGCAAAGTGCTCCATTGAGACCTGGCCTAGATAGGATGAAACCAAAGTTGCCAGGCCAACAATATCTATTAAATACTGAATAATGGCCTGATCCCTTTTTTAACCCTAGTACCTCGATCATCCCTATAATGACTCACTAAAGGGGAGCGGCTAGGGTCATGCCTTCGCTATTCCTCATCCCTTCCGAAATTAATTTGGGAGGGAACGATGAAATATCTTTTCTTGACGCTCACCATCCTGGTCCTGGCTTCCACTTCCGTTCTGTTCAACTCCTGCGGCAACAGCCCGACAACCCCCGCGCCCACGGCCACCCCTGTGCCGCCAACGGTCACCAACACTACCGCCGCGACTTCCACTGCCACTAACACGATGACGATCACCAATACACCGACGATCACCAACACTCCCACGCCTCATTGGCAAATCGTGGGATCACCGGGATTCTCCGCGGGCACTGCCAATGATACGGCGCTGGCTTTTAACGGGACCACCCCCTATGTGGCGTATGAGGATGCCGCCAATGGCTACAAGGCAACGGTGATGGAATACAACAGCGGAAGTTGGCAGCTTGTGGGGCCCGCTGGATTTACGGCGGCGGATGTCAATTCCATTTCGCTGGCTTTCAATGGCACCACGCCTTATTTGGCTTTTTCAGACGGCGCCAATAGCTATTACGCGACCGTGATGGAATATACCAGCGGAAATTGGCAGCTTGTGGGGCCCGCTGGCTTCTCGGCCGGGAGGGCCAACGGTCCCGCTCTGGCTTTTAACGGCAGCACGCCTTATGTGGCTTATACGGATTTTGGAAACAGCAACAAAGCCACGGTGATGGAATACACGTCGGGTAATTGGGTCGCGGTAGGAAACGTGGGTTTTTCGGCGGGAGAAGCTGACGGACCCTCGCTGACCGTTAACGGCGGTACGCCCTACGTGGCTTATAGGGATAACTACAACAGCAACCTGGCCACAGTGATGGAGTGCAGCGGATGCGGGGCTGGAACAGGCGCCTGGAGTGCCGTGGGAAGCGTTGGCTTCGCCGGACCGGTCCAAAACTTATCGCTGGCCTTTAACGGGACCACGCCCTACTTGGCGTTTCAGGATTCCGCCAACAGCAGTAAGGCTACAGTAATGGAAGATACGGGGAGCGGTTGGTCAGCCGTAGGGAATGCCGGTTTCTCGTCCGCGGCGGCTTTTTACACCTCGCTAGCCTTTAACGGTACGACGCCATACGTGGCTTTCGAGGATGGCGGCAATAGTAACAAGGCCACGGTCATGGAATATACCGGAACCGGTTGGTCAGTCGTGGGGAGCGCGGGCTTCTCGGCGGGAATGGTGGATTTTGTCTCGCTGGCCTTCAACGGCACTACGCCCTACGTGGCGTTTCAGGATTCCTCCAACAGTAGTAAGGCCACAGTGATGGCGTACTATTGAAGAACTGGCTAGAAGCGCCTGGATGGGTCTGGCCATGTCTAACGGGTCACGAGCTTGCTTGATCGATTACGCGCTCTTTGGCTGTAATGACCGCGGCTGGTTAGTGAACCTAGCGTAAAAAGTGTGTAAAGGGGTCTAACCACAACTACCCTCGAATAAATGGGTTATTACCATTTTATTACGGGTAAATCGCTAAACAGGGTATTGCTATACTTATTCAAACTAACTATTCTTCTGCCAAGTTTTTATCTATAAATCGGGGAGGAGTTTTTATGAAATTTAGAACGTTGGCCATCTTAGCTTTGTTCGTGATCGCGTTTTCCGTCTATTTGGTATCTTGCGGCAACAGTCCAACAGGGAACAAATCCTCAGGCTCTTCCAACCCCACGAGTACGCCCACTCCCAACATCACCGTGTTCGCCACCTTTACGGGTGATGAACCCTGGCAGGAGGCTATTGACTCGAACGGGAACCTTTTCGTCACTTTATATACAACCCAGCAAGTCGTGAAGATCACCTCGAGCGGCGTCACTTCGATCGTGGCTTCTAACATCAGCGACCCTTATGGGGTGGCGGTGGGACCGAACGGCAATCTTTATGTGGGGCCTTATGTCAGCGCGAGCGTCACCGAGGTCATCTCCGGCACCAATTCAACCTTAGGCAGCGGGATGTCCTATCCCGACTACCTGGTGGTCAACTCAGCTGGCACGACCCTTTATGTGGCGGATTACTCGACCGGCAATATTTGGCAGGTCGCCTTGCCAAGCGGAACGACGACTTCCTTGATCTCGACCGGGGTTGCACTGGACGGGATCTGCATGGATCCCAATGGAAATATCTACGCGACGACCTCAGGCAACAAGGTCATTGAAGTGACCGCCGCCAGTATCACATCGGGCACTCCCGCGGTGACGGCTATCGCCGGCAACGGCACCGGCAGTTTCGCCAATGGGGCGGCTGCCAGCGCGGAATTCGACGGTATCTACGGCATATGCGCCGACTCAAAAGGGAACGTGTATGTGGCGGATTACACCAACAACGCTATCCGGCTGATCACGGGCGGCCAGGTCAGCACTTTGATAGGCCCGGCGGCGCAAACCCCGACCTTTACCTATACCTTGGATAACCCCTCCGGTGTGGTCCTGGATGGGCATGGGAACCTTTATATCGACAACTACACCGGCGCGAACATCCTCCGGTACCAGTTCTAAACCGAAAAAAGCCTTCAGAGCCCCGCCGGTTTTCCGCGCGGGGCTTTTTATTGACCGGACGTTTTACTTTCCCTGGAAGGAATACGCTAAAGGGGTCCAGGCAAACACTCTCCGCGTTAATTAGGAATAATGGCCTGACCCATCCATGCCTTCCTATTTACCCACCAAATACCTGGAAATAAATGGCTTTTAAGGATTCTCATTATTTTCCGTAAGTTTTCCCATTTAACCCGTCTATAGGTCAAGGAATGAACCATAGAGGCGACTTGGGAGGATGATATGAATTCGCGAAAACTACTTTCAGTGGGAATGACCATTCTCTTGAGCGGGGCCCTGATGGCAGGATGCGGAGGACGTATCGACTGCCCTAGCGGACCTGTTTTGCCGCTTGTTCCCATTCTTTCTTCCACATTTACGCCGACCATTCCGGTCACCATCGTCAATACTTCTACCTATACGATCACGGCCACGGAAACGGGTACCTCCACTCCCACCTCAACATTGTTCCCGTCATCCACCTATACCCCAACCACACCGGTTACCCTCACGAATACCTTCACTCCCACGAATACCTTCACACCCTCCATCGATCCTACGCCTGTCTTCAAAACGGCCACATACACTCCCACTTGTACGGCCACCTTTACCATGACGCAAACCTTTACATCCAGCGCTAGCCCAACGAGTCCAACCGCTACACCAACGCCCTGCGCGTACCCTTACATGCCTGTATCACCTACCGTTACCTTTGTGGTCACGCCTTTGGTAGAGCAATCCGGTTATGTTGGTTACTTTTATGAGAATCAGGTGATTGGGCCCGGGTGTTCGGCCTCCTGCGCCAACTCACCGTCACTCGCTTTGGCTGATACCCATTATTTCATTGGCGCTTTTACCGCCTTAGGCGCCGCGGATGTTCATTATTACAAGATTTTCGCTGGGGAGGCCGAACCTTGGGAGCTCATTCTGGAAGGGCAGCCAAGCGACCAATATGGTCTTGTTTTCAACGCGGGTACTTCTTATGCCGTGACCTACACGGGAACGGGATGGGTGGGTTATCAACGATTGGTACCATACAACGGGGGTTGCGACGGCAGTTGTGTCGCCATTTACCAAATAACAGGTGCCCCCAGCAGTTACGCCTTTGCGACTTGGTACGGAGCCACCCCGACTACTACCGCATCCTTCACTCCGTCGAATACTCCAACGGATACTCCGACTGATACCACGACCTGTACGCCTTCCCGAACCCCAACCGGAACACCAACCACCACATTTACTCGAACGCCCACGCCTACGATCACGCCGATCATTCATACACCCACTCCAACCGCGACCTGAGATCCCTGAAGTAAAAAGGTTCAGGCAATACTATCCACTTTAATAATGGATAATGGTGGCCTGACCCCCTCTTTTACGTGGCCTACAACGATTGTGAGATCGGTTTTGAATCGGTCGTGATGACCTTCAATGGAACCGCTTGGACGCCCCTGGGGCTCCAGGGTTTCTCTCCGGGTAACGCCTATGAAATGTCGCTCTCGGTACCTAATGGAACGCCCTATGTGGGTTTTTCCGATGGGAACGCCGCATGGAAGGCAACCGTCATGAAATACAACGGGAGCGCCTGGGTACCCGTGGGAAACACCGGGTTCTCCGCCGGCTATTTGGGCTACCTTTCCTTATATGTCGATGATTCAGAGAAGCCTTATTTGGCTTTCGAAAACGTCGCAGTTGGCGCCGAGGCTACCCTCATGACTTATAACGGAAGCTCCTGGGTCTACGTGGGAAACCGTGGATTTTCCGCGGGGGAGGCCGATTACGTATCTCTTGTCGTCGATCATGGCACACCCTATGTAGCCTATTCGGATGTGGCTAATGGCGGCAATGCCACGGTGATGAAATATCAATGATTATGGGCGGGGCTGACCCCTGATACGTATTTTTGGATATTTTCCGTAAGTTTTCCTATTTAACCCGTCTATAGGTCAAGGAATGAACCATAGAGGCGACTTGGGAGGATGATATGAATTCGCGAAAACTACTTTCAGTGGGAATGACCATTCTCTTGAGTGGGGCCCTGATGGCCGGATGCGGAGGCCGTATCAGCTCCCCCATTGCCCCTCCTCTTGATGATGGGGCCATCCCCACGCCTACGGTATCAGGCGTAACGATCATTTTTAGCCCTAGCCCTATCGTGGACCCTGGCACACCCTCCAACACCCCAACCCCGCCGGTTTCATTTACGAATACCTTCACGAATACGCAGACCACCGTCCTCACTTCGACGCCCACCGCTACGTTAACGACGACATACACCCCTACTAAGACCTTCACGCCCTCCATCGACCCTACCCCGGTCTTCGATACGGCCACATTCACGCCCACTGGCACGACCACTCCCGCCTGCGCCGGAATGACCTGTCTGGCTCCGAACTATATCGTCCCCGGGGAATCGGTCTCTATCACGAACGATTCGATAAACTACGTTCAGGTTTATTCCAGCTGGACAGGTACTTTGATGTCCCTGAATTTCTACGCTTATAACCTCCTGGGTCCGACGAACGTATCGATGGGGCTTTATTCGGACATCGGGGGACAGCCAGGGGTTTTGCTGGATTCAACGAACATCGTCAGTACGGTGGTGGGCTGGAATAGCGTGCCCCTGATCACCCCATACACCTTGGGCAGTAAAACCACTTACTGGATCGGCCTCTATTCCCAATCCACCAACTTTGTGGGGGTGGGATCCACCAGCGGAAGTTTCCTCATGCAGGGCGGTACGTCCTTGCCATCGTCCTATAGCGGAGGGGCTTTCCCCCAGCCTGGTTCGCCAAGCTTCTATGGGTGGGAATGCCCCTAAGGAAACGCCGAAAGGCGGGTCGCTTTATAAACCGTATTTCGCCGCGTACAAATACAACATCGAAATGGAAATTAGATCGCTGAGATAATGGACGATGATCAGGGCCATGCCCCCGATCCCTCTTGGAAATTTTAGTATTTCTCCAAAAAACAGACCTATTTAGACCAGCCATTTGAAATTTTTGGAATACTGCGATTAAATAATGGTACATGTTTAACTTAGAAGTTTTTAAAGTTCGATCATTTAAGGTTTCTCATGAAAGCCCTTTCACTTAATGCGATCCGGTACAAAAAACTGCTCCAGGAAAGGCTGGTCCTCTACAAAGAGGTCCGTATGTACGAGCGGCTTATGGAATCCATGCGGGCCGATAACAGTTTCGAGGATATCCTTCGGCATTTGGTCCAAGCGGTCACCAAAGGTTTGGGTTACGACCGGGCGGGAATATTCCTCGCCGATTGGGACCGCAACATCGGTCAAAGGGTGATCGGGATCGACCAAAAAGGAAATTTGGAGTGGTCAGGGAAAGAGTATCTTCTGACGCCGGTCCGGGGCGCCAATTGGGTTTCCGATATAGTCCATGGCTATAACAAGGCTTATTACACCAACAACCGGCAGAAAAAAATCAAGAATTCCAGGGGCGAAGATGGGGATATGGTCAAGGTCTTCTGCAACGCCCTGGTGCCCATTACGGTCTCGGGGGAGAAGATCATCGGCATCATCGCGGTGGATAATTTGTTCACCAGCCGCCGGTTGAAAAAATCGGACCTTTTATCCCTCTCCAATTTTGCCACCCAGGCCGGGCTGGTCATTGAATCTTACCGGCAGCATCAAAAGATCAAGGACATCACCATCAAGGACTGGCTGACGGGGGTTTACAACCGCCGTTACTTCGATAACTACATGCCTAAAGAAGTGATACGTTGCCGTCGATACAAGCGGATGTTGGGGCTCTTATATGTGGATCTGGACCATTTCAAGCATATCAACGACACTTACGGGCATCCGGCGGGGGATCAGATCCTCAAGCAAGTCGCGCGGACGATGGTGGAGCAGTTGCGGGATGTGGATGTGGTCGCGCGGCTGGGCGGTGACGAGTTCGCGGTTTTGTTGCCGGAAGTGGGCCCGGTCGGGACCAAGACCGTTGCGGAAAGGCTTTTGCGGGCCATCAGGGAATTGGTCCCGCCTGTGGAGGGGATGCAAATAGCCGGGGAGAAAACAACCGTCAGCATGGGGTTGGCGGCTCTGACCGAAGAGATCGAAAACTGGCACGAGCTGGTCAAGGCCGCCGACCAGAGTTTGTACCAGGCCAAAATAGCCGGCAGGAACCGAATGGGTGAAATCTTGTCGGTTTCAGAAACGACCGATCATCAAAAACAGATACCAAACTCTTAAGCTTGGTATAGTTTTGACCTATATTATTTTCCTTTCCTTCAATGTGCCCTGACACTTATCGGCAACATTTGTGATCACTCCCTTTAAATGGGTCAGCCTGACCCTTTTTTTCGCTTTGCGGGTTAGGCGCCATCAGGTGAAGTAAGTTTATCGGGGAGAGGAAATGATAAAGCCGATCGGCGTCAGGCCGACCGGCTTTTTTTATTCGGTAACCGAAGGTCGCCCCTGTAGCAGAGATGCTTTTGGCATCACGCTACAGGGCGAAGTACTTCAGGGTTGTGCCATGAAGTGTAATGCCGAAGGCATCTCTACTTCATGGGCACGTCCAAAGAGCCTGCAACAGGTATTCGGAAGCGTTACCGGTCGGATAACCGTTCCAGGCGGTTGTTCCCAAGCTTGTGGGAAAACCGCCAGAAGCCAAAGCGTTCTCGGTATATATGTTCCAATCAGCCTGGATCCCGTTATTGGCTACGAGCGTGTAATTGGTATTACAAATGACCACCAGCCAGTAGCTGCCAGGGGGGAGCGTGACAGGAGAAGCCAAGGACATGGTGGACCATTGGGTCGTATAACCGGGACTTTCGACCGTGGACGCGATCAAGGTGGTGGGCACCCCATTGACCGTATCGGCCCCATAAATAGCGCCGATGATACTGGATCCCCCGTTCAGGGTATAAGCCTCCAGCGCCGTGACCTTCGCGTAATCGTTATTCTGGATGACCATCCCTAAAAGATAATTGGCGGCGTATTCGCCCACATAGGAAGTGCCCCCGTAACCCATCGAAAAGGTCGAGGAACAAGGGGTCAGGGTCAAGGTGTTGGTCGCCGTGGCGGTCTGCGTAGGCGTGTCCGTCAAAGTGGGAGTATCAGTGATCGTGGCCGTATTCGTAGCCGTGGCTGTGTAACTGCATGTCGCGCTGTTGGTGGGGGTCAAGGTGATAGTGGCCGTAGCCGTGAGGGTGGGTGAGAGGGTAAGTGTCGGTGAGAAAGTGGCGGTAGGCGTATTGGTTTTCGTGACGGTGTTGGTCGGGGTCGATGAGGGAGCCGCCGTAAAAGTGTTGGTCGGGGCTGGGCTCGTGGGAGTGGTCGATTTGTTCCCGCAGGCTAATGGCAGGAGAACAGTGACAACCAAGAAAAGAATCAGAACGGATTTGATCAAATGGGTACAACGCATTAGAACACCTTCCTAATTTGTATTTCCCCATTTGTGTTTCATCGACTGGTGAATTTTATATAAAAAAATCGCAAACTGGAACAAGTAAATGCCGAATAGACTTAATTACGTCTGGATGATCGATAACAATAGGGACGTCGCGGCCTGTCTGATCCGATCAGCTAAACGGGATCAAAACCAAAACTATCCACTTTAACGATGGCCAATGGCCTGACCTTTTTTACTTGCGACATCTACGAATGAGCGGGGAAGAAGTCTGGCAACGCGCGACTAACCAGTCATGAAATGCCCGTGTCTCCCGTTAAACCTCTTTTTTTACCTTTTTCCCATCAGGCCATTAATATAAATCGCGTCGCTGGGGAGCGGAAAGGCCTGGGCATCCATCAAGGCCAACCGAAATTATTTTCGGAGGCTCCATTGAATATCAAAAGATCCGTTTACCTATTCTCCGTTCTTTTGATCATCGCCGGTTTATATGCCTTGCTTCCTATCGGTTGCGGAAAAGGTTCCCCCACCACGCCCGCGCCCACGGCCACGCCTGTGCCTTTGACTGCCACGCCGACCAACACAGCGACAGTGACCTACACATCCACGGCCACCAGCACACCCACTATTACTTTCACCGCGACGCCGACCTCGACGGTCGATACCTTCCCGGCGGAAGGTTTTGAGGAAACGTCGGTTCCAACGTCCTGGGAATCCTGGCATGTCGGATCCACCGCCACCGTTTTGGCGCTTTCGACCGCCCAGGCCCACACGGGAAGCCAATCGGCCTACACCCAAGTCACCTTCACGGCCGGGGGACAGCTGGGCCAGATCCAAGATTATTTAACGAAGCCCCTTAACCTGACAGGAAAAACCCTAAGTTTTTGGTATTACATCGATCAATTGCCATCCGCCAGCGGAAGCACGGGGGGAATTTACGTCGAATCTCTGGGTGGAAATGGGGGCGAGGGAAATCTGGTTCTTCAAACAGGTGTTTGGATAAAAGTAACCTGCCCTATCTCGATGGCCGGGGATCCATCTTCCATAACAAATGTTGGGTTCTATATTGAATCCGGCTCAACCGGTCCTTTTAACACCGTCAATTTCTACATGGATGATGTCACCATCCAGTAAGTCTATGGTCCAACCTTCCGACCCGTTCCCCATAAAAGGAATGGGGGGATAAGTAATAATCGCCGAAATGATTGTTTATCGTAACCTCTGAAAAAGCCTGTTAAGTCTTCTTATTCAGAAAAATAAATTTAAAATTTAGCGGAGAACCGAAGTGACACGTTTTTCTTACAAACCAATAGTCCCTTTCCTTTATTCCGTCCTTCTTATCGGCTTATTAGGAACCGGCGTTTCCAACGCCCAAACCCTCCTGATCAATTATCCGCTGTTAACACCGGGCGGGGATGGCGTCGGGGTGGGTCTGGATATCACTTCTTACCCGGGATCGAGTTTACAATCGATCGTTCTTTACATTTCAGCCAATACCGCCGCCAACTATACTTACAGCTTGACCGCTTATGACACCTGCTTCAATGGCACAGTCATTGGCGGACCGGTAGACAGCGGGACCGTGACCCAGGATGGGAACGCTTCGGATAATGTGGCCGTGACATTCGTATTCCCGGGAAACCCGCCGGTCAATTATGGCGACGCGGTAGGCCTGGCCCTCGCGCAGACTTCCGGCCCTTCCTATTGCTATGTCGGAGTTTTTGGGAATTACGGGGGGCTTACGGGATCGGCCATCGGGGTCAATGAACTTGCCTCATCGGACTATTGTCTGAGCAGTGTGATCCGAAATGGCTACGCGATCCAAGTTTACGGGAACCCCCCCAATACCCCAACCTATACACCCACCATTACCGATACACCGACGATCACCTTCACGCCAACGATCACGCCGACTGACACGCCGACCGACACCCCCACCATGACCGCGACCAATACATCCACGAATTCCTCCACCCAAACCGCCACCCCTACACCCACTTCCACCGCGTCAAATACCGCGACCCCGACCCCGTCCTTAACAACCACTTATACCGCCACGAATACTTCCACATTTACACCGACGAATTCGATGACCGCGACGCCCTCCCTCACAACAACCCCCTCGCCGACCCTGACCCAAACCGCTGTTCCCACATCCACTTTTACCCGCACCTTAAGTCCCACTCCCACCCAGACCCCTACGTCGACGGCCACCTTGCCAATGTCCAGCACCCCAACCCCGAACGCGCCCCTGTACCTGTCCCGGAATTATTTCAACCCTCTGACCGGGCAATCCTTGGGCATCGACAGCCTGGTGGCCAGGGCTGGGTCGGTCCAGGTTTTGGTATTCAACATCGCGGGGCAAGAGGTGGTGAAAGTCGCGGATACCAGCCTGCCCGTTGGAAGCTGTCATTTTTCATGGGACGGCCGAAACTCAAGCGGGGCTCTAGTGGGTAATGGCGTCTATTTCATCGTCATCAAACAGCCTTCGGGTAATACCACCCGAAAAGTCATAATCCTTAGATAGTTTTTTTCCTAGCAAGATCAATCTCGACGTCTGTTGACCTTTTTCCCCTTTTGCTCACAGGCTTACCTATACTGACTCAGGTTTGGGGAGCGGAAAGGCCTGACGGCCCTCCGGAATACTATTTCGGGGGCTCCTTTTGAGAATATATAAGTCCGTTTATCTATTCGCCGTTCTATCGGTCATCTTAGGTTTTTACGCCTTGCTCCCCATGGGTTGCGGTAAAGATTCCAGCCCCTCCGCCCCCGTCACTGTCATGGAACTGGTGACCGCTTCCTTCACACCCACCTTTCCCCCTGGGACTTTGACCGCCACAGGCACGCCGACTTTAACAGCCACCGCCACTAAAACATCAACACCTTTGCCCACCGATACCCCCGTCACCATCCTGGTGACCGCCACCTTTACGGTCAGTTATACGCCGACGGTTTCGATGACACCTACTGTGCCCCTCACCGCTACGCCTTCCTCGACGGTGACCAGTACGGCTACGCCCACATTGACCTCAACGATCACAGACACTCCGACGGTCACTTTCACCAGCACCATCACGGACACCGCGACGGTTACCCCCACGGCCACACCCCATCTTGTGTATTACACCATTACCGTTACGGCCACTGCCAATTGGAGCGGTAATTGTTATTACATCACTGGTTTTAGCGGGGGATCGCCTGTATGGAGTTCCAGTTATTCTATTTCCGGGCCAGCTGGAACTGCTACTTATACGACCCAAGCTACTCCAGGAAGTTTCACGGCCGGTCAGGTTGCGCAAATGGTTGTTAATCCTATATTTTTAACATCTCCATTTCCAACCATCACGGTAAACATCGTTGACGCTTATACTGATTCAGTTTTAGCGACAGGGACGAATACAGGGGAAATAGTCGAACCATACATTTACTTTTGATCATTGAATGGATCAAACCATCCACTTTGAGAACAAACAGGTAGAGGTTCCACCGTCCCAGGTCTCCAACCTCGGAGCCATCAGGGGAAGTGACCTTAGCGGGACGGGAAGAACTCCAAAGTGACCACTCTTTACTAAAAACGTTCTCATACACGAGAAATCGCTTTAACGGTAAATACCTTATAAAATTTTTTTTGTTTTTTTAAATTCTTCGGGTTAAACGAAATATATATTTTTTCAAATATTTCAAAAGATATTTCTTGTTCATATCAAATATTTCTCTTAACGTTGTCCGAGATTAATCAGTTGTTATCCTAAATTTACATATTGGAGAATTTATGAATCTGAAATTATTTCCGTTCGCGCAAAGGAGTACCAAATCCTCCTTCAAGTACTTCTTGAAAACACTCTCTCTATCAATACTGTTCGTTCTTTTATCCATCTCAACCAATCTACAAGCCCAAACCAACTGTATCGTTAGCGATACGACCAATAACTTGATGTATTTGAATACCGGCAATTGTTCACCCTCAATGACTCAAACTCCCCCCCCGGCGGACGGCAGTGGGCAAACCTGGTTAAGTCCAAGTTACAACACCAGTTCAGTCCCTGATTGGGTTGCGCCAACCCAGGTCACAACCCCTCAAACAGGGAATTGGGCTACCCCTTGCAATATTTCAGGTAGCACTAGTAATAAAATGTGGATTGGAACGGCAATTGATGGCTCAAATGCATGCGGTGCAACAAATGGAACAGTAGTAAATCTGTATTTTAGGAATGTTTTTACTGTACCAACGGGAGGCTGTCCAATAACCCAAGCTACATTGACATTGAGTGGTGATAATTTAGTTACGGCTTGGTTGAATGGAACAGAATTAATTGATGCGGCAAATGAACCGTATACTTTTCTAGCTAGTTGTACACAAATAGGTGTTACTGGTATTGCGGCAGGACAAAATGTCCTGGCATTCGAAGTTTTGAACGTACCTATCGATCAACAAAATTACCAAGGTTTAACATATGAAATGTGTTATTGGGCTGGTTGTACACCCACGAACACACCAACGAATACTTTTACATTTACACCGACTATAACACCAACCTATACAGCAACAAATACCGCAACCAATACAAATACTTTTACACCTTCCCCAACTTTTACAAATTCACCAACTAAAACCCCAACAAATACAGCGACGAATTCTGCGACAAACACTTGTACGTTTACCGCAACGAAAACTTGGTCCAACTCGCCAACAAAAACTCCAACTAATACAGCCACAAATACCGCGACCAATACCCGCACTTTGACACCAACTATCACGTGGACGAATTCACCAACAAAAATTTCCACAAACACAGCCACCAACACCAATACTGCTACGCTTACATTTACTAGAACCAACTCACCGACAATAACTCCAACTAGTACACCAACAAACACAAGAACCTGCACCGCAACAAATACGCCCACATATACCCCTGGTACTATTCCATTCTGCGGTTATGTAGCCTACTCCCATGGTGGTTTATCAGGCTATGTTGCTTATTACACTAATAATGCATGGGTCTCTTTAGGTAATGCATCTTTTAGCAATAGCCCTGATTCGGATCTTTCATTAGCTTTTTGGAATTGTACGCCTTATGTCGCGTTTCGAAACTCAGGAAATACAAACGCTTATTTGGAAGAATATACAGGGTCAGGTTGGTCAACAGTAGGTAATGTGGGTTACTCTTTAAACAACACTTATTTTGTTTGTCCTTCATTGGTTTTTTCTACCACTGGAACACCGTATGTTTATTTTGGGTATCAGACAGGAACAACTTACGTTGGTTATGTTATGGACTATAACGGTAGCGCTTGGGTGACAGTCGGACCAGGTTCCTTTGGCGCTATTTGGTATGACACATCATTGGTTTTAAACAACAATGTGCCATTCGTTGCCTTTACATCTACCAACCTTGTGGGATTAGTTGAGACTTTTAACGGGACAAACTGGGTGACTGTCGGCGGGGGTTCATTTGGTACTTTTTATAACAATACATCAAGTAACCCATCTTTGGCATTTTCTAACGGTGTAACTTATGTCGCTTATACCGATGCTAACTCAAAAGGCTGGGTCAAATATGTTAATTCAACCGGAACCGCGTGGCTAACATTAGGTGGTAGTTATGGAACAGAATATCCTGGTGGTAGTCCAGATCTGGTTTTCTCAAATGGTAATCCTTATGTAGCTTTTACCGATGGGAATGAAATGAATTGGGTCATGGAATATAACGGTACCGCATGGGTAACGATCGGGAATAGTTCTTTTGCAAAGAACTATGCGAGGACAAATCTATCGTTAGCGATTGAAACAAATGGCACCCCATACGTGGCATACAATAATTACACTAATAACTATGGATATGTAGCTGGATTCAACGGTAGTGCCTGGGTGACCGTTGGTAATACTTATTATGGACCTTCTGCCTCCTTCTGCGCCCCTTCACTTAAGTTGTGCAGTCAATCCTGCACGTTGACAGGCGATATCATAAAGAATGCTTCATTGAAATCAGCTTTTCAACAAGGCCAATTCAATAACACTTCAACGCCTACCCCTAGCCCTACCATTACACCAGGGCCCACAAGTCCGCAAATAGTAGCTGCTCCAAATCTTTCGCGAGGCGGTGTGCCGATCAAGTTCTTGGTCGATCTTTCAGAGGAAGCGAAAATTAATCTGACCCTCTACACGGTAACCGGCGAAGTGGTTTATAACACCACAGTTCATGGCGCGGCTGAGAACAACTCTTTGACTTGGGACTTGAAGAATCAATGGCAACAAACGGTGGCTAGCGGGTTATATATTTACTTGATCCAAGTGAATGATTCCGCCGGTGTTCATATCAAAACAGGAAAAGTCGTCGTCATTCATTGACCAAATAGATCGATATCTCAACTTGGTTTACATTAAAACCCCTTCGGCCTTATAGCCGAGGGGGTTTAGTTTTTTTCCTATAACCTAGTGAGAATCTAAAGTTCACAGCCCGCCGATCGACCTGTATTGAATAGGTTTCCAGTCCGGGTAAAACCCAATCAAAATTGGCTTTAGACAAAAAATTAGCATTTATTACCCTTTAAAATTAGCATTTTGGCCAAGACGGCCGAATTAAATAATTCACACGATAAAACAAGGGGTAAAATAAGCGAATATTCTTAAAGCGGGGGTCAGATGCCGTTTTTTATGGCTAAAAACATTATTAGAACTGCCGGGCTATGCTTGGTTTTAGCAGGGTACTTATTACCCCTGTTGCCCCATCAAGCCCTGGCCAATTGCAACGCCATCGCTTGGGACACTCAAAAGTCGGTCGGCACCGGTACTTCCCAAACACAAACCACTAAGACAACTGCCGCCCAGAACGCTGTCGCGGGGAATTTCTTTGTCGCGGTCGTGATCACCGGAGACGCCTTTCCCGCGAGCGTACCCACGGGCATATCGGACCTGGCGGGGAACACCTGGACGAACCAGGTCTCCATCAATAGCACGGCGACCACTCCTGGCCTTTTCATCTATACCGCGCCCATCGTTACCGGCAACGCCGCGGATACCGTCAAGATCACTTTCAGCGCGAAACAAACATTCAATTTCATCGTTGGTCAGTACAAGGGGGTGGCTTCCGTCAGTTCGACCATCGTGACCGCGACCGGCAATTCTCTGTCGCCTTCCATCACCTATACCGGCGCCACGCCCGGCAATTACGTGGTGGGCGCCATGGCGATCCTGGAAAAGAACGTTCAAACCAAGGCAACAGGTAATTTAAGAAGGGCCATGGACGCCTCCACCCTGGGTTCGGCGCTCATGGACAGCGTCAGCCCCGCCAGCGGCAACGTCACCCTTACTTCCGCCTACACCTCGGCGGCCATGAACTGGCAAACCGCCGCCATCCAATTGGTGGTTTTGCCTTGCACCCCCACGTCGACCTTCACCCCCAGCAATACCCCGACCGTCACCAACACGGCGACCATCACTTCCACTCCGACGGTCACGCCCACGGGAACATTGCCGCCCACCTACACCCCAACCATTACGGGGACCGCGACGAGTACCTCCACCTTCACCCCTCTGCCGACCGACACCTTCACCATCACGCCCACCCCCACCCCGCCGGAAGCCTGGAACTGCCTCAGCCTCTGGCAGTCCAGCGACACCGACCCCTGGGGGATGGCCGAGGATTCCACGGGCACTTATCTCTACGTGGCGGACGGGGCCAACAGCAGTATCGACGTGTTCAGCGTATCCACCGGGGCCGAGCTGGCCAACTGGACCGTTCCGGTTGGTTCCAACGGCAGCGGCTTTCCTTTCGGGGTCGCCGTGGATACCGCGGGAAAAGTTTATGTGACCGACACCAACAACAACCAGGTGGATGTTTCCTGGGGATATAACACCGGCCACGCCACAGGTGCCAGCATCAATCAATGGGGGAGCGCCGTGCTGAATACCCCCTGGGGCATCGCCGTCAACGCGGCCGGCACCACGGTTTATGTGGCCGACAATGGCGACACAAGGGTGGCTTACTTCAAGGCAAATGGGACCGCCCTTGGCGAATTCGGCGGGCCAGCCGACGGCAGTCCGGTGACTTTCAGCAGTCCCACCGGTTTGGTCTATGACTCCACCGGAAATGTTTGGGTAGGGGACGATGTCACCGAACAGGTCTATGAGTTCACCGCCACCGGCGGAACGCTCGAAACCCAAATGGACGCGAGCAACGGGTTGAAGGGAAGCGAGTTCCTCGCCGTGGCCGACGGATATGTTTACGTGTCCGACGGGGCGGGGGATGTGGGCATCTATACCACCGGCGGAAGCATGATCGGCATCACGACCCAGGGAACTTCCAGTACTTTCATGGATACGGAGGGCGTGGCCGGTGACAGCACCGGCAACTGGTTCGTGGCGGATAACATCAATGGACTTATCTATAAATTCAACATGAGCAATTGTTCGCTGACACCAGTGAACACCTTTACGGGTACCCCCACGAATACGGGGACTAATACACCGACGGTCTTATACACTTCCACTTACACCCCTACAAATACGGCTACGAATAGCGCGACTAATACCTCTACCAATACGGCCACCAACACTTCTAGTAATACGGCTACTGATACTGCCACCAATAGCGCGACTGCGACGCCCTCCAACACCTCAACCGATAGCGCTACTAACACCGCCACCAACACCGCGACCAATAGCGCGACTAATAGCGCAACCGCCTCCCAGACCAATAGCGCGACAGCCTCCCAGACCAATACCCCAACATCAACAGCGACTGGGACTGCAACATCAACAGCGACTGGGACCGCGACGAATACCGCGACTAATACGGCGACTAATACGGCGACTAATACGGCTACCAACACTTCAATCAACACCACCACGAATACTGCGACGGCTACGGCGACGAATACCGGTACCAACACAGCTACGGATAGCCCGACTAATACGGCGACGGATTCGATGACGGATACACCGTCCCTCACCGTTTCGCCTACGGCTACGCCAACAGCGACTAACACCATTACCTACACGCCCACCATCACCTGTACCTTTACCGCAACGGATACAGGTACCGTTCCGCCAACCGACACGCCCACCGCCACCGGGACGAATACGCCCACAGGTACCCCCACCAACACAGCCACGAATACGGGGACGGGAACCGCCACTCAAACCGCTTCGAACTCGGCTACTAGTACACCCACCGATACCCCAACGGATTCGACAACACCAACTTCGTCGGCTACGCCAACAACTACTAATACCGCTGTGAATAGCGCTACGGATACCTGTACTAATACACCCAACGATACAGCGACGGATTCGGCCACACCAACAGGTACTAATACCGCTACGTTCTCGCCGACCATCACCTGTACCTTTACCGCCACGGATACTGGGACCGTGCCGCCAACCGACACCCCCACTGTCACCGCGAGCGAAACACCTTCCGATACACCTACCAACACCCCTACAACAACAATGACGGGGACGGCATCGAATACAGCGACGGATACGGCGACTGACACCATTACCTACACACCGACAATTACTTGTACCTACACGCCTACCGTTACAGGAACCCTTCCGTCCACCAATACGTTCACGATCACCGCGACGAATACCGTCACCGACACACCCACCAATACAGCGACGAATACCCCTACGGTTTCGATGACGCCATCGGCTACGCAAACAGCGACCAATACCCCAACTAATACCCCAAGCGCGACTCCCTCCAACACCCCAACCTATTCGATGACACCCGCGGTCACCAACACGGTAACCGCTACGGCGTCCATCACCGCTACCTGGACAACGACGTTCACCGCCACCAACACCTCGGTCAATACCTTGGCTTCCACCTCTACCCCAACACCTACCAATAGCGCGACGGCAAGCGCGACGCCCTCCAACACCCCAACCTATTCGATGACGCCTGCGGTCACCAACACCGCGACGGATTCGATGACGCCTAGCGCGAGTGCAACGCCCTCCAACACCCAAACAAACACACCAACATCCAGTTGGACAGCCTCCCAGACCAATAGCGCGACAGCCTCCCAGACCAATACCCCAACATCAACAGCGACTGGGACAGCAACATCAACAACGACTGGGACACCAACATCAACAATGACGGATTCGACTACGCCTACCGCCAGCTGGACCGCGACCCGCACCCCGACTCCTTTGGCCACATCCACTCCTACCAACAGCCCAACCGTCACCGCGACGGCGCAATGCGGGCAAGAAACGGTCGCCATTTATGATGAGAGCGGGGAATTGGTTGGGAATTTCTGCGCGGGTATCATCTTCCCCATCGGGTCGACTTATTCGATGACCATCTCGCCTTTTAAGCCCAACCCGACCGGCGGGGGAGGGACTATCACGGTCTATTTGAACGGACAGGTCATCTGCGTCTGGAACGTGAAAAGTTTTACCTTCTTAACGGCACCCAACGGGTTCTACCGCTTTGTCCTGGTAGTGCATGACCTAAGCGGAGCCACCATTACCCTGTCCCAAGACGCTTTTATCCTTACGAATGAGGGCCAACCGACCATTCAACTATCGGCCTTACCCAACACGGCGCACCCGGGGGACACGGTCCAGTTCTACGCTTCGTTGAACGGCAACCCGGCCGATAGTCAAAGCGCCCTCAAGATCTATAGCATCGCCGGGGAATGGCTCAAGACCCTGACCTTCACCAATGGTAAAACCTCATGGGACGCCACTAACAAAGACCTTCAACCGGTCGCGTCCGGGGTCTACCTGGCGGTATTGGTAGGGGTCGACCCGAACACGGGGGTAAAGGGAAATAAGATCGTGAAGGTATTGGTACTTCATTAAAGATACTTTTCCTGAATATGGGTCGCTTGCTTCCTTTGGGTTTATAATCACATTTATCTAAATAAGTATATTCAGCGAAGGAAAGCCTATGTCCGACCAACCTATAAAGGTCTTCGAAACTAATCCCGGACTCAAGATAATCTTAACAATCGCTTTAGGATTCATTACCCTTCTAGTTATCACGGCTGGTATTTTCTTTTACTTCATCTCAATTCAGGAACATGCCGGTGGAAGTGCTGATCTTCTTATACCTATTACCTGTGGTTTTGGCGCCTTAATCCTTATCTACGTCATTCTATCAATCCTAAAAGATAAAACGGAGATTTGGGCGGAGAGGATCCGTATCACCAAATTTTATAAAACCAGCCAAATGCTAAATGCCGATGTTTCTAATTTTGAGTTAATACAAAATCGAAATGGTACCAGGGTAAAAGTTTTTGGGAAAGTGACTGAAAATTCTTTATTAGGCGGCGAGACCGAGAAAGATACCTTCATTATTTTGGCGCTGGTGGAATTCAAATCCTGGAATATCAGCATTGTCAGGGACCCAGTCGAGATCAAAACAAAAGAGGAACATAAACACGCCCTGGAAGATGAGAAATTAGGAAGCGATGAGACCGAAAGGAAAGAAACGCTTCAAAAGGCAAGGCGCTGGGGCAATATTTTGAACATTTCAATGATTGTGATCTCAGGATGGGGTTGGGTATATCCGAAACCCTATAGTTTGGTTGTTAGTCTTTTAATGATCATGCCCATCATCGCTTTTGGGGTTGTGATTCGTTTCAAAGGGGCCCTGCGTTTTGACGCTGGAACCAATAAGGTTTATACCTCTGTGGCCACTTTCCTTTATCCAATCGTGATCCTGGCACTACGGGCCTACTCGGATAGATTTATCATGGATCAAGAAACAATGGTACTGCCCGTTATAATATTCACGCTCATTTTTGTGATCACGGCTTTTTATCTGTCGTTAGAGGTCAGAAATAATATTAGAGTCGCAGCTTATTTGTTGGTAGGATGCCTGCTTTTTGGATATGGAACATCTGTAATTCTGAACGACCTGTTGGATAAAGAACCATCCCGCAAATATGTTGCAACTGTGCTTAATAAGCGATCATCACAAGGAAATAGGACCGTTTCGTACTATATGACCCTCGCGCCATGGGGGTCTCAATTGTTTCCGAGAGAATACAAAATTAGCAGTGATGTCTATTACGATCCCAACAATAAATATTCCGTCCAGGTTCGCTTCTACAATGGCGCTTTCCATATTCCCTTTATCAAGTTTGAGGGAATGGGACAATAAGTATTAAATAACCAACATGGCTCAGGTTAGTCTGCTTTATAGGCCGTATTTCGCGGCGTACAAATACATCATCGAAATGGTAAATAGATCGATGAGATAATGGACGATGATCAGAGGCGTCACCCGCCGGGATTTTTGATAGTAATCAGAGAACAACAGAAAAAGTAAAAAGACAGGGATACACCTGAGCCAGCCTTGATAAAGATGATAGCCGGTCATGATCAAAGCGCTGGCAACAACTGCTATTTTCCCATTTCTCAGCCATGTGTTTAATTCCGTCATCAAAAATGCACGTATGATAAGTTCCTCAACGACCGCATTGGTCGCTACATACAACATCATGCCCCCAAATGGAGAATGTATGATTGCTGTTTGGAAAGGCGACGTAGATTGATTCTCGTACCAGTTAGTACCTTTGATCTCGAAGTGAAAATAAAAATAATTCAAATAAGAGATAACAGACAAGATCACATAAATAGCCGCAAGATAAAGGAGCAAAACAACCGTATCTTTCAGATCTTGCTTGGTAAAACTCAACCCCAGATCTTTGAAGCTTTGGCCCCGATCATATAAAAGGATAAAAAGAAAAGCGATGCAAACCAGATCAAAAGCTGTGTTGAAATTAGGATCGATGCGCTGTTCGAAAAATGATTTGCCTATATGAACATGGATTAAATATTGAAAACAACCCCAATAGGCCATACCAAGGGCGGTGATTAAAAGCGAGACAGAAGGGATCCATCGCCTGCTGTTAAGCATATAACCGAAATATTTCATGAATATAACCTTTGAAGAATACGATAGGCAATTATCTAACTTTGGTAAGACGCAGAGAAGGGTTTTGTGGCATTGGGAATGATTAAATTCCTTTATTCCCAATATAGCTAATCCAACATTTATAAATTAATCACTTGTGAGTGACCCATGTGCGGACGATTTGCCTTAATACACCATCATCTTAAACAGGCAAGATGTATTATTATGTGAACAAGGTTTTCAATAAATATTGGGGAAGTCCTAATGTTTATTCTCCTGTTTTGCTTGACCATTGCATTTGTTTTTGGAGGGTTTTTAAATTTATTTGTTTTATTTCGAATTAATAAACTCTCACAGAAAATCAATAACTATTTGGGATCACGTTGGGCTTTATTGATGTTAACAACCGGATTAGGCGGGTTTTTATTTATCATTATTTGTTTTTTCATATCGTTATATATGGAATTTTCTTTAGAACATCGCTCCATATTATTGTCCTTCGGTATTTTCATTGGATGGATATTGGGTTTTTTCACAGGGCAGGCATTGATTAAAGAACTTAAAAATAAGTAAGCTAATATTGCCTTTCATGATTACGCTTCTGTGAGCACCCTATGTGCGGACGATTTGCCCTTAAAACCCCTTCGGCCAAGATTGCCAAGCTATTCCATGCTGACTTGTTTGAGGAATTCAACGAACACTACAACATCGCCCCCGCCGCCAGAATTCCTGTAGTCCAGTTCGATGCCGAAAAGAAAACCAGAGTCATCAAACGGGATTATTGGGGATTGGTCCCTTATTGGGCGAAGAACACCAAGATTGCCTACAGCACTATGAACGCCAGGGCCGATACGGTCGCGGAGAAACCATCCTTTAGGCGAGCATTCCAGAAGATGCGCTGTTTGATCCTTATGGATGGATTTTTTGAATGGGAAAGGTCTACAAAACCATCCCAACCCTATTACTTCAGCATGAAAGATGAGCAACCATTCGCTTGTGCCGGGCTATATGAGACCTGGAAAGTCCATTGGATAGATGAGGAAAAGGGTTCAGGTAAAAAAGTTACCTGGCCATTGAACTTGGGAGGAAGGGAATACAACCAAGGGGATATTCTAGAATCATGTTCCATCATTACAACCGAAGCCAATTCCTTGATGTCCAAGATCCATGACCGAATGCCTGTTATCCTCGATCCCAAGGATTTCGACACCTGGTTAGACCCGCAGAATCAGGACCAAGCCATCCTAAAGCCCCTTCTGAAGCCTTACCCACCCGCCAAAATGCAAATGTGGCCAGTCGCTAGGACGGTCAATAAGGTGGGGGATGATGATTCGGTGAATTGTTTGAAGAAAATTCAAATCTAATATTTTTAGTTACCTACGAATAGCTTTTAATCTTGCTAACCCCCTTTGGAACCTGCTAAAAGGTAAGTATACAGCCGTATACTTCCCGGTAATCCAAGGAATCCAGATGAAAGCTACCTACATAGGCCCCCTCACAAGCTGTCCCGAAACCCTTATCCCTTTCTTAGAACCCCCTGTCCCAGCTGGTGCGCCTGGGCCACCAGAACATTACCGCGAAAAGCGCACAGACCTAAATAAGCTGTTTCTAGAACACCCGGACGATACCTATATATGGTCAGCCCGCGGCGGGTCTATGGAACCGGCCATCCATGATGGGGATTATTTGGTAATAGATCGATACCTAACCACCAAACCAGGGGATGTGATCATTGCTTTGGTGGATGGGTGCCCTACTGTCAAAAAGGTCATGAAGAAGGATGACCAATTCTATCTACAACCAGAAAACCCCGACTACCAGCCCATACCCATCGACCCAGAGGATGGGATAGGGTGCTGGGGGGTGGTTATCTATTCGATCCACCCCTTACGGGGCCCCCGCGAGATCCAACGTAAGCTAGGTCGTTAAGGGCCGGTTTGATTGGCTAGACAGTAAAATAATTCCCAATAAATCCTGATGGCCCAATGGCCAATTTTTCCCTGTTTTTATTACCCCTGAAAACAGTTCAAGTATGGCTATCCCACCCGCTTAGGTTTAACTCGTAAACCCCTTTTCATTTGACCCCCCTTTTTGGATTTTATATAAATGCCATGATTGGGAGGGAACCCACTGGCATTTCGGGGCTGTCCACTGGCATCCCCACTGGCATTTAGGGGCTGTCCACTGGCATCCCCACTGGCATTTAGGGGCTGTCCACTGGCATCCCCACTGGCATTTCGGGGCTGTCCACTGGCATCCCCACTGGCATTTTGGGGTCGTCCACTGGCATCCCCACTGGCATTTCGGGGCTGTCCACTGGCATCCCCACTGGCATTTTGGGGTCGTCCACTGGCACTCCCACTGGCATTTAGGGGCTGTCCACTGGCATCCCCACTGGCATTTAGGGGCTGTCCACTGGCATCCCCACTGGCATTTAGGGGCTGTCCACTGGCATCCCCACTGGCATTTAGGGGCTGTCCACTGGCATTCCCGCTGGCATTTCGGGGCTGTCCACTGGCACTCCCACTGGCATTTAGGGATTGTCCACTGGCATTCCCGCTGGCATTTCGGGGCTGTCCACTGGCATCCCCACTGGCATTTTTGGGTCGTCCACTGGCAACTAAAGGAGTCGTCGGTTATCCAGTTTGGTTTGATATAAGACTGAAAATTATCCTATAAGGAGCTATGTATGGCTTTAATAAGACCTGAATCCAATGATTGGTTAGATCAGATTTCTGTTCTTGAAGACTTAATTAACAAAAATTCATCGATTACACGGGAAGATCAAAAAAAGGCCCTAAATCTCAAAGATAGTCAAATTACTAATTTAAAATCAATCATGGCCTGTTTCGATAAGGCCGCACGCGATCGGGTCCGACAAGCGGCTCTGGCCAAACCGCCTTATATTCTTTCTTTTAGTAACGCAGTAACCCTTGCACGTTTAAAAGGCCGTATTCCAAACTTATCAAAGACTGTAAATGAAGTACTGGATGTGGTCTTTGAACGCCAGTTTGCAACGAAGGAAATAAGAGCTTTGGTCATTTGGGTTATTAACGGCAACTCGGCTAAGACTTTTGACCCCGAAAACATCGCCCCCGAAGTAACACCTACCCCTAAGCTTAAAGCAACGGAATCAACAACCTCTAAACCTGCAACCGCTCCCAGTTCAGAACCAATTGACCAGGATCAGGCTGAAGAGGGAAATGATGCACCTGTGCGGAGGTCACATACCGAGGCACGGGGTGTGGTTGTACCAATTCCCGATGAAGGAATTGGTAAAGAAGATACCGATACAGAAGTTGAACCCATCCAGCCATCCGCCAGCCTCAAGACAGGGAACTCCAATAAGACAAAGGTATCTGGGAATAGCTCGTCTAAAGCTGACGTCGTGATACCCAAATTTATAATAAATATTTTTATGACGCCTATATTGTTCGTTTGGCATGCATTCGTTCAGGCTCTTAAGATCATTGGCAAATACTTCCAAAAGTTTTTAGTGGGATTTTTTGTCGTGCTTATCCTTATCGGAATACTCTACGCCGTTATTTGGGTAGGTTATGAACGCCTTTATAAACAACATAGTTTCCATTGGTGCTTTGAAACGATGGTTTCCTCTGTTACCAGTACGAATGACGAACCTAAAACTGCTGAAGTTGCTAAGCCAGTAACCTCTGTTGCTGTTGCGCCTACGGTTCAGCCGCAAGTAAAGGTCCAACCGACAGTCCCGCCACCGGCTAAAGTTAAAGCTAAACAACAACCAACTAAAAAAGTTATTTATGCCACCGATGAAACTACCAAATTAGCGTTGGACTTCGTCAGTAATTACTACGGGGTTTCTTATAAGAATCTAGACGACATGATGGACTATTTCCATAAATGGCTGAATGACAGTTACGAAGATACTTTTATGGATAAAGTCCTACCCAATGACAGAAGACATGAGATCAAGGACCAGAAATTGGTTTTGTCCTTTAAACCAACCCAACCAGTCAAATATTTGAAGGAAGGATCGACCTGGGATGAGGTCTTGGTCCAGGGAACATTGACCACCCGATGCGAAAAAGAAGAGGGAACCGTGACCGTTACCACAGAATCGGTATCCTTGGCCATCGGTGTGATGCATACCGGCAATTCGGATGGGCCGATCTGCGAAGTGCGGGAAGTGGAGTAATAGCCTTAGCCATTAATCGACATACAAGACTTGAAATCACAATTTGTGATTTCAAGTGACAGAATGTTTTTTTGACAATTTATCCAGCTTGAGGCGCGTATGAAAAAAGATTTTAATGTTGAAACTGTCGCAAAACGGATTTTGTTCATTCGCGGTTTAAAAGTAATGTTAGATAGTGAATTGGCTGAATTATTTGGCGTAAAAACGAAAGAGTTAAATAAAGCTGTTCAAAGAAATAAAGATCGGTTCCCACCGGATTTTATGATCCGCTTAACCCCAGAAGAGATCCAAAACTTGAGGTTCCAATTTGGAACCTCAAGTTTACATGGCGGCCGACGATACTTGCCGTATGCTTTCACCCAAGAAGGGACTGCTATGCTTTCTGGGATTCTTCGAAGTCCGGTGGCTGTAAGGGCTAATATCGCGATCATGAGAGCTTTTGTTAAGGTGCGCGAGATATTGGAATCCCATAAAGATTTGTCCCGGCGGTTGGAGGAATTAGAAAGAAAGTTCAATGGCCATGATTACCAATTAAAAGCCGTCTTTGACGCGATCAGGGAATTGATGAAGGAACCGCAAAAACCCAAACGACGGATAGGCTTTCTTGAGGAATCCAAGGCGGTTTATCGGGTTCGATAAGGGATCTTGGCCGAATTTATACCAAAACAGAGTGAAATAAAGATATACAACCTGCCTGTCGACCTGTCCTCCGTAGCTTTAGCGCAGGAGGAAACTTGAGCGTTAGTAAAGGTTAAGCGTAGGCAGACCATGTACGTCCCTTTTGTTTATATGCGGTATTCAGTAATTGCGTTTACAGCTGATCCCTCGGTCGAGATGTTGAATTAGGCGACGGTCACCTCCTCTGCAGGCTGCGGAACATACTTTCCACAAAGTTCTTTACCCGCTTCAAAGGTCTCCATCGGCGTTTTCCCTTGGCAGTTCTTGCCTTGGTTCGTCCGTTGGGTATTGTACCAGACCATGAATTCGTCAAGATCCACCTGAATTTCCTCAAGGCTGGCGTACAGTTTTTTACGGAAAGATACCGAGTAAAACTCCTCCTGAATGATCTGGTTCAATCGCTCCACGCACCCGTTGGTTTGTGGATGCCGTACCTTCGTAGTGGAGTGCTCGATCCCATTTAAATGCAGGAAAAGTTGATAGGGATGGTTATCCGCCAGCCCGTTATATTCTGTCCCGCGATCCGTTAGTACCCTCAAAACACCCACCCAATGTTCATCGAAGAAGGGCAACACCTTGTCGTTCATGAAGTCGGCCGCCACTAAAGCCGTCTTCTCAGCGTAAACCTTGGCAAACCCAATGTTGGAATAAGTATCGATACCGGTCTGCTGGTAAATACGTCCGACGCCTTTTATGGTTCCGATGTAACAGGTGTCTTGGGATACCAAGAACCCTGGGTGAAAAGTCTCGATTTCGCCATGGGCTTCCTGGGCCTCTTTGACCTTCTCCAGAGCTACGACCTGGGATTCGGTCAAAATGGCTGTATTCTCCGCCGCCCACTTCTCTAACCGCTTCAGGCGTTTGGCCTTTACTTCCAGGTCATGGCGTAACCAGACAGTCCTCACCCCACCGGCTGAAATAATATGACCTGCTTTTTTCAGCTCATTGGAGACCCGAACAGGCCCTTGGACTGGGTATTGGAGGGAATATTCCAATACAGCCTCTTCGATTTCAGGGGCCACTCGATTACGTATACGAGCCACTTTTCGAGACTTTTCCAAAAGCCCCTGAACCCCTTCTTCCTCAACGGCTTTTCGGATGTCGTAGTAATGTTGCCGGGAAATCCCAAGTTTTCTGCAGGCTTCGCTGATGTTTCCCAGTTGGTTTCCCAAATCTAGGATGTTCAGCTTTCTCTTGATAAGATACTGGTCACGAGTCATGGTGTTCTCCTTTGGTTATGATGAATTTCCTCGCAGAAACCATCTTAACCGAGAGACCATGGCTCGTCTTGTTTAGGCGGGCCTCATACTGTCAACGCTTTTACTGAATAGGGCAGTTTATAATGCTAAGTAAGTTGCTTATCGAAGTATGGATAAATCGAGGTGAGTAATGAAAAGATATATAGCGATATTGGTTTTTACACTTCTTTTCAATCCAACGATTTTAAGAGCGGACACAACAAATAATTCTAATAATCCAGTAGGAGTTGGGGCAGCTTCTTTTCTAAATTCACTGTCTAATCAACTGCAAAATAAGCAGGATAGCCGAGACAACAAAACCGAAAACACTACTAATCAAAATCAAGGTGTAGATTCTCCAAGCTCAACATCAAATAACCCTCAAAATTCACAGACAACACTTACTTCTACTAACTCGTCAGATGTTCTGGCGGGGGCACCAAATATTCCAGATGAGACAAAACCTGTTATTAAAAAACATGGTCATTCAAATAAAACATTTAAAATATATTTATCGGTAAGTGGAGATGAAGTTTACAAAGATATTTTTACATCTAGTTTGAGATTAGGTTTACGTCAATATGATGATGTGGTTTTTGTTAACAGCCCAGAAAAAGCATTTCTCATAGTAACAATTTCAGTATTGGCGGATAAAACTGTTGGTGGAGTATTAAGAGGATTTGATGTTGCTATGGCTGTTAACACTTTGTGTCAAAATCCAGATTTATATCAGCTCTCTGGCCCGGATAATTTAGAGGAAATAGCAAAAAGAACTGTTGCAGATATAAATGAAAATGTTTTAGAACCTTTGAGAGAAGCGGTCGTTAAGTGATATGTCGTAATTGGTACGATAAAGGGACTAAACTTAATAAAAGCCAAAACAGGAAGGTTTAATGGACGAACAATTATGAATATCCCGTCGGTTTATAATGTGATCCAACAATTAATTGTTATGGTTGATAAAATTAAAAGGAAATCTAAACAACTGTATGAAAAACATTAAATGATGGATACCTTCATACTTTGGTTAGTAACTAACATTGAAGATAGAAATGTTATTGTGCCTTTTTTGATGGGTTTGGTTTTAGTTATTTTCAATAAAAGGGTTTCCGAATCTACATATAATTTTTATTCCTTATTTGGAGCTGAAAAATTCATTTGCGGTATTCAGTAATTGCGTTTACAGCTGATCCCTCGGTCGAGATGTTGAATTAGGCGACGGTCACCTCCTCTGCAGGCTGCGGAACATACTTTCCACAAAGTTCTTTACCCGCTTCAAAGGTCTCCATCGGCGTTTTCCCTTGGCAGTTCTTGCCTTGGTTCGTCCGTTGGGTATTGTACCAGACCATGAATTCGTCAAGATCCACCTGAATTTCCTCAAGGCTGGCGTACAGTTTTTTACGGAAAGATACCGAGTAAAACTCCTCCTGAATGATCTGGTTCAATCGCTCCACGCACCCGTTGGTTTGTGGATGCCGTACCTTCGTAGTGGAGTGCTCGATCCCATTTAAATGCAGGAAAAGTTGATAGGGATGGTTATCCGCCAGCCCGTTATATTCTGTCCCGCGATCCGTTAGTACCCTCAAAACACCCACCCAATGTTCATCGAAGAAGGGCAACACCTTGTCGTTCATGAAGTCGGCCGCCACTAAAGCCGTTTCTCAGCGTAAACCTTGGCAAACCCAATGTTGGAATAAGTATCGATACCGGTCTGCTGGTAAATACGTCCGACGCCTTTTATGGTTCCGATGTAACAGGTGTCTTGGGATACCAAGAACCCTGGGTGAAAAGTCTCGATTTCGCCATGGGCTTCCTGGGCCTCTTTGACCTTCTCCAGAGCTACGACCTGGGATTCGGTCAAAATGGCTGTATTCTCCGCCGCCCACTTCTCTAACCGCTTCAGGCGTTTGGCCTTTACTTCCAGGTCATGGCGTAACCAGACAGTCCTCACCCCACCGGCTGAAATAATATGACCTGCTTTTTTCAGCTCATTGGAGACCCGAACAGGCCCTTGGACTGGGTATTGGAGGGAATATTCCAATACAGCCTCTTCGATTTCAGGGGCCACTCGATTACGTATACGAGCCACTTTTCGAGACTTTTCCAAAAGCCCCTGAACCCCTTCTTCCTCAACGGCTTTTCGGATGTCGTAGTAATGTTGCCGGGAAATCCCAAGTTTTCTGCAGGCTTCGCTGATGTTTCCCAGTTGGTTTCCCAAATCTAGGATGTTCAGCTTTCTCTTGATAAGATACTGGTCACGAGTCATGGTGTTCTCCTTTGGTTATGATGAATTTCCTCGCAGAAACCATCTTAACCGAGAGACCATGGCTCGTCTTGTTTAGGCGGGCCTCATACTGTCAACGCTTTTACTGAATAGGGCAATTCATTAATGTACCCCTCTATCGAATGATGTCTGTTTTATTTGGAACTATTATTTTATGTTTATCGATTTCGAGAATGTTCTCGCGATTTTGATCCGCTTTTTTCCACACAAAATCAAATAATTGGGTTTAAACCTCTCATTGATTAAATCCTCCCCTCAAAATATAATACTTCCCATGCTCCGCCAGTTATCCATCAAAAACTTCGCCATCGTCGAATCCGTGACCCTGGAATTTGCCCAGGGTTTCAACGTCCTCACGGGCGAGACAGGCGCCGGTAAATCCCTCATCGTAGATGCCCTATATTTCCTCCTGGGTGACCGTATTTCGGCAGATATGCTCCGGGCGGGCGAGGATAGGGCGGTGGTAGAAGCCCTCTTTCAACTGCTTCCTATGAGCTCGGCGGGCCTCAAACTGGCAGAATGGGGTATCGCCTGCGACAACGGGGAAATGCTGATCAAAAGGGAATTCAGCCGGTCCTCCTCCAAGACCCGCAGTTTCGTCAATGGCGAGATGGCGACCGCTTCCATGATCTCTGAACTTGGCGACATGCTCATCGACATCCACGGCCAGCACGAACATCAAGCCATTTTCAACATTACCAAGCATCGACAACTCATTGATGCCTATGGACATCTGGATACTTACTTAAAGCCCGTTTCCGAGGCCTACAAGACCCTATCAGGCCTCTTGGATGAGCAATCCAGGTTGGGTGGCGATTCTCGCGAGATAGCCCGCCGGACCGACCTTTTGAAGTTCCAGGCCGATGAGATAGCCGCCGCCCGTCTAACCGAGCTGAACGAGGAAGAATTGCTCAAGAAGTACCAAATGATGAAGCAAGCCGAGAAAATCACCAAGCTCCTCACCGAGGCCCAGCAGGCCTTGGATGAGGATGGCGATGGCGGGGCCACCGGCTTGTTTGGTCATGTCATTGGCCGATTACAGGACGCATCCAGGCTCGATCAAGAACTGGAAAATATGATAGATACGGGCAAGGCCCTCCAGGAAAGCTTGAACCAGCTATCATTCGACCTGGCCCGCAAGATCGAGAGCTATTCCTTTACCGAAGCCGAGTTCGAGGACCTTTCTGACAAGATAGACGGCCTCAACACACTCAAAAAGAAGTATGGCGAATCGGTAGCCGAGATCATCAAGTACCACGACAACATCACCGAAGAACTGAAGGTACTTTTGGGCCGGGAAGGCCGGTTGGAGACCTTAGGTAAAGAGATAGAGAAGGCGGCTGATGAATACCAATCCGCGGCAAAACAACTGACCCAACAGAGGGTCAAGGTGGGCACCGATCTGGCTAAAAAAGTACAAGAGGCCCTTAAAGAATTAGGTTTACCGCACGCCAAGATGTCCGTACAGGTCAACCCAATTGAGGATGCCTCCAGCCCCGCCAAAGACAAGGGCAAGTCTCTCTCCTTATCCGCTACTGGTTGGGACCGGGTCGAGTTTCTTTTTTCCGCCAACCCCGGTGAACCCCTTCGACCCTTAGCAAAAGTCGCTTCGGGCGGTGAAGCATCACGGGTCATGCTGGCCTTGAAAACCATTTTGGCTGGTAGCGACGACGTACCGACCTTGATTTTCGATGAGATCGACACTGGCGTTGGAGCCAGGACCGCTTCTGCGGTCGCGGAACTGTTAGAACGGTTGGCTACTTCCAAACAGATACTATGTATCTCTCATCTTGCGCCCATCGCTGTTTTGGGCGAATGTCATTACCAAGTGACCAAAACCTTTAAAGAAGGCAAAACTAGTATCAATGTTCAGCGTTTAACGGAGCAAAACCGCATCGAGGAATTGGCGAAAATGCTGGGAGGGGAACCGGTTTCCGAAACTTCCCGTTCCCACGCCAAAGAATTATTTACAAAAATTAGGCTGGCAAGGTAAGCTACGTTTCATTGTTGGCAAGAAAACAAGTCAAAAATCACCGGAGGATCATCTATGAAGGTCTGGAATAAGGTTGTTTTGATGGGTTTGGCTTTGACCCTAGCCCTGAGCCTGGGGGTAGCGAATGCTAAGGACGCGAAGAAAGGTAAGAAAAAGGCCTCAGAGAAGAAAATCGTAAAGAAAGATGAATCTAAGCCTAAAGTGGCTTATGTTTCCGGAACTAACCTCTCCAGCCGGGCAGGGTTATTCTTCGGGGATACTTCCGAAGTTGCCAAGGTTGGGAAATGGGAAGGTTCTGCGGATATTACTTATTACTCTCCGACAGCAAATTGGAGTAACGTAGCTATTCCTTTTGGTTTCCATTTTGGCGCAGCTGAAAATGTTGATGTATCTGTCGGAGCACAATTATGGTCGCTCAGCAGTCCAACATATGTAGTGGATGTTCCATATATTGGAAATGTAACTCGTGGCGGCTCTTCTACCCTCTTCGATCTCATGGGTGGCGCCAAATATCGCATCGCTGGCAACAGGGAAACTCCTGATTTCAGCGTAGGCGGTTATTTATCTATACCGACAAACGGAGGAAATGTTGTTTTTACACCCGAAGGGACAGTAACTTATATCTTAACAAGTGGTTTGCTTTTAAATGGCGACATGGGAATTCACATTTCAAATGGTACATTTGTTTCGTGTGATGCCGGTGTTGGTTACCCATTCAGCGATAAATTGACTGGAATTGCAGAAATTGGGGCTAATCAATATTCATATCAGGTAGGTGGATCTTTTCTCGGCGCTGGGATAAGGGCAAAATTAGATACGGTTAAACTTCAAGCTTTATTAGGTGTCCCTCTTAATGGTGGCGGTGTTCTCATCGGTGGAGGAATCATCCTCGCTTCGATGTAATTCAGTTAAACATTCTAAAAAAGCTGGTTCCTTGCGAAAGGGGCCAGCTTTTTTTATTTAACTTTAAATTTATTTAAAACGATTAAGCCACAGAAACTACCAGCTCAAACCACGCAATTTTATAAAAAAAATAAAATCTCGAATCGTTTTCATGTCGAGTAAAAGCTTAAAGCTTTTTTCTCAAAAATATTTTTTGTTGCATTTACTAATTTTTTATTTATATTTCGAAAAAATATTTTAGTTAGGACCTCATATGAATACAAAATGTCTGCTCTTTGTTTTATTGTCTGTGGTTTTCAGTCAAGGATGCAACAAGTCAAGCCAACCATTTTCGGCCAATGCCATCCAACCGACTCAGGGGACAATAAAGATTAATGTTTGGGATAATTTAACGCCGGTCCCCAATATCACCGTGAAAGCATCCGACCCAACCGGGAATGATTTTTCGGCGATCACCGATTCCACTGGAGTCGCGGTTTTGAATCCGACGCCGTTTAAAAATGGAAATTGGTTCTTGCAGGTGCCTAAACAAGGCAAGTACTACAATAGCTCGATGTTTTACAATTTCACAGGCGTCAGTCCGTCTACCTCCGTAACATTTCAAGCTCTCAATCCAATATTGACTTTAAAAAACATCAATAACACCTACCCATACGGAAGTGGTTCGGTTACATACAGTGTTGGTTATCAACCGGGAGGCAATCTTAATGTTGCGGTAACCACCCAAGTAACCAATATGCCAACGACTGCCTGGACCACACAATTTTTCCCGCCGCTGTTAGGCGACCCGAGTGGGAACACAACTTCACAACTGATCATCACTGTACCAAACTGTTCTTATCAACAGCCATCATTTCAAGTTAAGGCATCTGATAATGGATGGATTTCAAATTCATCTTCTGTCACTACTTCCATTAATAGGTCATATGAAATTAATGCAAGGTTGGATGTAACTAATAAAGAAGAAATTCCACCACCGTACGGCGGTTATTTATACACGACATTTTGGACTGTAATTTTTACAACACAAAATGACTGTAGTACTCCGTGGGACATTACGATTTGGCCTAACAATGCAACTGTTAATGTTTGGCAATTAAGTGGTACTTCTTTTAACTCTGGTCAGATATCTGGATACACGAGTTATACGTGTCATGGATTAAAATCAGGTGCATCTTTCACATTAATGTATGAATGGCCATCTGGTGGCGGTGCAGTCTTTAATTCCTCCGTAAGTTCTCCCATCGGCTCCGGAAGTAATTCTGGAACTGTCAACGCCAGTTGGAATTTTTGACCATGAAAATATCCAACACTCTCAGCCTTCTATTGATACTCTCGGCAATATCCTCTCTCTCTTGCCAATCCAAAACCGCCAATCCCACCGCCCCCGCTGGCGACTTCACATCCTTACCTCTCTTCCTAAACCAATGGTGCGGCAATGGGGCCAGCAATGGCCAATTCAGCCAATTGGAAGGGATCACTTCAGATTCAGTGGGGAATATTTACGCTTGCGATGCTGGTAACAGCCGCATCGAAAAGTTCGACCCGACCGGTAAATTATTGTCGCAATGGGGAAGCCCCGGCTCCATCGTTGGGGCGTTCAATAACCCAACCGGGATCGCCGTAACTGGTAACGATGTTTATATCACCGATAGCGGGAATAACCGCGTCCAAGAATTCGACACATCCGGGAACTATATCACCGGGTGGGGAAGTACAGGCGCCGGCGTCAGCATGTTCAACAACCCTCAGGGAATCGCCGTTGACCAATACAGCGATGTTTATGTGGTGGACCAGGGTAATGACCGTATACAAAAATTCTTCGCCGGCGGGGCCGCGCCCCTGACTTGGGGTAGTGCCGGAAGCGGTCCGGCCAGTTTCAATTCTCCCACCGGTATCGCGCTGGATAACTCGGGTAATGTCTATGTCACGGATACCTTGAACAACCGTGTTCAACGCTTCACGCCCACCGGTACCTATCAAAACACCTGGGGCGCTTACGGTACCAATCCGGCGCAGTTTCGATCCCCAGAGGGGATCACTTTCGACGCCAGCGGCAACATTTACGTGGCCGATTCCGCCAATGGACGTATCCAAAAATTCGATGCCAGCTTCAATTACCTGTCCCAATGGGGAGGCCTGGGTAGCAACATCGGCCAATTCCAGGTACCTTTCTCGATCGCCATCACTTCTTCCCCCACTTATTTCTATATCGCGGATATAGGCACCAATTGCGTCAAGAGGTTCGGCCCGCCAGCGGAATACTCGATATTCCCCAATCCCGTGATGCCCGGTGAGAACCTTACGATCTCGTTCAATTCCGCCTATTACATCGGCTATTTGATCCAAATAACCGACATGAACGGAACGGTTGTTTTTAACGATCTGGGGCAGGCGGTCGCGGGGAATAACGCGGTGCAGTGGAACGTCATGTCAGGCGGAGCAAGGGTACAAACAGGTGTTTACCTGCTCAACTTCACTTTGGGCCATACGCAAGTGAGTGAAAAGATATCGGTCGTTAATTGAGCGCCGGATTTTTATTTAAACAGTTAGGACATATGAATATGAACCGAAAAACATTAGAGCATCTAATAATTCGCCAAAGAGGCACAGAGACACAGCAAAAGGCTTTTCTTTTGTTGTCTACGAAAACAAAAATACTATTTTTGGGATTACCTTTTCTTCTTTTGGCCTTTGTAAATTCCACCGTCCAGGCATCGCCCGCGTCCTATCTGGATATCGACCCTGCCGCCAGGCCAGCGGGGATGGGTTCCGCTTTCACCGGTCTGGCTGACGATGGTAACGCGGCCTTGTTCAATCCGGCGGGGTTGGCCACCATGGGCTTGAATGATTTCTTGGCCACAGGTTCGGTCGACCTTTTGAGCCTGGACCGCCTGCATAACTTCGCGAGCGTTTCCCAACAACTGCCTCCTAACAGCTATCTCGGATTCCATATCGATCAATACGGCGTGAACAACATCTTTGGCAGTGACACAAATGGATCATCGACCTCCAATTTGAATGATACGGAGTTGGATTGCGGGGCTTCGTATGCCATTGATCTGGGTTACCACTTCAAAGCCGGTATCAACGCCGGCTTTCTATATCAAAACCTGACCGGGACCCACGCCTATGGGTTCGATGGTGTGGATCTGGGCGTTCTGGTCGTTCCATCGACTCTCTATGACCTGACTTTAGGGGCTTGTATCCACCATCTGGGCGGTTTTTTAGCCTGGGATACCGGGACAACCCAATACCTGAACCCCGATCTTCGGGCCGGGCTTAGTTATAAACTCTTCGACCAAACCGTGGTCGTTGCTTATGACGCTGAATCGACTTTGCAGGGCAGTTTCAAGATCATCCATCACGGCGGAGCGGAAGTTTGGTTCATCAAATATTTCGCTGTCCGCGGGGGTATCGATAATTCCAATCCAACCATGGGAGCGTCGTTTAGATATTTGAACTATGGGCTGGATTACGCTTACGAATTCGAGTCGAACAACCTCGGGGACTCCCAAATGCTATCGTTCGATCTGATTTTTTAAAAAGGGGATCGACTAATGCCGAAAAATATAAATAAACATCAAAAAGTTAACCACCAAGACACCAAAGCACCAAGAAAAAATAATTTTTTGGCCACAGAAAAACCTGAAAAAGATTTTTTTTCGTTTATCAGTACACTTCTTTTCATTGGCATTTTCCTATTCCCGAAAGTCTCATTAAGCGCGGATCCAAACAACGGGCCAACGCCAAGCGTGACTCCGGTGGTCGATTCGGGTAAGGAAAAACGGGCCCTAGAGTTCTTAGAGAAGGGTGACGCCTATGAAAAGAAAGGATACTTAAATAAAGCCACTGAGTATTGGAAAATAGCCCTGGAGATAGACCCCGATCTTTCGGAGGCGCGTGAAAAACTCACGCCATCCGGCCAGGAAACAGCCGTCAATGATTCGATCCACGATCTCAATAAAACCCAAGCGATCAGTACACAAATCTCCAAAGCCCAGGACGCGTGTGAGCAAAAGAAGTACGATGTCGCGCAGGAAATACTGAAGAACCTTGAGTCGATAGCGCCTAATGACCCTGGCGTGAAAAATCTAAGGACCGAGATCATTTTAGGCGATTTCAAGACGGACCCGGATCGGCCTTACAACCGTCTTGTTAAAAACTACTACGATAACGCCTTGAAATATTACCGCCAAAAACACTATCCGGAATCATTGGACGCGATCGACCAGGCCCAACGCTTGGATCCGGATAATACCCAGGTGAAAAACTTGCTTGGGCTAATTCAAGACAGCAACTCGAGCCTTTTAACGGATAAAAATATCCAAGAGGCGAATAAAGAATGGAAGAACGGGGAAAGTCAAAAAGCCCTGTCGATCCTTGATAACGTATTGAAAATAAATCCCGATTCGCGCGCCGCTTTGGATCTGAAAAAACAGATCGAAGCGTCTACCGATCGACAAAACCGTGAAAGAATCGCGAAAGGATTGGACGCGGCGAAAAAGGACGAGCAGAACAACCAATTCCTTGACGCGAAAAGTAAGTACACCGAAGTTTTAAAATTAGACCCCAAGAATGACCAAGCCGCAAAAGGGTTGGAAAGGGTCACGGGTTATATAGACCCTGTTCAACAAAAGATCGCCAGTCTTGAAAAAGCCTTAAAAGCCAATCAGAAGGATAAAGCCAAAAAATATTACAACGAAATAAAGGAGCTTTCTCCCGACAACCCCAAACTGAGCGTTTGGAAAGCAAAAGTGGACGCTATGATCGATCCTACCGCCGCAAAAGACACGACCGCTAAAACCGATGAAACATACAACTTGGGTTTGGATAGTTATCGGAAAGGGGATCTGGCTGACGCGAAAAAGTTCTGGGAAGAAACCCTTGAATTGGATCCTAATTATTCACAAGCTCAAAAAAACTTAGACCGTCTCTTGCAAGATCATCCCGAGCTAAAGTCCTCTTCAAATTAAATGCATTACCAAAAATTCACCACAGAGGCACAGAGGGCACGGAAAAAGCTTTGTTATTTATATCCACAAATACCGCTCTCCAAGAAACAGTAATCCCATTGCCAAGATTGTCAGATCAAAGATTTAAATCTTTAGGATAAAAGGAACGGCTTAAGCCGAATTGGCAACTGATGTGCCGTTTTATAAAACTTGCCAGAAACCCCCAGGCTTTTAAGCCTGGGGATGAATGGCTGCCCGGAGGTTCGGCAGAATTTTTGCCGAACCGCAGGCAAAAAAATATGGCATGCTCTGGGCATGACGAAATACTGGATAGGGGCACATACTAAGCACCGTCTGCAATTTCATCTCATTTGGATACCCAAGTATCGGAAACGAGTCCTGGCAGGCAAAGTGGTCGTCCGCCTGCAAGAGCTATTTTGGGAGGCGGCCCAAGTTAACCGATGGGAAATACACGAGCTTAATATTCAGCGAGATCACGTTCATATGCTTATCCAGGTTGAGCCAAGTGTAAGCGTGGCCCAAGTTGTTCAAGTACTGAAGGGTGGAACAAGTATCAAAATCAGGCAAGAATTTCCCGAAATGGAAGAGTTACTATGGGGAACGAGTTTTTGGGCGGACGGGTACTTTGTGGAAAGTATTGGGACGGTGCAGGAAGAAATGATTCGTAAGTATATCCGAGAGCAAGACCAAAGCAGGCCGAAAGGCTGAAACCCCGGGCTTTTGCCCGGGGAGTAGCTTCATTAATGACTAACAGAGCTTAAATTTGGAGAATTTATATGCACCTTCGACCAGAAGAAGTAACTACATGGTTTGTAGATGAAATTGATTCAGTTAAAAAGAAAGCTTATGAAATATTCGCGATGCCCGAAGGGGAAATTTTGAAAGGCATCTATGCAAGACTAAAAGAAAAATTGGAAACTTATCCTCCGGATCAAAAGTTCTTTTCAATCCCTCGGATGGATCTAAACACTAATACCTTTTGGGTCAGAAGCGAGAACAATCGATTACTTATAAGGGCCAAATACTTCGTTTGGGCAGAAACCTGTGTAATTGATAAGTTTTATCTATCGGAAGAGAGACCCGCTGACCTTGAGTTGTAGCTACAAGAGAGCTACAATGTTGCTGAAAGCTAAGAAAAGGAGGCTGTTATGTCCTCAATCGCGCATAAAGATCATAAAACCAATCCCGCGCAAGTTAAGGCTGTTGGCGTTAGGCGTCATCGGATCAATCCATTGAAAAATAACAAAGCGACTTTAAGAGGATCGAGGGACATAACATTGCGTTTTCGTGTCCACGCCAGCCAAAAACAATACTGGTTCAAAGCCTTGGCCAAGTTAGGCGTAGAGGATTTTTCCACCTATGCCCGTGCCGCCGTTGAACGGGCCATTACCCAGGACCTGCGGTCCTTGGAACCCCAATGGCAAGAATTCGTGAAGGCTATACAACCGATCGCGAAAGAAAAATTGGGTGTTCAGGTCAGCGATGATCCCAAAGACAGACTCGAAAATATGGATGAGGTTAACAAAGTCTTGGCTAAACGCCGTTTAAAGCCATAGTGGTACTTTTCGATCTTTCCCCCTTTTCTTGATGAATCGCGAAAGAAGAAGGGAGCACCCCTGTTTACGATCAACATTTTCAAGTAGATGAAATGGGGCAGGCAGCCTGTTCCTTAATAATCTTCTTAAAAAGTTCGAAGAACGTTCTTTTTTCCATGAAACTTTATCGTAACCCCACGATTCTTTCAGGAACTTTGAGTCGCGGGCCTTTATCTGACCTGTTTTTCTTTGAGGACAGCCTGCTATAATCCAACCACTTTGAAACCGAATACAGAGACAGAAAGCCGACCATTGGCCAACCTTAGATACCGCCGGGCAAAGCCCCATGACGCCCGGGACATCGTCAAACTGATAGGGCATTTTTCCGTCAAAGGGGTGATGCTGCCCCGCCCTTACACCGAGATCGTGGAAAAAATACGCGACTTCACCGTGGCCATGGAAAACGACGGCTATAACACCACCCTGCGGGGCATCGTTGCGCTTCACACAGTGGGCGAGGACATGGCCGAAATAAGAAGCCTGGCGGTGGATGAGACCTGTCATGGCAGGGGCATCGGCAAGACCCTGGTGGGTTACTGCATACGGGACGGGCTGGAAATGGGCTTGCACCGCATCTTCACCCTGACCTACCAGACCGAGTTCTTCGGCAAGATGGGTTTTGAGAAGGTCGAAAAGATGACCCTGCCCCAAAAGATATGGGGCGATTGCATCCATTGCGCCAAATTCACCGACTGCGACGAGGTGGCCATGATCGTCAACCTGGCCGACGCGCCGAGCCATGAAAAAGGGGACTCATGACCGCCGATTCCGCCACCAAGCCACGCCAGCCCTCCGCCCGGCCCAGCACCTGGCGACTGGTAGCCAGCTGGTACGTGGACCTGCTCATCTGCGGGTTCCTGGCCTGGGTGGTCTGCTTCACCTTCGGCTGGCAATCCAGCCTGACCTTCTTGACCCTCATCCTTTGGTTCGGCGAGACCCTCTATTGCCGGGACAGGCTCAACCCCACTGCGGGGGAGTACTGCTTGGGTATCCGCTACCTGACCTCTTCTTCCAGCCAGGTGGTGGCCGACATCCAGATCATCCATAAAAAACTGGTGCTCAACGCCTATATCCTCATCGCCGGTGTGGTGGACCTGACACTGGCTATCCTTTGCTTCTGCGGATGGACCTTCTTCAGCCGTTCGGTGGTCTGCGGCATCATCATCAGCCCCCCCGGGTCGCTCATCTATTGGATCGTGGCGGGCCTGGCCCTGTTCTTTTGCAGTGGGTCGCTTTTGTCCGGCTCCAAGACCGCCCTCTGGATCGTGCCACTGTTCCACGCCCTGTTCTTCGTGGACTTCTTCCTCAGCTACACCGTCTGGAAGCAGTTGATGATGGACAGCATGTTCTACACGCCTTATGTGTCCGTCGCCCTCATCACCCTGGCCAAGACCCAGAACCACCTGTTCTTGAACCTGATCGGTTTCTGGAGCGCCTTCATCGTGGGCGTGGTGGCCTTTTCACGGAAACACCTGATCAATTGAGGCATTCATGAATATCGGCCAATGGATCCAACGGCAATCTAAAGCCCAGATCATTCTATTGGCGACATCCCTTTTCCTTTTGGATGAGGCCATCGACTATGTCACTGGCCCGGAACTGAACGTCTCTTTCCTGCACCTGATACCGGTCTTTCTGGTCGTCTGGAACGCCGGGTTGATCCCTGGGTTGGTTTATTCTGTCTTCTGCACCTTCGTGATCTTCTTCATCAGCATCCACTCCCTTTTCACGGTCTCGATCGCGGTGCAGGGTTTCAACGCCGGGGCCAACTTGGTATTCCTCAGCGCTTTCGCCCTGGTCCTGAATTACCTGAAGAAATACCTGGATAACATCACCTACCTGGCGGAAGTGGATGGCCTGACCGAATTGTTGAACGCCCGATCCTTTTGGAAACGAGCCCAACAGGAAATCAAGATTTCAACCGAGAAGAAACTGCCCTTTACCCTCATCTACATCGACGTGGACAACTTCAAGCAGGTGAACGATACGATGGGCCATGGCGCGGGGGACGAGGTTTTAAGAACGATAGGGAAGTTCCTAAATTCCCATTTCCGAAAGGATGATATCCGCACCAGGATCGGCGGGGATGAGTTCGCCGTCCTATTGCCTGGCTATTCCACGAAGGAAGCGGAGACCGAGATACCCAAATTTCACCAGCAGATGAACCAAGCGTTGGGAAAGCATCATTCCACGGTCACTTGTAGTGTGGGAGCCGTCACTTTCCTGGAAGCCCCTGTCAGCGTCCAGACCGCCATCTCCGAGGCGGATAAGTTGATGTACCAGGTCAAGATGAACGGCAAGAACAATTACCTGTTGAGGGCTTACCCCGCGAAGGATTAAAGTCGTTGTCTTTTCAAGGAAACATCCTATCAATTAACACCTGCCTACTATTCCACGGAATAAATCCCCATTTTCCGATCTATTCTGCGGATCGCCTTACATTCCAGAATTTGATATAAAAGTGGCAAGAGATGTCATCATTATGGAGGGGAAAATGAAGATCACGACCCATATCGATGAGGGACTTTTGAAAAAAGTCAAACGGATAACGGGATTCGATACTCATCGGGAAGTCCTGGAAGCCGGCTTGCGCAACTTATTGGCGGACAACCAACGTAATAGTTTCGTGAAAAACTTTGATAAGTACTGCCTCGATTTCACACCTAAATTGCTTAAGGTGTCTAGGGGTACATGATATCTATGAAAAAAGAATATGATTTTTCAAAAGCCGAGGTTCATAGAGGCTCTCTTTTGAATTCCAAGGGTTCTAATATCCGGAAGATCTTCCACATCCTCGTGAACACGATCTTAAAACGCGAAATATCGAGAAATAATAATTTAGAGAAAAAACATCGCCAAGGTTACCAATCCAAGCCAGTCCAACGTGAAGAAGTTGGGGCCTGGGAAAAAGAACAAATTTGGTGAGAATATCGATCCGAATCAAAAAGTACGTCAAGTTGTTCAATTTGCTTTAGGTCATGATAGCTGGGTCTCGATTTTTAATAACGATAAGGTTACTTTGACAGCTGTGTAAGCCGAGTAAATAAAAGTCTATAGAATTCAATCGAGGCTGGAAATGGAATCCCCGCAGACAAACACGAATCCGAAAGCGCTCCTGTTTTCGGTCAGAACGCCCAAGGTGACCGAAACCGAGGCGATGGAATCGATGATCGAACTCGAACGGCTGGTGACGACCTTAGGTTACGAGGTGACCGGGACTATGTCCCAGCGGCAACCCAGCACATCAGGGGTCGCTGTGGTCGGTGAGGGTAAATTGATGGAGATCGCCCAACGCACCGTCGGAAAGGGTGCCCAGGATGGGGTAAAGGGGGACTCGCTTGCGTCCCAACCCCTTAGTTCGGGGATTTCGCCCCTTTCAGGGACTCAACAGGCACAAGACCCGGCCGTAACCCCTGAAGGACTGGCGACTATGGTCGTATTTGACTGTGATCTCAGTCCGTCCCAGATCCGGAACGTCGAAACAGCCGTGGGAGTTCCGGTGCTCGATCGGACCGGGGTGATCATCGAGATCTTCAACCGGCACGCGAAGACCCGGGCGGCCCGACTACAGGTCGATATCGCGCGCCAAACCTACCAGGCGCCCCGTCTGCGGGATGTGGGGGTGGGAAAGGGGCACCAGTCCGGCCGGGGAACCGGGGAAACCGTCATCGAGACGGAAAAGCGAAAAGTCCGCGACCGGCTGGCTGAGCTGAGGCACGAGTTACAAGCGGTTCAAAGAGAAGAAGAGCATCGCCGGATGAAGCGCGCCGAACTGCTCGGCGCCGCGCTGGTGGGCTACACGAATGCCGGAAAATCATCCCTCATGCGGGCTCTGACCGGCAGCGATGTCCTGGTGGAGGACAAACTCTTCGCGACCCTGGATACAACGGTTCGCGCCCTGCAGCCAGAGACCCAGCCGAGGATCCTGATCGCCGATACGGTTGGTTTTATCCACAAGCTTCCACACGATCTGGTGGCGTCCTTCCGCTCCACGCTGGATGAGGCCCGCGCCGCGTCCCTGTTGCTTTACGTGGTGGACGCCTCTGACCGCAACTTTCGTTCGCAGCTCTCGGTGGTTCGGGAAGTCTTGGGTGATATTGGCGCCGCCACAACGCCCTATCTTCTTATCCTCAATAAGGCCGACCGCTTGAGCGAATGGCAGAAGCAGGTTCTCGGGGCGGAGTATCCGAACGCTGTTTTAACCTCGACCCGCAGTCCCGAGGACATGCGGACCGTCAGTGAACGCATTGTCCACTTTTTCGAGAAGGACATGATCGAAAAGGAGATCCTCGTTCCCTATAAATCGCAAGGAGTCATCAGTGAAATGCGTTTGAATATGAAGATCTTGAAGGAGAGCTTTACCGAAGAAGGGGTTCTATTGCTTGTTCGCTCTCGTCCGCTCGACCTTCAGCGCTTGATTAAAATGGTGAAGTAAATATCGGGGTCAGGCCAACCCTTTTTTACGCTTCTTACCGTTGTGGAAAAAATTAAATCCAAAGGTTAAAAAATGATGAAAAACAAGAAGCGCGAAGACGCCAAAGCACTGATTTCTTCCGTCAGGAATATTCTCTTTAACGATTGGGACCCTCTGAATGTTTCAGGCGCGATGAAAACGAAAGATGAATACGATTATTTGATCGGCAAAGTGATTGAATTATTAAGACAAAAACCGTCACTGGAGCGGATCGTGGAATTTTTGATGGAGGAAGAAAAGGGATTGGGCTGCATTCACGACCCTAAAAATACGAAAAATGCCGCTTCCAAACTAAATTTAATCTCGGATGAGATGTGAAAGAGTTATTCATGACTGCCGTGCCCTGTAGTGACCAAGGGGCTACTACAGGGGGACTCGAATTGGACACAAATAATATGCGGTAAGCTAAGGAGAGCCTTCATGTTGGATGACCTGAAACGTAAAGCCATCGCGGATCTGTGGAAACGTAAATTGGACCAGGATTCGCGCAAGCTTCCCAAGTCGGACCGACACCGCAACTTGGAACCTGATTCCGCCGAGTTCATCTGCGCCTTGGCCGAAGGATGTCACTCCAAAAGGCTATTGGAAATCGGCGGCTCGAGCGGCATTTCCACCATCGCGCTTGCTTCCGCGTCGCGGCAAACAGGGGGAAGCCTCACCTCCCTTGAGATCGAACCAGCCCGACAAGCGGAGTCGAAGAATACGATCAGCGCGCTGGGCCTGCAAGACTGGGTCAATTACCGATTGGGAGACGCCGGAAAGATCATTCCGGAACTCGGGGAGATGGATTTTGTCCTGATCGATTGTGAAAAAGAAGATTACATTCGTTTTTTCGACATGCTTCACCTGGCCCCTGGGGCGGTCGTGGTCGCGGATAACATCATTTCCCACAACTTGACCGATTACATTTCACATGTACGAAAACGGGGAAACGTGGAATCGATCACCCTTCCTATCGGCAAGGGCCTGGAGATTACCCGTGTAGGTGCCGTTCAATAAAAGGGGAACAGGGTTCAGGCCCACGCCCCGCTTGGCCGCCTTTTCCCGCAAACCCCTGCGTTAACACCCGCCACCTTTTTCGCGGAATAAATCCCTCTTTTTGAAGTCTTATAGGTTAAGGAAGCAAGTCTAATCGTTCAAAAATCGATGCTATAATTCAGACATTACCTATCGGGAGTGTATGTGTCCCATCGTATCCACCTGGCTTTCTTGGCTCTCTTATTATTAATGGCCGTTCCCCTGGCATGTTCCAAGACCTATTACCTCGGGCCGTTAGCGACCACACCCACTCCTGTTTTTACCCCGAGTTACTCATCCACCCCTGTTTTCACCCCAACCTCCACCTGCACTGGAAGACTGGTGACGACCCTGGCGGGTCATATCGGCGCAGGCGGCGCCGTCAACGGGACCGGAACCGCCGCCTCATTCAATTATCCTCAAGGGGTCGGGGTTGACACTGCCGGTAATGTTTATGTCGCGGACTCGGATAATCACATGATCCGAAAGATCGATCCTGGGGGCGTGGTGACAACCCTGGCGGGATCGGGGGCCGAGGGAAACACGAACGGGACGGGAACCGCAGCCTCATTTTATTTTCCAAGCGGAGTCGCGGCCGACCTATCCGGCAATGTTTACGTCGCGGACACTGGGAATAACCTCATCCGTGAGATCAGCCCCGGCGGCATTGTGACGACCTTGGCTGGATCTGGCGCGGAGGGCGCGGTCAATGGCACCGGAACCGCGGCGAGTTTCTTCATGCCCAGGGGCGTCGCGGTCGATAGCGCGGGCAATGTCTATGTCGGGGATTCGGGCAACAATATGATCCGAAAGATCACTCCAGGGGGGTTGGTCTCGACCCTGGCTGGTTCCGGATCCTATGGGAGTTCCGACGGAACAGGAACCGCCGCCTCATTTGCCTCGCCCCAAGGAATCGCGTTGGACACGGCTGGAAACATTTATGTCGCGGATACCAATGATGATCTGATCAGGTGGATCACGCCGGGTGGTGTGGTTTCGACCGCCGCGGGTTCGGCTTGGGTCGCGGGATCCAACAACGGGACTGGTTCAGCGGCGACGTTCGATAATCCAACCGGGGTGGCGGTCGATGGTTCCGGGGATATTTATGTCGCGGATCTAAGCAACGACCTGATCCGGGAGATCGCTCCCGGGGGCGTGGTCACGACCCTAGCGGGTACCCTCGATGAAGCCGGATGCGTCAACGGTAATGCCGCCTGCGCTCTGTTCTATTACCCGAATGAGGTCGCGGAGGATTCAGCCGGGAACCTTTACGTCGTAGAGTCCCACAACAACATGATCCGGAAGATCTCGCCGTGAAAACCAATTCATTGATTTGGCCGTATTTTCTGAAAGCATCCAAGCCATAAACACTGGCCTTGCTTTTTCCATGGAATAAATCCCCTTTTTTGAAGTCTTATATGTAGGGAACCCCAGTAGCAGACCCTGAAGTAGAGATGCCTTCGGCATCACACTTCAGGGCAGGGCCCTTCGCACGCTTCATGGCACGGCACTTCAGGGCAGGGCCCTTCGCACGCTTCAAGGCACGGCGCTAAGGGGTGGCACGAGTGACCGATCGAGTGGAAAGACAAGTCGAATGTTTCAACCTTTATCCAAAACCATATTGTTTGGGTTCATATGCCTGGGGTTCTTTTTTGCGGCCAATCCCATGATGTCCCAGCCTATTTGCGGGTCCCTTGTGAACGAAACGATCAATTGGACACCGATCGCATCTCTCCCCTCGGCCCGTTTCTGGTCGGCCACGGCCCGTCCTGAATGGACTGATCTATGAAATCGGCGGCGAGGAATCCTACGCGACCACGGACGTGGATGTTTACAATCCCGTTTCAAACACCTGGTCGCCCTTGGCACCCTTGCCTGTCGCCACTTGGCTCATGGGGGCGGATGTGATCGATGGAATTATTTATGTGGCCGGGGGGTATGACTATTATGGTGAGGTCAATACCCTTTACGCTTATAACCCTTCCACCAATACCTGGTCCACCCTTGCCCCCTTGCCTATTCCGCTGGTGGAAGAAGGGGTCGTCGCGATCAACGGGATCCTTTATGCCGTGGGAGGAGCGGTGGGAAGCGGGGCGCCGCCCACACCCGTTAATACCCTCTATGCCTATAACCCCGCGACCAATACCTGGGCCACTCTGGCACCCATGCCAGCCGCTCTAACATTTATGACGGTGTGCTCGTACAACGGGCTTCTTTACGCCGCGGGTGGTTATGGCGTCGTCGGAGCGAGCGAGAAAGATGTGAATACTTTCGAGTCTTACGATCCCGCCACCAATACTTGGACGGCACTGGCCCCCATGAATATCAGCTGTTCGAATTTCGCCCTCCAGGAGGTCAATGGGATCCTTTACGCCGTGGGGGGCTTGATCAACACCGTTCCGGGGGTCATCGCCAGCGTAGAGGCCTACGATCCAACCGCCAATACCTGGACCAACCTATCGAATCCCTATCCCATCGTCCTCCAGGGAATGGGGGACGTGGTGGTCAACGGGTCGATGTATGTGATCGGCGGATATTCGGACAGCGCGACCCTCGATGCCCCGACCAGCGTCTGTTACATGATGTCCATTGTTTGCAATACGAGCCCGACCCCTACTATCACCGTTTCTCCCACGTCCTCCCTTACCCCGACGGTTTCGATGACGCCTAGCGCGACAGCCTCCCAGACCAATACGTCAACATCAACAGCGACTGGGACATCGTCCCTCTCCGCTACGCCTTCCGCTACGCCAACGATTACTTTAACACCCACGAATACGATGACGCCTACGGCATCCCTTACCGCTACTCCTTCCCCTACGGGGACAAGTTCGGCAACGCCAACGACGACTTCCACTTCCACCTTCACGACTACCATCACCTGGACATCGACACCCACATTCACACCCACCATAACCTTGACCCCGACGCCCACCCCGGTCCCGTTGAATATTTGGCCCAATCCCTTCAACCTGAACTCCGCGGTGGGCGGGGTCTTGAAAGCCCACCTGGCGCCTCCTGGCTCTTACATGGAGATCTTCACGGTTTCAGGGGAGATGGTGAATCGAATGAGCGAAATGAACGGAACGATCCTTTGGGATGGGCGCAACCGTTATGGCCGCGTGGTTTCCAACGGCATCTATTTTTACGTGGTCATGAGCGGGCAAAATGTATTAACGAAGGGGAAACTTCTGGTCCAAACGAATTAATGCGCCTTTTGTCCGTTTCAATGGGGAACTTCAACCTGGACCCTTTGTCCTGAAGCGCCTTCATCGTTGGCGCGGTGGACTTTCCCCACAAACACCCAGTCAATCAACACCCGCCTTCTTTTTCCACGGAATAAATCCCCCTTTTTAGAGTCTAATCATTAGGGATCCAAATTCCCGCTTCGCGATGTGGGTCCAATCAGATTAAGCAATATTTAGTGATAAAATAAAGGGAGTTTTCGACTTCCGTAACGAAATTGGATGAACCCAATGAAACCCAAATTATATTTGGCCTTGATATTTTTTCTGGCCCTCCCTTTTTTCTTGTCCGGTTTCGGACCATCAAGGAAAAGCCCCTCCATTACCGCTCCCAATTCCCGACTTCATCTCGATTCAAAATACGGTCAACTGCCTTTGGCCTTCGAGCCCAACCTGGGCCAAACCGATACCTCCGTGAGGTTTACCGCCCGGGGAAAGGGCTACGCCTTGTATCTGACCCCCGCTGAAGTTGTCTTGAGGTTGAAGAGACCGCCCGCGAAAATATTGAAGGTTGGAACGCCCAAAAATACGAATATCCAACTTGAATCATCCGGGTCCGATATTGTTCGTATTCGCCTGGAGGGGGGGAACCGCTTGTGCCGTATGGAAGGGCAGGGAAAATTGGCCAGCATGTCCAATTATTTTGTCGGCCCGGACCCAGAAAAGTGGCGCAAGGGTGTGGCACAGTACGCCCAAGTCAAAATGGAAGAAGTCTATCCGGGCATCGACATGGTTTATTACGGCGACCAGGGGAGATTGGAATATGACTTCGTGGTTAAGCCTGGTGCCGATCCCCAAAAAATACGCCTGAGAGTTTCCGGTACCAACGATATAAGGATCGAGTCGAACGGTTATTTGGCCCTTCGAACTAAGCACGGGAATCTCGATTTCCACGCGCCGGTCCTTTACCAGGGGGATGGAAACCGTAAAACAATCATCCAGGGATGTTTCGAGAAATGCGGCAAGCATGAAGTGGGTTTCGCGGTGAAAGGATATGACGCGTCAAAACCTCTCGTGATCGATCCGCCCCTGGTTTACTCCACTTACCTGGGAGGGACCAATTTGGAACAGGCCAACGGCATCGCGGTGGATGGGTCCGGGTTCGCCTATGTGACGGGATATACCCAGAGCCTGGACTTTCCGACAACCGGCGGGGCTTACCAGACGGCCTTTGACGGGACTACTAACGATACCTTTGTCACGAAAGTGAACCAAGCGGGCACGGCCCTGGTTTATTCCACCTACCTGGGGGGAAGCGGGAACGACTGCGGCAATAGCATAGCGGTGGATGGGGCCGGGGAAGCCTATGTGACTGGCTGGACTCACGGGTCTTTTCCCACGACCCCCGGGGCTTACCAGACGGTTTATGGGGGGGGCCAGGACTCGTTCATCACGAAACTGAACGCCTCCGGAAGCGCGCTGGTTTACTCAACTTATTTGGGAGGAGCGGGCCAGGATATCGGATACGGTATCGCTTTGGACGGGGCCGGCAACGCTTATGTGACAGGGATAACCAGCGGGTCTTTTCCCACGACCCCCGGGGCTTACCAGACGGTTTATGGGGGGTTGGGAGACGCCTTCATCACGAAAATGAACGCCGCGGGAAGCGCTTTGATCTATTCCACCTACCTGGGGGGGAGTGGGGCCGAAACGAATACAAGTTTAGCGGTGGATGGGTCCGGAAACGTCTATGTGACGGGATCAACAACCGGGTTTTTCCCAACGACCGCCGGTGCCTACCAGACGGTAGTTGGCGCAACTGGATCTCTTTTCATCACCAAGTTGAATAGCGCGGGTACGGCGCTGGTTTACTCAACCTACCTGGGGGGGAGCTCCATGATTGTCACGAGTTTTGACAACGGCATCGCGGTAGATGGGGCAGGAAACGCCTATGTGACCGGTACTGTTTTTGGAAGTTTTCCGACTACCCCGGGAGCCTTTCAAACCTTTTTCGGAGGTGGTACGGACGATGTTTTCGTAACCAAACTCAATTCTTCCGGAGGCGCTTTGGCCTATTCCACCTATCTGGGAGGATCGGATTTTGACATAGCCGCTGGGATCTCGGTGGATGGGGCTGGAAACTGTTTTGTAACGGGTTGGACTAGGAGCTTTAATTTTCCAACCACTGCCGGAGCTTTCCAACCAACACCACCTGGCGGGGCCTATGATGGCTTCGTGACAGAACTGAACGACGCCGGGAACGCGTTGGTTTACTCTACTTATTTGGGGGGGAATAGTTCGGACAGGGTCCTCGGCATCGCTTTGGATAACATGGGTAGCTTTTACGTGACTGGGGCGACGAACAGCACGAATTTTCCGACAACCGCGGGAGCCCCCCAGACGATGTTCGATGGGGGAATTACGGACGCATTCGTGGCAAAGTTCGGCCTATTCGTCCTGACGGCCACCCCAACCCCGACCAATACTTCCACTTCAACCTGCCAAGCCACTCTTAATGTTTCGCAGAACCTCTTTCGCCTCCAGGCTGGTGGCCAGGCGGCTTTGACCTTGGTCGGCACGCTATGCAGCCCCGGAAATTGCTCCGTGAAGATCTATAACAGCGCCGGGGAGCATATCCAGACCCTGGTCGATCATCCCCATCAACCAGCGGGAAGCTTTCAAACGACCTGGGATGGTAAAAATAAAAACGGCGCCCAGGTGGCCAGCGGGGTTTATATCCTGCGCATGGTGGAACCCTTGGGCATTCTTCAGGCCCGTGTAGCGGTGATCCATTGAGCTGGTATAGGACTTGGAATCTTCCGGACCGCAGCGATGGGCAGGGCTTCGATGAACTCAGGGCAAGTGTATTGAACAAAAAAATAAAAAAGAATTCGCGGGTAATTCATAGGAAATAATCGCTGCTTTTCAAATAGGGCGCCTATTACGACCGTCTTATAATGTTCCTGTTATTAAAACCGTTATATAAGGAGTCGAACTATGAGAAACAGTCTTTTGTACCTGTCCTGCTTTTTCCTGTTCCTGCCTTTGACCCTCCAAGCTTATACGGCCGCCGATTATTACAAACCGGCCGTCCAATACTACCAACAAGGTCTGTACGATAAGGCTATCCAGGAATGCCAATACGCCCTCCAGATGGACCCCAACTATTGGCAGGCCTATCAACTGATGGGTTACTGTTATTTCAAACAAAAAGATAATGACCGCTCGATCCAAAACATCGACTTGAGCCTAAAACTTCATCCTGATAATCCCGTCCTCTATCAATTCGAGGTAAGTGTCAAAGCCCAGGTCGCGAGCACCCCGACGGCTGTGCCCCAAACGGCGGCTGGTAATGAATTGCCGATCTCCCCGGACTCATCCACCGGTTCAGTGCCGCTACCCACCAACACAAGTCAGCAAGCCCAGACCAATCCGGCCCCCGAAGCCTCTAACGCCCCGCCTTTGCCCAGCAACCTCGCCCAGTCCCCTCAAGGGGAAGCCGGTGTAAATCCCAATCTTCCCAAAAAAGGGGAGATCGTTTTTGAAATTGGGGATTCGGATTGGATCGGCGGTTGGACCGACATTTCGAACCTGTTCGGGACCGGCGTCGATTCCACCCAGAACCCAATCGGCGTGAAGATCAGCGCGGGCGCGGCCTACGCCATATCGCCCAATTTCCAAATAGGCGCGAAGATCCAATACATGCTCAAGCAACCCATGAGCGTCACGGACGAGGTTATGGCTTACACTTTCAGCGAGAACGCCATGGGTGGCGCGCTCGAGGCTGAAGCCGTATTCCCGATTAAGGACGGCATCAATTTCATCGGCGGGCTGGAAGGCGGGTTTTATACGTTGGTGGGCTCGTCCATATCCGGGACGGGAGTGGTCCAGGGGTGGGGAAATATCAACGCCTCCTCGCCTGGAGGGATGGTTACCGCGGGGGTCGAGTTATTGATGAACCAACAGAAAAGTTGGGCGTTGGATCTGGGGGTGGACTACCAGTTCTTATCATTCTCTCCCATCACTGGAATACCTACAGTCAACGGCCAAAGTTATTCCTCCGTGACGCTCAAGAACGCCGATGGTTCTAACGCTTCTTTTGATTTTTCAGGCCCAGGCCTTTTCATCGCGGCTAGATTCTTTTGATCCGTCTTTTTTGACGCATTAACTTAGTCCACGAAAGCTGTGCCCTATGGAGGCAATATGTTGGGAAACCCTGTGATCGCTGGGATTTTGTCGCTTGTTGTCCCCGGTTTAGGACAGATCTATAAAGGCCGGCCCTTGGAAGGCGCGGCCATTCTCGCCGCCGCGATCGTGATAGGGAACCTGAACATCATCATCTTGCCCTTGATCGCCATGGCGAATAAGGAAACCCCTCCCCGTAAGAAGACCCCGCGGGCCATTTGGGCCTATTGGATACCGAGGGTAGTCCATGATGTTTTATCCTTTTGGAGCATCGTATTCTGGATTTGGGTGGTCTTTGACGCTGTTTTCACTCCATGACGCATCGTTAATTTGAAATTGAGGAATGTATAAACTATTTTTATCGATCTTTTTCATCGGCGGGTTGGGGCCGGGCTCATGGCCCAACATGACGAACGCCACGAAAATAACCTGGTGGGGATCACTCTGGCCGAGGGATTGCGTATTTGAACCTTGATCAATGACCAGGCACTTGATCATCCGCCTTCATATTTTGCGTGGCTGTTTTTTACGGAAACACCTGATCCATTGCCACCCGCCAATTTTTTCCACGGAATAAATCCTTCTATAAATAGGGAACCGTATACAGAAGGCTCGGTTAAAATGCCGGCACACTTTTGGCTTTAAACGTGTTAATTTCGTTCGTCAATAAATGCCTGGGGGAATCGATGCATCCTAACGACAAATTTCTTGCCCGTCTTATCGCCGCGCTTTTCGTGCTCACCATGGTCATGGGAATGATCGACGCTTACGTCGCGGCTCCCATATTGCAGGGACCGCTGGAAGCTATTCACGAGAGGGGCTCGGCCGTCCTTTTGGGCGGACTGATGCGCCTGTTCATGGCCATTGGCGTGGTGGGTATCGCCCTCGCCTTTATGCCAGTGGTCCGCAGGTACAACGAAACCATCGCCTTTTCTTACGTGGCCTTCCGAACGATCGAGGGCGCGCTACTTGCTCTTGGGGTCTGTGGACACGTTTCTTGATCGGCTTAAGCCGCCGATACACCGGCGCGCCTGGGGATGGGGTATACCTCGCCATGGCGGAAGGGGCCAACAGTTTCACCCGCACCACCTACCAAATGGCGATGGTCATTCTTGGAATTGGCAGTGTTTTACTTTGCTGGTCGCTCTTTCGAAGCAGGCTCATTCCCGCTTGGATCGCGGGTCTTGGCATCGTGGGTTATGTTTTGCTGTTCTCGAGCGCCGTATTGGATCTCCTGGGGATCGTGGACACGCTCAACGGAGCTGGCGCGATGATGTATGTCCCGGGCGGGATCTTCGAGCTCTTCGTCCTGCCTATGTGGTTGTGGTTCTGGGGTTTCAATACCGCGTCGGTTAAGAAAGCCACCTAAAACGCTATTACCAATTTCCAGGAATATAAAAAAGGGGGACGAGCTTGAGTTCCCTCGTGAAAAGGGCCCTGCCTCAAAACCTGATCCATTAACCCTCGCCCTTCTTTTCCACGGAATAAATCACCCTTTTGAAGTCATATAGATAGGGTATCCGTCCGTCAGATGCTCGGTATTCGCATCCCGTATCAAGATCAAGAGTTACCCTGGACGATCCAGGGACTGAAGAAAGGTATAATTTTCCTCAATATCCGAAGAAAGTTTGGATTAAATAGGCCCTTATCCGTCTAGAGTTTGAACAAGGTGAGACAATGTAGTGAAGGCTCTAGATATGAATCGTAAACCTATATCAAAATCTGTTTTATTCACGGCCTTGTATAGCCTTTTGCTTGGCTGCTTTTGCCTGCATGGTCTTGGCTGCTCTAAAATCCCACCCACCACTCCACCTAGACCTTCGATCATTGATACTTTTACCTTCAGTCCCACCATGACTTTGACCAATACTCCTATTAACACATCAACGATCACACCAACGGCTACTTCAACCATAACAAAAACTTTTACCGCCATTAATACCGTCATTTTTACTTCAACTTCTTCCAACACACCCAGCGGTCCGATCGCTACACCCAGTCCGACCATGTCCTATACCCCCACGAACACCGCTACTTCCATCGCGACCGCTTTGGATACGGCCCCCGCGCTCAATCTAAGTTCCGGGGTCACGACACTGACCACGGGCATTTACTATTTCAGCTGTGTTCACATCAGCGCCGGGGCGGTGGTGACCATCTCAGGCGGGGTGACCATCATGACCGAATGTTTCACACTGGACGCAGGGGCTACGATCACGGGGATCGGAAATGGCTATCAACCGAATGGTCCTACTTATGGACCTGGAGAAGGTGAAGCGGTTTTCATGTTCGCTACTTGGCCCATCAGTGGCGGCGCGGGCCACGGGGGAGCGGGCGCGACCGATCACGACTTTAATTGTATGCTGGCTTCCGGCGGTCCCGCGAACGATGACCCAGTCCATCCATCACAGATGGGGAGCGCGTCTTTACCCGATTGCTTTGGGTCAACCACAGGCGGCGGTGGCGCCTTGTTGCAAATCGTTGTCTATAATCCTACGGCCAATATTTTGTCCGGTCCGGCCACCATTAACGGAACGATCGATATGAGTGGGTTGCAAGGTGGCTGTCCGGTCGATGGAGCACAAGGCGGAGGAGCTGGTGGAACAATTTTAATTGAAGCCAACATTATTTCTGGGGGCGGGGTATTAAACGCGAATGGCGCGAAATCCGCAGGCGGTTCGGGAGGAGGCGGCGGTGGCGGTATTATTTCGCTGATCGAAAATGAAACATCTTTTCCGGGAACCATTTCGGTGGCGGGAGGGGACGGCGAGGGAAATCATACCTCAGGATGCATTCCACCTTCAAATTTAGGATCTAATGGCATTGTGACCTTCACGGCGGCTCCCACTAGCGGATATTAAAGAGGCTCTCGTATGAATCAAAAACATATATCTCAACTAATCTTATGCCTAACCTTTTTCGGTCTTGTTCTTGGCTGTTCCCGCACCATTACAAACCCGGATTCACCCAGACTGCCAGCCGTTGACACTCCAACGTTCACTCCAACTTCGTCTTTCACCAATACTCCTATCAACACCCCAACTTATACCCCGACCAAAACATGGACGCCACCATTCACCGCCACCTCAACCTTTACTTGGACAATGACCTCCACAAATACTTATATTCCGACCTCCACCTACACTCCTGTGAACACCTCCACAAATACACCGCCTTCATATACAGCAACACCAACTTCTACAAATACTTTCACTTCCACTAAAACCAACACCTATTCGCCAACCACTACCTTCACGTTTACCAATTCCATGACCTCCACTTCTACGATCACGCCGAGCAGTCCAACCCCGACACCCAGTCCTACCATGTCCTATACCCCCACGAACACCGCTACTTCCATCGCGACCGCTTTGGATACGGCCCCCGCGCTCAATCTAAGTTCCGGGGTCACGACACTGACCACGGGCATTTACTATTTCAGCTGTGTTCACATCAGCGCCGGGGCGGTGGTGACCATCTCAGGCGGGGTGACCATCATGACCGAATGTTTCACACTGGACGCAGGGGCTACGATCACGGGGCTTGGAAATGGCTATCAATCAAACGGGAGTAATTATGGGCCGGGAGAAGGTACGGAAGTTTATTTCTTTTCTGATTGGCCCCTCAGCAGCGGTGCGGGACATGGTGGGGCAGGTGGGACCGATCACGACCTTAATTGTGTATTAGCTCCCGGAGGACCCGCGACCGATGACCCAATCCATCCAACACAGATGGGAAGCGCTTCGGTCGAGAATTGCACTGGAATAACAGCGGGTGGCGGCGGCGCATTGCTTCAAATCGTCGTCTATGATCCTATCGCCAATATCCTGACAGGACCGGCAACCATTAATGGAACGATCGATATGAGCGCAAAAAGCGGTTCCTGTCCAATAGTAGAGGGCGCGGATGGTGGAGGAGCAGGAGGAACTATCCTTATTGAGGCCAACATTATTTCCGGAAATGGGTTTTTAATCGCGAACGGCGCTGGTTCTATGGGCACTTCCGGTGCCGGCGGAGGCGGAGGTATTATTTCGTTGATCGAAAATCAAACAACTTTTCCCGGGACCATTAGAGTTTTGGGAATGCCTGGATCGAGAAATGCAACCTCGGGATGTATTCCACCTTCAACCGATGGAGCCAATGGCATTGTGACCTTCACGGCGGCTCCCAGTAGCGGATATTAAAGAGGCTCTCGAATGAATCAAAAACATATATCTCAACTGGTCCTATTCCTGGTCCTTTACGGTCTGATTTTCGGCTGTTCCAGAATTCCTACCCCCATTACACCGAAACTACCGACCATCGATACTCCTACCTTCACTCCCACAATGACTTTCACCAATACTCCTATCAACACCTCGACTGGTTCACCAACACCAACTGCTACCCAAACCTATACAAAAACAACAACCTCCACCAATACCATGACCTCCACTTCGACGATCACGCCGAGCAGTCCCACCGCTACACCCAGTCCTACCATGTCCTATACCCCCGCGAACACCGCTACTTCTATCGCGACTGCTTTGGATACGGCCCCCGCTTTCAATTTAAGCTCCGGCGTCACAACTCTGACCACGGGCATTTACTATTTCAGTTGTGTGCACATTAGCGCGGGGGCGGTGGTGACTATCGCTGGATCTGTAACCATCATAACCGAATGTTTCACCCTGGACGCGGGGACGACGATCACGGGAGTAGGGGAAGGATATTCACCCCCGGGTGCGATATGTCCTTCTTCTACTTATGGTGGCGGACCAGGCACAGGCGGGGACGCTGGCAATGGTTTTTGCGGAGCTTTATGTGACGGTGGTGGCCATGGGGGCAAGGGGGGATATTTCTGTTTTTACGATGTTGGCGATGCCGTCTCATGTTGCACCAATCCTGGAGGTGCCGCGAATGACGACCCCATCCATCCATCACAGATGGGAAGCGCTGGTGGATGGCCTATGGACGCAACGTCATCTTGCACACAGGGCGAGGATTACGGCGGCGGTCTATTACAAGTGGTCGTTTACAACCCAACCACTAACAATCTCCAGCCAGCCACCATTAACGGAACCATCGATATGAGCGGTTCAAACACGATCGTTTTTGGGATGGATATGGAACCGGGGGGCGCAGGGGCAGGGGGAACCATCTTAGTGGAAGCAAGCACTACAACCGGTTCAGGAACTCTTATGGCCAATGGCGGGAATGGCGGAGGAGCAGGAGGCGGCGGCGGGATCATCTCGATGATCTGCGACACAACCTCTTTCACTGGCACAACATCGGTAAATGGAGGGGCTAACAACGCCCAAAATGGCATCGTCAGCAAGACCGCCCCACCATCCAGCGGGTATTAAAAGAGGCTCTCGTATGAATCAAAAACTTTTATCTCAACTGGTCCTATTCCTGGTCCTTTACGTTCTGGTTTTCGGCTGTTCCAGAATTCCTACCCCCATTACACCGAAACTACCGACCATCGATACTCCTACCTTCACCCCAACTTTGTCTTTCACCAATACTCCTATCAACACCTCGACTGGTTCACCAACACCAACTGCTACCCAAACCTATACAAAAACAACAACCTCCACCAATACCATGACCTCCACTTCGACGATCACGCCGAGCAGTCCCACCGCTACACCCAGTCCGACCTTATCCTTTACCCCCGCGAACACCGCTACTTCTATCGCGACTGCTTTGGATACAGCGCCCGCTTTCAATTTAAGTTCCGGGGTCACAACGCTGACCACGGGCATTTATTATTTCAGCTGTGTACATATCAGCGCGGGGGCGGTGGTGACCATCTCAGGCGGGGTGACCATCATGACCGAATGTTTCACCCTGGACGCGGGGGCAACGATCACGGGCGTTGGGCAAGGCTTTGCGCCAAGTGGAGCATTTTGTCCACCGTCATCCTATGTCGGCGGTCCTGGTGCTGGATGGGATAACGGCAATGGAACTTGTGGCGCCTTATGCGATGGCGGTGGTCATGGAGGAACGGGTGGATTTGTATGTTATTACGACTCAAGCGCTGGATGCACATGTTGTACTTTTCCAGGAGGTCCCGCCAACGACGATCCCATCCATCCGGCTTTTATGGGAAGCGCTGGGGGTTGGCCTAGGGACGCCTCGACTTTGTGCGCGCCGCCTGATGATTACGGTGGCGGTCTATTCCAAGTAGTCGTTTACAACCCAACCACTAACAATCTCCAACCAGCCACCATCAACGGAACCATCGATATGAGCGGTTCAAACACGATCGTTTTTGGGATGGATATGGAACCGGGAGGAGAGGGTGCGGGTGGGACTATTTTGGTAGAAGCGAGTTCACTGATCGGAACAGGTTTTTTGGCGGCCAAAGGCGGGCAAGGCGGTGGGGTTGGAGGAGGAGGCGGGATCATATCCTTGATCACTGATTCATCCACCTTCACAGGGACCATCTCGGTGATAGGGGGAGGGGCCGGCCAAATTGGCATCGTCAGCAAGACCGCCCCACCATCCAGCGGGTATTAAAAGGGACTCAAAAATTGAAAGGGAACAATGCTGGTTCCTCTTTAGTGAATAACCGAACCTTTGATCCGATCATCCAATTAAACAAAGGCAGTTCGCCACATTACTTTACCTTGAAATAAATCCCCCTTTTGAAGTCATTTAGATAGGGAACTGGCCAACACGTCCGGCCTTGAAAGGGCCGGCCATCCACAAAGTACTATAATTACATTAATTATCTAGATTATATTGATGGGGCGCTCATCCAGGTAACGGTCGAGTATTCATGGTTCGGGGGAAAACTGAGTGAAGTCAAAAGCGATATTTCAACTGGCCTTGTTCGTTTTTATGGGCGTGATGGGCCTAACCGGTCTATCCCTGATCGGGATGGGCTGTAGCGGAAGCCCCACGACCGGACCAGCGCCAGCGACAGCCACCAACACCGCCACCCCGGCAACCAGTCAAACCATCACCTATACGCCTACCCCCAATAAAACCGTGATCAGCGAGTTCTTCATCGCCACGCCTGGCGTTTCCAATCTTTTTCCCGCCCCAGGTTCCAGCCTTTCCATCACGGTCCTCTACAACGAAACCGAAACCTATACCACGCCTTATTTCATCGTGGGTATCACCCCCGCCACCAACACTACTTTGATCTGCCCCGCCACCGATCAATATCTTTTAGTGGATTCCACATCCGCTTCCCCCGGGAAAAACCTGATGACGTCCACCACCCAGGATACGACCGACCCAGGTTACGGATGGCCCGGCGTTGGAACCTATGGCACACCGACCAATCCCTATATCCAGGTCTGGAATGTCACCCTACCCTCGTCTTTACCCGTTGGCAGTTACAACATCGTGGTCGAGGAAAACGGCTTCGCGGTTGGATGTAGTACCGGATATGGAAACTTCGTGCCCAATACCCATATCGCCATTACGGTTTCTTATCCGACTTTCACACCTACGAATACCTCCACCGCCACCAGTACATCCACCGCCACCGAAACACCCACGGCCACGAACACTTCCACGTTCACGCCCACCCCATCGGCGACCGCAACCACGCCTTTGACCAATACCCCCACCCCGTCCCTGACGTCTACGCCCACCATGACAGCCACCATACCCACGGGTATTTTTAGCGGCACGCCTGGCATTTCTAACCTGACCCCCGCCGCCGGTTCCACCCTTTCCGTAACGGTCATCTATAACGAACCGGGGATCAACGACACCCCATATTTCATCGTGGGGATCACACCGGCTGCCAACACTGCTTTGATTTGTTCCGCGACTAACCAATACCTATTGGTGGATTCGACCTCCGGTTCCAACTCGACAAGCCCCGCGACCTCCACGACCCAGGACTTGACGGACGCCGGCACAGGATGGCCCGGTCAAGTCGTTGGCGGGACCAGTAATAACCCCTATACCCAGATATGGACCGTCACCATTCCTTCGACTTTACCCTCGGGCAGTTACAACATAGTCGTGGCGGAAAATGACAATGGGGTAACCGACTGTCCTTCGGGGGCCACGGCCGGGGAAGGCGCGACTTCCTCGACATTTACGGCCATCACCATCCCTTGAGATTCGCCGCCTGAAAGTCTTTTCTCGTGAAACCAAGTCAATTAACACCAGCCAAACTTTTCCACGGAATAAATCGGCCTATTTGAAGTCTTATAAGTAGGGGGGAACGGCTTTGTCTAAAATCATCGAGGGAGATATTGGGTTAAAATGATTTTAAAGGTGGAACCCATTACACCGAAGCAATGGGGTAGGAATAAGTCTTAAAATTGGATAAATAGTTCAAAACTAGATTTATAAATTGGAGGCATCTATGCGTCGGTTATTTGTGATGTTATCTGCCGGTTCATTGTTGCTGGTTCTGGTATTGGCTATCCCATTCTTGGGATGCAAATCGAATACACCCACGGTCGCCGCTCCGACCGCCACCCCCACGCCAGGCTCGCCCTACACGGGCATCAGCCAAACCAACATCACCTCCATGACGATCATCGGGACACCCAATCCGGGTGATTGGATACCTACCAGTGAATTTTTAGCGGCCTCCGTATACCCCAATCCAAGTACGCCTGGGACGATTGACGTAGGCGTCAATCTTTCCGCCACAATGAACGTAAGGGTCCAGGTCTATGAAAATCCTTCGACCAAAATGTCCGATGAAACCTTTTCCGCTATTCCCGCGGGAATAACTGGTTTGACCATTCAGACTCGCGATTCCTATGGAAACCCCTTAAAGACCAATTACATCTATCGGTGCGTGGTTATTGGAACGACCACCCAGATCTCGGGAAATTTCATCATCTGCAACTCTGGCGGCCCCTGTAACTATTGACCCATGGACGTTATCAATTCGAGATATCGAAGAAGCATTTTTTTCTAAACACTTGATCAACTGATCCTTTGACCCTGGGCGGTTCCGTCACACTCTTGGTTTTCCATTACAAAAATTTTACATCGCGAAGAGCCTGATATTACTAGTTTTCCAAGCGTTAGAACCCATGGGGTTTTATCTCGTTGACGGCCCTTCGGCGGATAGTGTCAAATGATTAAGCAGCTGGGGAGCGGCGAATTTCCCATTCCAAGGGATACGCCAAGATCTATTGAATGAGGCTCCCTTTGCGATATCTGCCGAACCGATTTTTCCTATATATAGGCGCTTTCTTGACAGTGGTCACCGCCATTTCCTGCGGAGGCGGGGGAAGCAATTCCGCTCCCACAGCCCCCTCCAATCCCACCAACACCTTCACCATTACCCTGACGCCCGTCTTGACCAATACGCCCACCCTCACTTCCACACCGGTCAAAACGGCAACGGCTACAAGTACTTTTACGCCCACCGCTACCATTACTCCGACCGATTCGATGACGCCTTGCATGACCGCGACCCAGACCAACACTTCGACATCCACGAATTCGATAACGCCTAGCGCGACAGCCTCCCAGACCCTTAGCTCAACATTGACATCAACTGGGACGGCGTACCTCACCGCCACACCCTCAACTACGCCCACTTTCACCCCTGTCAACACTAACCAAGCCACAAATACGGTCACTAGCACGACCACGGACACACCAGCTCCCACCAACACTTGCACCTTGACCCTCACGGCCACGGATTCACAGACTTACACCGCCACGAATACCCCGACATCCACTGGAACGGACTCTCCCACTTGCACCTCCACCTCATCGGGAACCAATTCGCCTACCGAGACCTTGACCGATACGCCGACGAATAGCTTCACCATCACCCTCACGAATTCGCCGACAACCACCCCGACTACAACATCCACCGGCACCCCCACATTCACGTCCACCCCGACGATCAGCTTCACGCCGACCAATACGCAAACCCAAACCCTCACCAATACGGCTTGTACCGATGGGAATGGCAACACCTGCACCCCCACGGCCACACCTTGTACGGCGGTCACCATCCCCGACCCGATCCTCCTCTCGGCCCTTCAATCGATCTTGAACATATCCTCAAGCCAACAGCCCACCCTCTGCGAACTGGCCACGATCACCAGCCTTGATCTTCAATCCTATGGCATCACCAACCTGGAGGGCCTGGAATATTGCGTCAACATGACTTCACTCGTATTCGGAGGGAACTCGATCACCAATGTCGGACCTCTCGCGACCATGACGAACCTGACTTATCTCGACCTGAGCTTCAACCAGATCACCGACATTTCACCCCTGTCCGGCCTGACCAAACTGACCTTCCTGAACTTGGGGGTCAACCAATTCAGCGATATCTCGGCCTTGTCCAATATGGTGAAACTGCAGTACCTTTACCTGGGGTCGAATAAGATCAGCGATCTTTCCCCCCTGACTGGCCTGTCGACCGCGCCCCTGGTCACCCTGGACCTGAGTGGAAACCCCCTCAGCGATTATTCAGCCTTGTCCGGGCTCAAGAACCTCAACTCTCTAGACTTGAACAACGCCCAGGTCAGCGATCTTTCCTTCTTGTCAAACCTGACCAATCTCACTGGTCTCCATTTGAGCGGCAACCAGATCGTCAACATCTCCCCCTTGGGCAGTTTGGGGAAGGTCGGTTATCTCGACCTGAGTTTCAATCAGATAAGCGACATCTCCACTTTGTCCGGCTTGACGAAACTTGTCTTTCTTTACATGGGCAACAACCAGATCACCGATCTGACGGCTTTGGAGGAGAACACTGGTCTGGGGTATTTCGCCGCAAGCGTGAACGTGATCAATAATCCGTTGAGCTGTACGGCTATCAATATTGAGATACCGGAAATTCAATATGCCGGGGTTAGTGTGGCTTACACTTCAAACCCCACTTGTACCACGCCTACCCCGACACCGGTTTCCACGCCATGAGGAACGCCCAGAGAGGGCTGAGAGAAAACGAAATGTCCCCCAAAGGGGAGTCCTTTAACAGGGAGGTAGTCATGAAAAAGGCGGTCACATTAACGATGGTTTTGGTTTGGTCGGCGCTACTCGTCGGAACAGGCCTTGCCCAGACGGCGAACCCCACAATCACGGCCCATAAACAGATGATCGAAAAAATGGAGAGCCAACGCCTGGCCCACAAAACCCGTCCTCGGGTGAGGAAGATGTCCGGAACAGTCGATAGATCGCTGAAACCACGGGCAACAGTCAGCCCTAAAGATCCGAAAAAAGGGAATTGAGGCGGCTTTTTGACTCGGCAAAACTGGGATTGACCCCGGTTCATTCTTTTGACGGCCATTATCCCGCGAAAACCTGTTCTATTGGCGCCCGCCAACCTTTTCCACTGAATGAATCCTTCCTTTGAGTTCTTATTCGGCAGGACATGTCAGACGGACCCTTTTCATCCTTGTGTTATAATTCCTTCGTCGTAGAACCCATCCCCAATCGGAGACAATTTGAACCTTCGTATCCAGCTTTCTATCCTCGTTATCCTCCCCTTAGCTTTGATCCCTTTGGCATGCAGTAAAACCTACTCTCTTCCTCCTTTGGCCGCTGTTTCCAACCCGACCCCAACCCCCATCCCTGGCGCCGGAGTAAGTTGGACCGAGGCTTCCACTACCGCTCCTACAGGTTATCGGGAAGGTCAAAGTACCGTGGTTTATAACAATGAAATGTGGTTGATCGGCGGATTCACGGGTTCAGAAATGAATGATGTTTGGAATTCCACGAACGGCATCACCTGGAACGAGGCGACAGCCGCCGCGGCTTTCAGCGGGAGGGAGCGGCATGATTCGGTGGTTTTCAACGGCGCCATGTGGGTGGTGGGAGGCGGTCTCTACAACGGCAGCAACTGGGTTTGCGATTCGGATGTTTGGTCCTCGACGGATGGCATCACCTGGAACGAGGCAACAGCCGCCGCGGGCTTCAACACCAGGATGGAATTCGGCCTGGTCGTTTTCAAGAACGCCATGTGGTTGATCGGCGGTTACGACGGGACCAATGTTTATGACGACGTATGGACATCCAACAATGGGACTTCCTGGACCCATGTGACCAACGGCCCCTTCGGCTATCGGACCAATTTGACCGCCCTGGTATTCAACAACCTGATGTGGGTCATTGGAGGGAACTACAACGGCACCAACTATACCGATGTCTGGAGTTCGCCCGACGGGACCAATTGGACCGAGGCGACCGCCAGCGCGGGTTTCAACGGCCGAGGGTATCAAACTTCCGTGGTCTTCAACAACGAAATGTGGGTCATCGCCGGAGCCTATTACAACGGCACTAGCTGGAGTTTTCTTTCCGATGTTTGGGCTTCCCCGAACGGGACCAACTGGACTCAAACGGACGCTTCCGGGCCTTTCGGCCCCTTGGGCAACCATTCTTCCGTGGTGTACAACAACGAAATGTGGGTCATCGACGGTCAGAATGGCACCAACTCCACCAACCAGATCTGGCACTCGCCCTGATAAAGCTTTCCAACTTTCCATCGGAATAAATCCAGCTTTTTGACGTCTTATAGGTATGGCAACCCTGAACCAGAGACTTCGTCACGGTTCAGGGCATGACGCTTTGGGCAAACCCTTGAAGGTGGAAATTGGGTTAAAATATTGTCCTAGGTGAAACACAGCTTCATTAGTAAGGCTAAAAAAACTCCTAAAGGAGAAATTGTGAATAAAACTATTCTTAAAACCATATTAACGACGACGGTATTCTGTTTGGTGACGACGGCGGCCCTGGCGCAAATCGCGGACACTTTCGTTTCTCCACCGCCCCTCGTAACGCTCGTTCCCACCCCCACAACGGTTCCAACAGCCTCCCCCACCCCAGTGGATAAACCACTGAGCTTTGAGGGGAAGTTCGGCATCGGCTACGAGTACATCCGCGTCGATGAGGTCCAAAATACTTCTTACAATAACTTCGTAACTAACAACCTTTTATCCCTGGACACCACCTATTGGATTTCGAACCAGACGGCCCTTGATATCCTGGCCACCGCCAATGCTGGTTCCTATATGGGCACTGACTTCAACGGCAATTCCACGAATTTCCCCAACACCACTTGGGGTGGGGGTTTGCAGTTGCGGGACAATCTTTCGGCCCCTCTGCATGATCTCAGGCTCCAGGCTCTGTTCCGGGCCACTTACGCCCAATTCAGTCAAGAAGAAGTGAATTGGAGCAGCAACTACAACATTACCTACCAGATCCAGGATTGTTATTCGGAAACTTTCCTGCTGTCGGCCGGGCTTGGATTCGAATATTACTTACCTTTTTGCGACTCGCTTTCGGTTCAGGGAAACCTCGCCTATTCCGGGGCGTATAATGACGGCTGGATCAGCGAAACCTTCAATCCCAAATACAACGTCGGCGCGAATTACACCATAAAATATTCTAATTACCGCACCGCGTTCGTATTGACGGGGCTCACCTTGAGCGGAGTGTCTGTACATTTTTATTTCTAATGCACACGTTTTGTGAAATGGCCCCTTACGGCACGGCTTGAAGTAGAAATCCCTTGTTACATGGGTATCCCATAAGGGAAAGGCTAATAATTTTTCCAAAGGTTGAGTTTCCTTAACGGTTCGCCGGAGAGATCACAAAATGCATAAAAATAAAAAGGCGTTCATTTCTTGGGTGTCCCTATTGTGGCCTTGGGCCGCGATCCTTTTCGTTGAAATGATGATGCCCAAATACAACGACCCTGTTTGTCTTTTAGGGCTTGTTTGTGTTTCACTCTTTGGTTTCGTATTCACTCGATCCATCAATCACCAAGACCCTGCGAAAATACTGAAAGATCTGTTGCTCCTCATAACGTGCTCAATTCTTATCGCCCTTTCCTTCGCGGCTTTTATATGGTTTGAATGGCCTGCGTATTTGCTGGGGTTTTGGATGCTTTTTTCCGTCGCGTTCGTGTTTGTTGGATACAAAGTATTCCACAAACCTCGGAACAAAAATGAAAAACATTAACGTTATATTTAAAATGATAGTGCCCTTATTAATGATCGGTTATGGGTTGTTTTCATTTATTAACAACGTTTTATTCTTTATGAAGGCCCAAGAAAAAACCGTCGAAGTTGTTCAAGCGGCACAATTTTCGGGAGCTGGTCGATTTGGCCATGGTTATTGGAAGTTGTCGACTGACTTTATTAATCCGCAAGATGGTAAACCGATCACCGTTGTCGCTAATACCAGCAGTTATTCCGTGGGTCAAAAGATCAATATTTTTTTCGATCCATCTAATGCTCTAAACATAAAAGTTTACGACATAGAATATTTTATCGATCCTTGGATATTGATTATTTTTGGGGTTGTGTTTGCATTCGGGATCAAATTCAAACCGAATGACAAAAAGCATAAAGCTTAATTTAGGAATAAGCATAAAAGTTCAACTGGGATGTCCATTGCCGGAGGGTTTGATTGCAAAACACCATGGGTAAAAGGATCACTTTTGGTTTGGCGGGTTTTATCCTGATGGTCCTGGGTAGTTATTTTCTTCTCAGAAGTTACCCGATGTTGTTCGTGAAGTACGCGACGAAAACCACAGGGAAGGTCATCGAAATCATTCACGCGCGTTATCCGGGTAGGAACCTATACCCGAAGATAGCCTTCACGGCACAAAACGGGGAACCGATAACTTTTTCCACCGGTATCATCTCGAAAGGTTGGAATCCCCAGATAGGTGATTTGGTCGAGGTAGACTATGACCCGGCCAATCCCGCCCATGCCGGGGTCTATCAGCCCAAGGGATTAAGAAGTTTTTTAATCATATTCGTCATCGGTTTAGCGGCCCTTTTGAACGCCATATTCCAGTTCATTCCTATAGGTAGAAATGCCGGGATGACCACCGAACAATCGGATAATGCCCTCCGGAACGTTTTCAAACGGTTGAAATAAGATCAATTCCATCTTTTCCTAGGAATAAATTCGTAAATTTATAGTCTTATAGGTAAGGGAACAGGCCAGACACCTCAAAAACCGATGATATAATTCAGACAGTTCATTATTTTCAAGAGCGTTTCTTATGTGGTCACGGAATATTTATTCCAGATCTAACTTTGAAATAGGAAAACTTATGAATCGATCCCTTTGTTTGACGATCTGCGGTGGTTTGCTTTTATTGGCGGCGTTAACCATCCCCACCGCTTGCAGTAAACTGTACGTCGTCGGCCCCCTTTCCTCCACCCCGACCCCAGGCGGTTCTTCCTGTTCCAATGCTGGTGTGGTGTCGACTTTGGCCGGTTCAGCGGGGGTTACAGGTCTTCTCGACGGGACCGGGACCGCCGCGTTATTCAATGACCCGGACGGCGTGGCGGTCGATACAGCGGGAAATATTTATGTGTTGGATTTTAACAACAACGATATCCGTAAGATCTCGCCTGCCGGCGCGGTAACGACCTTCGCGGGCGGGGGACCTTGTTGCGCCGTCGATGGGATAGGCACTGCCGCTTCCTTCAATCAACCCGGCGGTATCGCGGTTGACAACGCCGGCAATGTGTTTGTCTCCGATACCTACAACCTTCTGATCCGCAAGATCACTCCCTCTGGCGCGGTAACGACCATCGCTGGGACTGTCGGCGTTCCAGGCAGCGCGAACGGTACGGGAACCGCCGCTTCTTTTAATTACCCCTTTGGGATTGCGGTGGATAGTTCGGATAACCTTTATGTCGCCGATACAGGGAATTGTATGATCCGCAAGATCACATCCGGCGGTTTGGTCTCGACATTCGCCGGTTCTACGACACCCGGTTCCGCCAATGGAACTGGTACCGCAGCGTCGTTCACGGCCCCTCAGGGACTCGCCGTGGATTCGACTGGGACGATCTATGTCGCGGACACGGTGAATAATATGATCCGTGCCATTACCCCAAGCGGCGTTGTGTCAACCCTTGCAGGTTCGGCGGCGGTTACGGGTTCTATGAACGCTACTGGAACCTCCGCTTCGTTCAATTCTCCTACCGGGGTTACGGTCGATAATTGCGGCAATGTTTATGTGGCGGATATTTTGAACAACATGATCAGAAAAATAACCCCTGGCGGTGTGGTCACGACCTTAGCGGGGCAATTGACCCTTGGTTCCACCAACGCGACCGGGACTTCCGCGTCTTTCGATCGTCCCGCCGCGGTCGCCCTTGACGCTTCCGGGAATCTTTATGTCGCGGACGCGTTCAACTCGCTCGTCCGTAAGATCCATTAATGGTTTAAATATCATTCGATTCAATCGGAGGTTGGATATGAAACATTTTCTATTGATTGGCCTGTGTTTGTTCATGGTATCCCCTGCTTTTGCTGAATCGGCCAATTACTACCACCAGGGTCTGTACTTTGAGCTGGGGGGAGGGAAGAACTTGGGGGACCAGTCGGAGTACAACCCCACGCCCGCCGGAACGGTCATCGACGTTGGATACAGTTTTGATCCCCAATGGTCGGCCCAACTGCAATGGATCGACCTCACCTGGGAAAGCAAATACACCATCATTTACACGACCGAGGACAGGATACTTCCGGAAATTAAATGGACCCCATTCATCGGCGTGGTCCAGCCTTACGCGCTGGCCGGGGTCGGCATGTCCTTTCAAACGGTCACCGACGACTCGGGAGAAGGTCACTTGATCCCTCCCCAGAACTATTCCTATTTCGACATGATGTTGGGCGCCGGGGCCCACACCAATTTCAAAAGCTTCATCAATATCTTCGTGGAGGCCCACTGCAACGTGATCTTCGTGACTAGCGGAATCACCGCTTCAACCGTACCGCTGTTCGGGGGCATTCAGCTGGATATTTGAAGGGACTAAATGTGATAAGAAAACGATCTTGAGAGCTAACCCACCCAAGTTCAAAGCCTACGCCGAAAACATTCAGGCCAAGTGGGGAAAATCGCCCGAGGAATTTTGGCGGTTGGCCATCAAGAAGGGTTACATCCAGAAGGGCAAGTTGAACGCGGAACACGCCGACCTTTTGAAATGTCTTAAAACCGACATCGGCTTGGGCCATGTTTACGCCAACTCCATCATCGCCTATCTGCGGGCCCGCGCGAAGGACCCAACCCAAACCCCCAACGCCAGGAAATGGATCAAAGCCACCTGGAAATATTGAAAGCTAAGGCGTAATGAAAAATAGTTACTTATTCTTATTCCTATTATTTTCCCTCTTGGGGCTTGGTTGTTCCCGGACCGAGAAGATCGATACCCAATATATCGACATGAGAGTGCCCATACCGACCATCGCCAACGGGAACAGTGACGCCGTTTCCCAGCGTCAATGGGTGGTGACGGGTAAAAAAGTGCTCGACCTGTCCGGGTTCGACAACCTGTTCCAAACCTTCATGAAGGCCAATGGGGTGCGGGCCGGGGAATTCGTCATCATGAAGAACGGTAAGTTAAAATACGCCCGCGCCTATACCTGGGCTGAGCCTGGATACCGAATCATCCAGCCCTCTGACCCATTCCGGCTGGCGAGCTGCACCAAGATTTTCGTCGAGGAAGCCGTTCAAACCCTCTACGACAGCAAATTGCTGACCCCTGACACCAAGGTCTATCCCTTGCTGGGGTTTTCCAAGCCGCTGGACCCTCAAAGCGACACCATCACCATCCAACAGTTATTGGACCATAAAGGAGGCTACGACCCTAAGGTGTCCAGATTCGACCCGGTCTTCAGCATGCGCAAGATCGCCAACGACATGGGTTTGCAACAGGCGGTCACCAAACAGGACATGGCGACCTATATGTACAAGAACGTGATGCTGGACCATCCGCCCGGCACTCAAGACGCCTATTCTAATTACGGTTACTTACTGGCCACGATGGTGGTGGAAAAAGTGAGCGGGCTTAAATTCATCGATTACGTGAACCAAAAGATACTTCAACCGGCTGGCCTGGACCCCGTCCACATATCCCCGACAGCCAAGGGGTCCCAGCCCCCGGGGGAACCTCCTTATGAGGACGAGGGGAGCGGTCTGACCGCTGACCCGATCTCCCTTTCGATCGCGCCCGCCGCGTATGGGGGAGACCAACTTATGTATGAGGTGGCGGATTGTATCGCCTGTTCGGCGTTCGAGCTGGCGCAGTTCATCCATCTATATAAGGTTTGGGGGAACGGACTTCGGGAGCAAATGAAGCTGAGACCAGGCGGTTATTACGCCAGGTCCGGAAGCATGCCGGGCACTTTCGCTTGGGCCGAGTCACGAGGGGACGGGGTGGATTGGGTTTGCGTTTTCAACACCAGGAACTTCCTGGATAAGAACAACCCCCAGTATCAGCCCAATACAAGTTTCGAGGGCTCGGACCAAGATCTTCAACATCAGATCGACCGGATGCTGGATAAGATGGACCAGTAGGGAATGGCATCTCATTTCTTGGTCGTCCGTTTACCAAGCCTGGGATGTTCTTAATACCCAATGAAATCTTCACTTTTCAGCACTATTTAGGGAATAAACCGGCCTTTGTTGCGTCTTATATGTGAGGGGAAACTTAATTTTAGTAAAAAAGCGGTAAAATTTGAACATCAAGAGGACGAGGCGGGATATGAAAAAGCTTCTTATCAATTCGTTGTTCATCTTTATTTGCGTCATCCCAGTGGCTTGCAACAAACTGTTTCCAACCAACCCAACGCCTGCCGCGCTCCCAAGCCTGTTACCGACCCCAACTTCAACCCCTTCGCCCTCGCCCGCTATCCCTACTTGCGTTTGGACACCTTTGTCACAGATGGTCCAGTTTACAAATTCACCCAATAACTATGTTATCCGTAATGTTTCAGAATGGAATAGCGCGAATAATACTTTGCCAATCCCAACACCCCCTGTGGATTTTAGCCATTGGATGGTTGTGGGAGTTGGTGTGGAGATTACTTGTGGTGTGGAAAGACCCGTATACACTTCGATATGTACCTATCCCAATTTTATAGAAGTGTGTTCTGGCCTTCCCGTCTTTCCCACACCCATCGCCACACCCCCAACCCTACCCTACGCGACTCCGGGAGCTGTCGCGATTCCATGTAATTATATTGCATTCGGTCAGATCTTGGCGGCGGTACCCCAATCCCCTCTGCCTGTCTTTTTCAATTGCACCCCTACGGCTACCATTACTCCATAATAGGTCATAAGGATCTGGTCTTTTCCCTTGGATTTCCGCATTAACAATCAATAATTTCCAAAACAAATCCTTTTAATTTAAACCATCCTGGAATAAAACCCGCCAATACCCGTCTATAAAGTAAGAACCATCCGCATATCTTCCAATAAGGAACGACCTTGGACCTAGAAACCATCATCAAGATGACCGATAGACGTGAAGCCTATATGGAACTGGCCAAGCTCTATCTTGAAAGCGACGTCGAAACAAAAAATTCCATCGCCCAGAACTGGCCGTACGACGTCCAGTGGGAATTTCCGGACCCCCGGAGGCTGGCTTGCCAAACGGGCGAGAAGTGGTCATCCCAAGAGCGGGCGGAGGCCATCGCGGTCCGATATGGGATCATGGCCAAATATATTGCCGATCTATGGGAACTGGATTTCAGGGATGTACTGGTCGTCTTGGGCGTCGAATATAACGGAATGGTCCTGGCCCAGTTGAAACCGGAGGAAATATTCTGGAAGGTCTTGCCTGATTTCCCGCCGAACATCCAGGAGATCTTGTATGGTTTCTTCTCTCGCAAGGGAGAGGACAAAAGCCTCCAGGCCTGGAATCTCACGGTGATCAAGAACAAGCACGGCGAGCAGGAATTGCAAAAAATCCGGGGTTATTGACCGTCCAACCTGGGCTATCATTAGACAGACGAGGAAGGAGATAACCATTGGAAAAGATGCTATTGGACTTTGTCATTTCCATGCTGGTCATGGTCTTGGGTTATTTCTCTTTCGCTATTTTGTTGGTCTTTTTCGGCATGTCTAAAAAGCCGGTCCCTACCCATGGACTTGAGTTCAAGAACATGATCATCGACTACCGAACCCTTCCAGCTTTAAAAACATTCACCGCGAGGGATGGGCAGAAACTCGGCTACCGGCACTATCCGTCCTCCGCTGAAAAGATCGTCATTTTATTGCATGGGTCCGGGTGGCATAGCCAATACTTCCCGCCATTAGCGAATTTCATCAGCACGGAAGGATTGGCCCAGGTATTCACCCCCGACCTAAGGGGGCATGGCCCTTCGCCCGCAAGGCGGGGCGATGTGGATTACATCGGGCAAATGGAGGACGACCTGGCGGACCTGATCGCCCTGATCCGGAAAGATAATCCAAATGGGCCGCTCATCCTGGGCGGTCACTCCTCCGGGGGAGGGCTGGCGGTTCGTTTCGCGGGCGGGGAATACGGGCGCCAAGCCGACGCCTACCTGCTTCTTGCACCTTACCTTCAATACAACGCCCCGACCATAAGGCCCGCACCGGGAGTTTGGGCCTGGCCCCACATAGGCCGGATCATCGGTTTGACCATGCTCAATAAAGCCGGGATACCCTGGCTCAACGGGTTGAAGGTCATCGAATTCAATATGCCCCCAGCGGCCAAGAACGGCACCGAAACCCTGGCCTATAGCTATCGGCTCAATGTTTCCTACGGCCCAAGGGATTATCAAAAAGACCTGGCCGCCATCACCCAACCTCTTTTGGTCGTCGTGGGTTCGGAGGACGAGGTCTTTTACGCCGATCAATTCAAGCTGGTGATCTCTCGATATACTAAAGGCGTCGTAAAAGTGTTGGAGGGCGTGAACCACTTGGATATTGTCGTTCGTCCCGAGGTCAGGCCTGTCATCAAGGAATGGCTGTTGGGGCTGGGAAACACCCGAAAGGTTTAAAGGAACGCTATGTTCGACCGAAAAACCCATTGGGAAAAGATATACGGCGAGAAAAAGCCCAATGAGGTGAGCTGGTATCAGGAGAACCCCCAAAAATCCTTGGACCTGATAACTTCCACAGACGTCTCAAAAGAAGAACCTGTCATCGACGTGGGAGGTGGAGCCTCCTTATTGGTTGATATGTTATTGGAACAGGGATTCCAGAACGTAACGGTCTTGGACATTTCCGAGAAAGCCCTTCAATACGCCCAACAAAGATTGGGCGAGTTGGAAGGCAAGGTCAAATGGCTCGTCAGTGACATCACCGAATTCGAATCGACCGAAAAGTTTGGCCTTTGGCATGACCGGGCCGTCTTCCATTTCTTGACCGAAAAAATCGATAGGGAAAAGTATGTCGCTCGCGTAAGGAGATCGTTGAAAAAGGGAGGATATCTCATCCTCTCGGCTTTCGCCAAGGACGGCCCGGACAAATGCAGTAATCTCAACGTCCGTCAATATGACGCCGCTTTGGTTCGGGAAGAATTCGGGGAAGGGTTCGACTTGCTCCAGGAAACCTCCGAGATCCATCAAACCCCCTGGGGCAAGGACCAAAAGTTCGAGTACTTCCTTTTGAAAAGAAAGGGAACTGAGGGTCAAAATGAATAAAGTGTTTCCTTTATTCCTTATTGGTTTGGCCACTCTTCTTTCTTCAGCTTGGGCGGATGAAACCCATCCTTTCGTCGACCAAAACAACATTACGGATATCCACACACAAGGGCATAAGATTTATTTCAAAACGCTTAACGGTGAAAAATCCCTCGATCTTTCCACAGGGAAGTGGTCCTATTCCGTCGCCCCATCAAACACCTCACCCGATGAAAATTATGATATCAACAACCCCTCACCCCTTTCGAATTTGAACACCCCCAAGGCAGGAATTCCAAACGGATATCCAGGTATGGTTTATTCCGAAGTGGAAGTTGTCGACGATCCCGTCAAGCCCTCCTGGATGTTGATCCGAGACTCCGGTGGCGAACAGTTTTCCCATGAATCTTTGGCGGACCTGAAAGGACAAAAAGCCTATCGTTTTACGATCAGACCTTTTTCTTTGTTCTTGATACGCGGTCACAAAGCATGGTTCGGAGGGTCGCAAGGCATTATGTCGCTGGATTTAAAAACCACAAAAATGATTTCTTACCTAACATGGCCCTTGTTTTCTGTCCTCAAAACCTTTAAATCCGGAGAAAAGGACTATTATTTGAGCCGTGGTGGTTTGTTTCTGATCGACCATGGAGTGGTGACGAAAAAGAACGTCGACCCCCCGGAAGAAAAAATTGAATATTACGACATGGTGGCCGATGAAAACAGATTATATCTTCTCTCTAATGGTGATTTGGTGGTCTTTAATACCGCGAATGGGAACCACGATGTTCTGAAACTTCCGGTGCGTTTTGCGGATCATTTGATCAAATGCGGGGACAAGATCATCGGTTTTGGGTCTAACCAAAGAGCTTCAGATGACTACACCTGGACAACAGGCGGTGCTTTCAGCTTTTCGATCAAAAACAAAACAATCAAGAAACTGACGGATTTACCTATCGACAATTTTGACCTGGAGAAATTCGAAGCATCATCGGAGGTGATGGGTGGACAAGGTGAGGATATCATCACCCTCACCCATTTCAAATACGACCCCCAAAAAGACGATTTCCAAGTTTTATGGCAGAAGGGATACATTCGTGAAAATGACCAGAATTCAGCGAATTACAAAATTTTTTATAACGGAGCGGGTTTCTCTTATATGTGGGGACCGGATGGTTATGACATAAAGACGGATTTCAGGTATGTCGTTAACAAAGAAAAAATCGATGACTTTTTAGAACATCGTAAAAATCAAAAGAGCAAAGACTCGTTTGAACGCCAAAAAATCGGAAAAGAACTATCGACTATCCAGGTTCAATATCAAACGATCGCTCAAGACGAGGGCGAAGCGGACATAGTAGACTTTCGCGAACCAGAATCCATTCCAAGCCCCACGCCTATCCCAAAAACCAACAATTGGAAAAAATGGTTTTATCATTGAACAAATCTAGGTGAAGTTATAAACCTTGTTGACGGTCTGAGAAAGAAAGGCCTAGAAAGCACTACCCCAGAAAGATGACAAACCCACCTGAAAACTTGGTTTTTTCCCAAAAAACCTTATAATTTCCTCTCTTGCCTCAACCAACAGAAGGGACCCCATGGAAGCCTACAATTTCACCGAGATAGAGCAACGCTGGAAAAAGACCTGGAAAGACAAGAAAGTCTTCGCCTGCGACCTGACCAAGACGGACAAGAAATACTACACCCTCGTCATGTTCCCCTATCCCTCGGGCGACTTCCTTCACGCCGGACACGGCCGTAACTACATCATCGGCGACGCGGTCTACCGCTATTTCAAGGCCAGGGGATTCAACGTCTTGAACCCCATGGGTTTCGACGCCTTCGGACTGCCGGCGGAGAACGCGGCCATCCACAAGGGCGTCCACCCGGAAAAATGGACGCTCAACAACATCGAGCGCATGAAGGGCCAGTTCTACGAGTGGGGCATGGGTTACGACTGGGACAAGGAAGTGGTTTCCTGCCTGCCCAATTATTACCGTTGGACCCAATGGATATTCCTGAAGCTTTACGAGAAGGGTCTAGCTTACCGCAAGAAGGCCTATGTGAACTGGTGTCCCTCCTGCCTGACAGTTCTGGCCAACGAGCAGGTGGTGGATGGAAGCTGTGAGCGCTGTGATTCGGTGGTGGAACAGAAGGATCTGGAACAATGGTTCTTCAAGATCACCGCTTACGCCGACCGGCTTTTGAAAGATATCGACCGTCTCGAGAACTGGCCCGAACGGGTCAAGACCATGCAAAGGAACTGGATAGGGCGAAGCGAAGGCGCGGAGGTGAGGTTCCAGGTCGAGGGAAAAGACGAATCCATCACGGTCTTCACGACCAGGCCCGATACCCTGTTCGGCGCCACTTATATGGTCTTGGCCCCTGAGCATCCACTGGTGCCCAAGCTGGTGAAGGGAACACCCAAAGAGGCCGAAGTAAAGGCCTTCATCGACAAGATCAAGAAACAAAGCTCGCTGGATAGAACCGGCGAGAACGCCGAGAAGCTGGGGCTGGACACCGGCATCAAGGCCGTCAACCCCGTGAACGGGAAGTCCATCCCGGTCTTCATCGCCAATTACGTCCTGATGGAATATGGGACGGGAGCCATCATGGCTGTCCCGGCCCACGATACCCGTGACTTCGATTTCGCCAAAAAGTACAACCTTCCTATTATCCGGGTAATCCAAGCCCTCGATGGCGGGCCGGAAGACCCCTTGAACGAGGCCTACACCGAGGACGGAACCCTGGTCCATTCGCAGATACTGGACGGTTTGAAAGTGGACGAGGCGAAGGCCAAGATATCGGCCTGGCTTGAGGAAAAGAAACTGGGCAAAGCCGCCGTGACCTACCGCCTGAGGGACTGGCTGATATCCCGCCAGCGCTATTGGGGCGCGCCTATCCCCATGATCAACTGCGAGAAGTGCGGTTGGCAGCCTGTACCTGAGAAAGACCTGCCTGTGCTTCTTCCTAAGGATGTGGAATTCAAACCAACCGGTGAGTCGCCCCTGAAGACCGTTCCTTCTTTCGTCAAGGCCGCCTGCCCCAAGTGCGGGGCCGACGCCAAACGAGAGACCGACACGATGGATACTTTCGTGGATTCCAGCTGGTATTACCTTCGTTATGTATCGGCCAAGGACGACAACCAGGCCTTCGACAGCAAGACGGTCAACCAGTGGCTGCCGGTGGACCAATATATCGGCGGGGTGGAACACGCCATATTGCACCTGCTTTATTCCCGTTTCATCACCAAGGTCTTGAAGGACCAGGGCATCATCAATTTCGATGAGCCATTCGCCCGTCTCTTCACCCAGGGGATGATCACCAAAGGCGGGGTGAAGATGTCCAAGAGCAAGGGCAATTCGGTACAGCCCGACGAGCTGATCGCCAAATACGGGGCTGACACCTTCCGCCTCTATACCCTATTCATCGGCCCACCCGAGCGGGATGTGGAATGGGACGACCGGGCCGTGGAGGGAGGTTTCCGCTTCCTGAACCGGGTCTGGAAACTCTACCAGGAACTGTTGGAAAAGGCCGATTTCGCCCAGGGCGGGGAACCCAAAGCCGAGACCGAGCAGGATAAAGAAATACGTCGAAAAACCCACCAGACCATCGACAAGGTCACCCAGGACATGAATGGGGGCTTCAAATTCAACACCGCCATCAGTGCTATGATGGAATTGATCAACATGCTGTACGATTACAAGGACACACCCCAGGCCAAAACGCCCATCGTTCGGGAGGCGGTCGAGACCCTGGTCAGGCTTTTGGGACCCTTCACGCCCCACATCGCTGATGAAATGTGGAGCAAGTTGGGCAAGGGGGAACATATCCTGATGGCCGGTTGGCCGATCTGCGACCCTACGCTTTTGAAGGCGGACACGGTGGAGATCGCCATCCAGGTGAACGGCAAGGTCAAGACCCGGGTGAATGTGTCCACGGGATTGGATGAAAAAACCATCTTGGCCCTGGCCAAGACGGATGAGAAGGTCGCGAAGGTAGTAAATCCGGACCAAGTGGTCAAGCTTATCTGGGTGAAAGACAAACTGGCGAATTTCATCGTGAAGCAGTAGGACCAAAAACTCAAAGAGGTTTTCATGAACAAATACCTTCTTTCATTATTGTCCGGCGCCATTTTACTTGGTCTGAGCGGCTGTAGGCCGGCCGTATTGGTCATTCCTTCCTACATCAAAACGGTCGGGGTGGATCGGGTGGATAACCGTACCAGCTGGTTCGCTTTGGATACCCAAGTAAAAGAAGCGATCTTGCGCAATTTCCAACTGGACGGAAGGGTTGGAATCGAGGACGCGGACAAGGCCGATCTGGTGGTAAAAGTCATCATCCGTGAATTCCGGGAAGATCCCATCTTTTACGACCCCAAGACCAACGCGGTCCAGCAATATCAAGAGACCTTGGTCTACGACATCGCGGCGGTAGACACCCAGGAAAAGAAAACATTCCTTGAAGACAACGGTAAGAACCACAGTATTTACTACTACACCAACTATTATCCTGGCGCTATCCAACAAACGAGGGACCAGGCCATCGCGCAGTTAGAGGATGAAATGGCTAGGTTGATCGTGCGCCGGGTACTGGAAGGTTATTGAGAAATAAGAAGAGCGCCGTTCTAGACCCAAAGGAGCTTTTGAAACCATGAAAAACCATTTGAAGACCGGTCTATGGATAGGGTCATTACTTTTGCTTTCTTACGCGCCTTGCGCCATGGCCGAATTGCAATGGATAACCGGCGGGGTGCCCAAGACCACCACCGATAAGACCGCCGGCACGGTCGTCCAGGACGCGCCCAACCCCGAGGTCAGGCCCACCCCCACGGGCAACCAGGACATCGTGATCAGCCACCTCATCACCTGTTCCAAGATCGTGAACAATTACCCCTCGGACAGCGTCAATTACTTCTTCCTGGATAAGAACACCCAGGTCTGTTACTACGCCTACTTCATGACCAAGCCCTCCAGCCGCATCCATACCGCCACGGTGGAATGGTTCAACCCGGCGAATACCCGGATCGTCAAATATGAGCAGGAATTCAAGGTGGCCTTCACCGACCGGTGCCTGACCATCCAGAACGATACCTACCAGTGGTTCCTCCTGACCATGACCGTGGGGATGGACCATATGAACGCCGAATATGGACAGACCGGATTGCCCAGGGACGTCGGCCTCTACACTATCCACCTGACCATCGACGGCCAATTAGTGGGCATTACCTTCTTCTATGTCAAACCCCAGGAAACCAAGGCGCCCTCGCCTATCTCCACTGTACCGCCGGCCACCAAGGGGAACCTGCTTCCGATGGCGACACCCTTTTCCAATCTTCCCATCCCCTCCGGGATCACCCAATGACCGGGCCGGGAACGGGGGACCTCCTTGTACTTTGACGATTTCACGGGGAACCTGAAAAAGAAACCCCTGCCGTTCCTCATCCTTTTCTTCGGGGATTCGGAAGGCGGGTTGGCCGAAGGTCACAAGCTGTTCCGCCAGGCTTTCCAAAAAGCGAACCAGGACGGGACGATCCAGACCCTGGACGGGGCCCAGCATGGCATGACCTACGTGGTCTCCACGGCCCAGACCAGCCAGCTATTCGCCACAGGCCAATTGATCGTCATACACCACGCGGAAAAGATATTGGGCGGGCATTCCGAATCGGCCGTCAAACAGCTGGTGGAATATTTCGAGAATCCAAATCCCTCCTCTTATCTTCTTTTCCTCGCCTCCGGGATGAAGAAGAACTCCAAGGCCGTGACGGCCGTTGAGAAAAAAGGCTGGGCGGTACAATGTTCCGAGATGCCCGATTGGAAATTGACCAGCTGGGTGCTGGAAAAAGCCAAGACCCTGGGCATCGGGTTGACCGAAGAGGGAGCCCAGGTGCTCATCCAGAAGGTCGGACCGGACATGGCCTTGTTGCAGAACGCGCTGGAACACCTGCTCATCTATCTGCATCCCAAGAAATCCGCTTCCGCTGAGGATGTTCGCAATCTTCCCGTGCCGGGCATCGAAGCGGATATCTTTCCCTTCGTGGACGCCATGGCGACCCGCCAGGGAGAAAAGGCCCTCAAACTCCTGGACCGTATGCCACCCAATTCGGATACGGGCGCTGTGATGATGCTTTATCAAAGGATGAGGGAATTGCTGTTGGTTTCCATCGGCCGGTCCAACGGCTGGGACCAAGGAACGGCGGCCCAACAACTGGGGCTCCATCCCTTCCGCATCAAGAACCTTTGGGACCAAAGCGCTTATTACAGCGTGACTGAACTTAAAAAAGCGATGAACGACCTGATCCATTTGCAAGCGGGGACCGTGACAGGAAGGCTGGGCAAGGGCGCGGTGGCCGTGACGCTGGAGGGTTGGATACTGAAATGGGGCAAAAAAAAGCGGCTCCCGCGCGGGGAGCCGCCATTAAATGAGATTACTTCTTGACGAACTTCTTGTGAACGAAGGACGAAAGACGAGAAACATGGCGGGAAGCGGTATTGCGCTTCATGGTGCCGTGCGACTGGGCCGTATCCAGTACTTTCATGGCATTCTTGAGGTTCTTGGTCGCTTCCTCGGCTGTCTTGGAAGCCAGAACGGCTTTCATAGCGGTACGGATCTTGTTCTTCTCGGCGGAATTACGAGCGGTGCGGGTTTTGATACGGCGAACATCCTTGATCGAAGACTTAATGAGCGGCATGTATCCTCCAAAAAAATGTTGAAATCTCTCGAAAAACGGAGGCTTATCGTAAACGAAGCAGGGGAGCCTGTCAACAATGGTTAAAGGCCCTGAAAAACCCTCCGCCGGACCCAAAGAAGCCCCCAAATTAGGAAGTCATTTCCGCCTGGTTTCCCTCGCCACCTCGGTGAGCCGGATCACCGGCTTCGTCCGGGACCAGTTGAACGCCGTGCTTTTCGGCGCTGGATGGATATCCGATTCCTATTTCATGGCCATCCGTATTCCCAGCCTCTTCCGGGACCTCTTCGCCGAGGGAGCTCTCTCCAACGCCTTCGTCCCCGCCCTGACCGCCAGGCTCAAGGGCGACGACCGCAAGGAAGCCTGGGTACTCATGTCACAGGTCTTCACCCTGCTGGCGCTGGTCACAGGCGGACTGACCGCTCTGGGTATTCTTTTCGCGCCACAGATCGTGAATATCATCGCCATGGGCTTCACCAGCCAACCCGACAAGGTCCAACTGACCATCCTATTGACCCGCTTTCTCTTCCCATTCCTCATTTTCGTTTCCATGGGGGCCCTCTGGATGGGCACTTTGAATTCCCTCCATCGTTTTACGGCGCCAGCTTTCGCCCCGGTTTTCATGAACCTGACCCAGATCGTCGTGGGCTTTTGGATTTGGAAGTTCTGGAAGGCGGGAACAGTCGACGAAGAGATTCGGAATATCCGCCTTTGGACCCTCTCCATGACCCTGGGAATGCTGTTCCAATGGCTGGTCCAGGTCTATCCGGCTTGGAAAGAGGGAGTCCGGGTGCGCCTCACTTGGCCCCCGAACCACCCGGGGGTAAAGGAGATATTCCGGCTGATGGGACCTGCCGTGGTGAGTTCCTCAGTCCTGCAGGTCAACATCCTGGTCAACCAGTTCTTCGCTTCCTTTTTGGCGACCGGTTTCGTGACCTACCTCTATTACGGCAACCGCCTGATGCAGCTGCCATTCGGCATCCTGGGCGTCTCCATCGCCACGGTCATTTTTCCACTGTTGGCCCGCCAATCCAACGCGGGGAAACAAAAGCTTTTTTCCTATACCTTGACCCAGGCCCTTTCCGCCTCCTTCTTCCTGATGGTGCCTTGTACGGTCGGTATTTGGCTGGTGGCCGAGCCGGCATGCCGGCTGGCCTTTGAGTATGGCAGGTTCACCCCCGAGGCGGCCAAAGCCGCTTCCGAAGCCACAGCCCTCTACGCCTTGGGCCTGACGGGATACACAGGGGTCAAGATCCTTTTGCCCGCTTATTACGCCCGCAGGAACGCCAAGATACCCCTGGCTTCCTCCATCGCGGCCATGTTGACCAACGCCGGTTTGAACCTCTTGGCCTTCGTATTCATCACCGATTCCCGGACCCGTTTCTGGGGTCTGGCCCTGGCCTCCGGTTTAGGCGCTATGGTCAACCTGACGTGGCTTTTATCCAGCCTGCCCAAAGTTGGGATAAGTCTTCATTGGAGGTTCCTGGCCAAAGAGGGAATGAAGACCTTTTTGGCGACAGCTTTGATGGGCTTGGTGGTTTGGTTGACCCTAAAAGTCCTCATTCCATTGAACCTACCCTTAAACCGGCTTTGGAATTTCCTTTTACCTGTCATCTTGGGCGCCTGCCTCTATTTCTTCGTGACCAAGACGATGGGCCACCAGGGACTCAAATGGGTCCTGGGGCGTAGATCCCAAAAACTCTCAAAATAAATTCTGTGGTTAAATCGTCCTTTTTCACCGATTCCATCACGCAACTTTGTCATCAAGTTGTTATGTTGTTGGGAAATAAGGGGATATTCAACGGGATGTCCAGTGAAAAATGACGTCTTTGGATGGACCGAAAATTACTATAAATCGTTTTTTAGAAGGTAGTTACAGGGGTAAAAAGCTCTGATAAAATAAGAGCACTGTTTGTTTTTCGCCGCCCCGTCAGTTTTTGATGTGTGTATAACCCGATGGAGACCCGGGAAAACCTTTCCCTGGTCGGTCTTGTTAATGATAAATCGCTGAGGAGATTGAATGCTTCAAGGCAATATCGATAAATACAAGCTCCTCGAGATCAAGGGAAGCGGTACTTTCGGGACCGTTTGGCTGGCGGAGGACACTTGGATCGGCAAGAAAGTCGCCATCAAGATCCCCCATAACCAAAAAGAAGAGTTCACGACCCTCATCGCCGAGCCCAAACTGCTGGCCTCCCTCGACCATCCCAATATCGTCCAGATCCTGACCGTTGACAAAGCCGAGAACATCTTTTTCATGGTCATGGAATACGTCGATGGCAAGAATCTGGCCCAGCTGATCCAGGAAACCACCCTGACCTACAAAGAAGTGGTGGATATCATCATCCAGATCCTGTCAGCCCTGCAGTACGCCCATGACCGTAACATCATCCATCGCGACCTGAAACCGGGGAATATCCTTCTCACCGCCGATCGCAAAGCCAAGATCACCGACTTCGGTACCGCCATGATCCAGGCCGGCAAGAACGGCGCTGGTATCGGCGGGACCCTTTACTACATGGCCAAAGAACAGGTTTTGGGCCATCCCGCCCCCGCCTCCGATGTCTATTCGGTGGGCGTTATGCTTTATGAGATGGTCACGGGCAAATTGCCATTCTCCGACGAGGTCCCCATGGTGGTCCTGAACAAGATCCTCAAGGATGACCCACCCGAACCGCACCAATTGAACGCAGCGGTCCCCAAGGAACTGGAAGCGGTGATCCTGAAGGCCATGCAAAAAGAAATCTCCAAGCGCTATCAATCGGCTTTAGAGATGAGACAAGACCTGGAAAAGATACCACCCACCGCCCTGACCGCCACCATCGAGGTGGGGAACAAGGGACAGGAAGTCCTGACTCATACCATCATCCAAGAAGCGGCCAAGAAACAGGCCAAGGAAGTCGGCGATATCAACACCCTCCGTTACCAGGGCTACCATTACAAACTTATCAAGACCATCGGAACCCGCGGGAAAGAGGAAGGTAATTTCATCTCGCCCGTGGCGGTGGGAGTGGACCCGCAAAAGAGGGTCTATGTGTGCGATTCCTTGAAATGCAATGTCCAGGTGTTCGATTTCGAAGGGAAGTTCCTCTATTCGGTCGGGAAGTTCGGCAAGGACACGGGTGACCCCAAGGACGTCTATTTCCTCATGCCCGTTTCCATCGTGGTGGACCAGGGGGGGAATTTGGTGGTCTTGGACGCCAAGACCTGCGTGGTCCAGATCATCGGCAAGATGGGGCAATTGATCGGCAAATTCGGGGAGCCTGCCTCCCCCACCACCGGCAAGATCGAGATAGGCACAGGCGGCTTCTTCCATCCCCAGGCCCTGGCCTTGGATGAAAAGGACAATATCTACGTTTCGGACACCGGGAACCACCGGATCCGGGTGTTCAACCCAGCCGGCAAGGTCTTGAACAAATTCGGCATCCAGGGCGCCAGGCTGGGCGAGTTCAACAGCCCCGCCGGCCTCACGTTGGACAGCGCCCAGAACCTCCTGGTGGTGGACGAGAAGAACTACCGCGTCCAATTGTTCTCATCCCGCGGAGTCTTCAAGAACAAGTTCGGCAAAAGAGGAACGGGCCGGGGCGAGTTCGCCGCTCCCGTGGGCATCGCGACCGACACCAAGCGAAACATCTTCGTGACCGACCGGGATATGCGCATCCAGGTATTCGATTCGGAAGGCTATTACTTGACCGAGTTCGGGACCCCCTCGGGGAATTACAAGATCGCCCCCAAATATTACGGGATAGCCATCGACGCCGAGAACAACCTGTACGTGACCGATATCGCCAATTGCTGTGTCCTGATCTACGCCCTGAAGAAATGAGAAAACCATGAGTACCAACCTGACCCCCGAACCCTCCATCCCAGGCCGTATCGTACTGACCCCGCCCAAATCCTCGGGTAAACCCCAGATCACCATTACCATCCTGGCCGGCCCGGAGCAGGGTCAGATATTCAAGATCGCCCGTCCCACCACGACCATCGGCCGTTCCAATACCTGCGAGGTGGTCCTGAGCGACCCGCTCGTTTCCCGCCAGCATTGCCAGGTCCTGCTGGGCATGGGGGAATCAGCCTGAGGGATTTGGGCAGTACGAACGGCTCCTTCTTGAACGGGGCCAGGGTGACCGAAAGCCCCTTGAGGAACCAGGATGTCATCTCGGTCGGAGGAACCCGCCTGAGATTCGCCGTGGAGGTTTCCAAAGACCAGGCCGAATCCAAGACCCCCATGATCGATGAATTGGCCCATAAAAAGCTCCTGACCCTTTATGAGGTCGGGAATATCGTCAATTCAGTCCTGGAACTCAAGACCCTCCTGAGCATCATCATGGCCATGGCCATCAAGGTCATGCAGGCCAATCGAGGCTTCCTATTGTTGCGGGAAAAGAGCGGCGAATTGAAACCAGTCGCCACCCACGCCCTGACGACCGCCGAGGCCCAGGCGCCTTACAGCCAGACCATCGTGGATACGGTCCTGAAGGAAAGGGTGCCTGTCCTGGTCCTGGACGCGGTCCATGACGTTCGGTTCTCAAATCGTGACAGCCTGAAAGCCCTGCCCCTGTCCTCGGTCATCTGCGTGCCCATCTGGGAAAGGGACAGCATCGTGGGCGTGATCTATGTGGACAAGGCAGAAGGGACCAACACGTTCAATGAAGAGGACATGTATTTCCTGTCGGCCTTCGCCAACCAGGCGGCGGTCGCCATCACCAACGCCAAATTGTTCGATGACGTGAGAAGGGAAGAGCGGCTCAGGACTTCCTTGCAACGGTATCTTTCCCCCAACATCGTGGACGACATGGTCCGTAATAGCGGCCTGAGCATGGCCTTGGGCGGTGAAAAGAGGAAAGTTTCCGTTCTGTTCTGCGATATCCGGGGATTCACCACACTCACCGAAAAAGAACCGGTCGAGACCATCGTAAGTTTATTAAACGAATACTTCAGTGCCATGTCCGATGTCATCTTCGCCAATCACGGGACCCTGGATAAATTCATCGGCGACGCCATCATGGCCATCTACGGAGCCCCCTTGGAAGTGCCGGACCAGGCCTACAAGGCCGTCAAAACGGCGGTGGAAATGCGGCAGAGGTTATCCGTATTGAACGAAAAGTGGAAGGGCGAGAAGAGGCCCCAACTGCAGGCAGGGTTCGGGATCAACACCGGCGAGGCCATCGTCGGGAACATCGGAAGCGAACGCCGTATGGAATACACGGCCATCGGGGATATGGTCAATGTCGCCTCCCGAATCGAGGGGGAGACCGAAAGCAACCAGATATTCATCACCGAGTCGACCTTCCAGGAATTGGGAAGCCGGGTCAACGTCAAGAAACTTTCCCCGGTCAAGCTCAAAGGGAAAACCACGAAAGTCCAGATCTACGAGGTCATCGGCTTGAACCAGGCCGGTTGACCTCACCCCCCTTTCCTTTTTTTTGGAACGCTGTTAAAACCCTACAAGCCATACTTCTGTGAACCGCCCCATGAGCCGTATCGATAAGGAAACTTAAGAGTCCATGAGCAAGATCCAAACCCTTCCTGAAAAAGTCATCAATCAGATCGCGGCCGGCGAGGTCGTGGAAAGACCCGCTTCTGTCGTGAAGGAATTGATCGAGAACGCCATGGACGCCGGGGCTACCCATATCGAGGTCGAGGTCCAGAACGGCGGATTGAAGCTCATCAAGGTCAGCGATGACGGCGAGGGGATGAGCCCCACGGACGCGCTCTTAGCCGTCCAAAAACACGCAACCTCCAAGATCCATACGGTCGACGACCTGACCCACCTAAGTTCTTTTGGTTTCCGCGGGGAAGCCTTGGCCAGTATCGCCTCGGTCTCCCATTTTGAGCTTTCCACCAGGGAGAAAGGCGCCCTCTCGGGAGTGAGCGTGAAGATCAAGGGGGGAGGGAAGGCCCAATCCCTGGAGACAGGCCGGCCTGAAGGCACGACCATCTCCATCGCCAACCTTTTCTTCAATACCCCTGCCCGTTTGAAGTTCATGAAGAGACAATCCACCGAGGAAAACCATATCTTCCAGGTCGTGTCGACCTATTCCCTCGCTTTCCCCCAGGTCTCCTTTCAGTTGAAGTTGGATGGGAAAAGGTCCTTGGAAGCGACTTCTTCGGACTTCAAGAACAGGCTTAGCCAAGTCCTGGGGAAAGAAAAAGCCGCCGCCCTCATACCTTTGGACCTTCGATCAGGGGATATCCAAGTTAAAGGAGCGGTCAGTACCCCGACCGTGACCCAGCCCACTAGGGAAAACATGCTTTTTTTCGTCAATAACCGATGGATCTCCAATCCCTCCCTGGGCCACGCGGTCATGACCGGTTTCCATACCCTTCTGCCTACCCGGCGTTTCCCGGTAGCAATCCTTTTCATTGAAATGCCACACGAATCCGTGGATGTGAACGTCCATCCGACGAAGAAGGAAGTGAAATTCGCCAAGGACAGGGAAGTGTATGACGCGGTCGTAAAGGCCATTCGGGAAGCCCTTCTTTCGGCCACAGGCACCTTGACCGAACCGGGAGCCATACCCCAGAACCCAACCGTGGTCCTTCAAGCCGATTACCCAAAAAAGGAAGGGAACTATCCCTTTGCCCAGGAAATTCAAACGAATTTGACCAGCCAGTCGACAGCCAGCTCTTTCGTTACCGCTTTTACCTCGCTGGTCGATCAAGCCCCCATTGGCCACGGAATGACCATGGATAAGGACACCACGGGTAAAAGCCAGCTCTCTGCCAAAAAGATCGACCCTCAAGTATCCCTTTACAACTTCTCCCAAATGTTCAATACCTTCATCGTTTTCCAATCGGACTCCGAGCTCTACATCGCTGACCAACACACGGTCCACGAAAGGTTGAACTACGAGAAGTTCATGAAAGCGGTCCGGGAAAAGACCATCGAGATACAACCCCTTCTGGTCCCGGCGACCGTCGAATTGAACCCTAAAGAAGCCAATGTCCTCAAGAACCATTTGGAAACCCTGCTGGAACTGGGCATGGAAGTGGCTCCCTTCGGGGGAAATACTTTCTTGATAAGGTCCGTACCGTCGGATTTGGCCGGTAAAAACATCGTCAAATTGCTTCAAGACCTGTTGGATGACCTATCCGCCGAGGAATCAACCGGGATCAAAGGCAGGAACAGTATGGAGCAATCCCGTGAAAGGACCGCCACTTTCATGGCCTGCCGAAGCTCGGTCATGGCGGGAGACCGGCTCAACGAGGAACAGATGAAGGGTTTGATCGACCGGATGAGGGAAGCCAATCTGCCTTTCACCTGTCCTCACGGCCGACCTACCATCCTATCCATACCCTTGACCGAACTTTATCGAAGGTTTGACCGACATTGAGCCTACTTTCTCTTCAAGAGGGCATGGCTAAAATCCCGATTCTGGTCGGGCCGACCGGCGTTGGGAAATCCGAGATTGCCTATCATCTAGCCCTGAAAATGGGTGCCGAAATACTTTCGGCCGATGCTTTCCAAGTTTATCGTGGGCTTCCCATTGGCACGGCCCAACCACCCCGAGCGTGGCAAGAAAAGGTCAGACATCACTTGGTTGGGATAAGGGAGCCCGAACTCTCCTGGAGCGCGGTAGAGTTCGCTCAAGAAGCCATGACGATCCTGAAAGATCGCTGGGCAGCCGGAAAAAAAGTCATCATCATCGGCGGGGCCGGATTTTACATGAAAGCCTTGGTCGACGGTATACCGACCGGTTTGGCTCCGACGCCCGAAAAAAGGAACGAAATCTTTCAAAAGGTAACAGCGATGGGCAATGAAAAAGCCCATCAGTGGTTGAATAATGTTGATTCCAACGCCGCCCAGAGGATACATCCTAATGATAGACAAAGGATCTGCCGGGCCCTAGAGAAGGCCTCCTTATCCCAATCCCGAATGGAATATGAGGTTTTGGGAAAATTGAACGTCATTTTCCTCGGCCTTGAACGCTCACGGGAGAGCCTTAATAACTTGCTTAGAAAGAGGGTAAGTATGATGTGGCAGGAAGGGCTGTTAGAGGAAGCCAGGAAATTAGGCAATATGGGATTACCACCCGAACATCCCATCTGGGGGGCCATTGGTTATTCGGAAGCTTTAGCGTTCCTTCAGGGCGCTGTCCCAAAAGAAGAAGCTATGGAAATGGTGTTTCGTAGGACCCGCCAATACGCCAAACGCCAATGGACCTGGTTCAGGCACCAGCATCAAGTGGAATGGTTCGATCTTGATAACTTTCCCCATTCGGCGGAACTTATTGATATCCTTGAGAATAAGATTACAAGCGTTGAGGGGTCATGATGCCAGCGATAAGGATAAGGGTTGCGGGAATTTTGGTGAAAGACAGCCGGATCCTTCTGGTCCGCCACGAGAAGAATGGCAACAGCTATTGGCTGCTTCCGGGTGGCGGCATGGAATTCGGCGAAACCGCCGAAGAGGCCTTGGTCCGGGAGTTCAAGGAAGAAGTGGGTCTGGATATCTCCGTGGGAAAACTGGTCTTGGTCCAGGATTCCATCCCCCCCAACCGCCATCGACAGGTCTTGAACCTTTATTTCTTGGTTTCGGCCAGCCGATTCGATATTAAAGTCACGACTGATGGGGTATTAAAGGACGCGTCATTTTATCCTTTGGACGACTTCAAGGATATGATCGTTAATCCCGACGTTAAAACCGAAATATTGTCAGGCTTGTCTTCGAACTGGCCGGAAGGCTGCCAATATCTTGGGAACCGTTGGAAAGATTGACAGTCAGTTATTCCGCTAAATAAGGGTTTTGTGACGGTTGCATAGGTTTTCGGGGTCTGTTAACATTGACCCCTTATGAAACCAACGACATCTTCTAATGAGCAGCCCAAACAAAATAAGACCTTCCTTTTCGTTATGATCGGATTCTTTGTTTTTTTCATTTTTAGCTTCATTTTCGTGGTTTATTCCATCCAAAAGGTCTTTGGAAAATCCACACCCTCCCTGATCTCTAGTTCGGACGAGATCACTCTGATTGAAATTAATGGCCCCATCTACGAGAGTGACGATATCCTCCGGCGCATCCGTAAGTTCAAAAAGAGCAATAAAAAAGCCCTCCTCTTGCGATTGGATAGCCCGGGGGGAGCGGTAGCGCCATCCCAGGAGATCTATTCCGAGGTACTCAGCGCCAGGGAAGCTAAAAAGATCGTTGTCGCCAGCATGGGAAGCGTAGCTGCTTCCGGCGCTTATTACATTGCCTCCGCCTGTGACAAGATCGTGGCAGACCCAGGTACCATCACAGCCTCCATCGGTGTGATCGCCGAATTCCCGGACGCATCCATACTTTTGAAGAAGGTGGGAGTGAATTTTCAAACGGTCAAAAGCGGCCAATTCAAGGATACAGGCTCTTTCAATCGACCCTTGAGTCCCGCTGAAAAAGCCTATCTTCAGGAGACTATCAACGATGTTTTCGAGCAATTCCTGGGCTCTGTCGTAACCAGCCGAAAAGCCGCTTTTCAGGAAAGGATCGCGTTCCTTGAGAAGAAAAAGCCGGCCCAAATAACCGATCCTGAGATACGAAGTCATGTGTTGAAATACGCCGATGGACGGATACTGACTGGAAAGAAAGCCTACGAACTGGGCTTTGTGGACAAACTGGGGAATTATTATGACGCAGTGCAATTGACCGCCGATCTGGCCGGGATCAAAGGGGAACCCTCGGTTCGATTGGACGAGCCGGTTAAGTTCAAGCAGTTCCTGAACGAATTATTGCCTTTCTCTTATTTCACGAAGACCAAAACGTCTTTCCAATTGGATTACAGAGCTTTCTAGTCGAGATATATTAAGGAGGATGAATTGCCTGAGACACCTAAAAATCCACCAGCCAAACCCCCAGCCCCTGAACCGGTTGTTGAGGCGGCTCCTATCGCGCCACCACCCCCTCCACTTCCCGAAAATAAGTTCTTGATCGGCCTTTCCAGGTTCATGACCGGCACATTCTTGTTAATCGCCGGGATTGCCTTCATCCTTTTGGGTATCTATTTCAAGTTCAAGAACCCCATGCCAGCCAATGTCGCCTTTTTTGTGAATCAGATCATCCCTCATTTGCCTTATTTCTTCACTGGGATCGGTTTGTTCCTTTTGGGATACGCCCGCCTGTTGGACAATCGTAAACATTCCTCCGAACTAAAGAAGAACAGGCACTATAACCATGCCTGGAAGATACCTTTGATCGGTATGCAGGTTTTCATCCTTCAATTCGCTGGTATTTATTGCATTTGCGCCGGGTTCCATTGGCTGCCCCAACTGAAAAGCCTAATGACATTCCTTTTCTTGATCCTTCTATTCCTGGGCTACTTGCTTTGGTACACCATCGCCCATTTCAGCAACCGATTCCCCAATATCGCCGGTCTCAGGGTCGCCATGTTGGCCCTTACATTGGCCGCCCTTTCATTTTTCTCCTGGGTTCTGGCCCAATTAGTGTTCTTCAGCTTGTTAGCGGGATTCTTTTCCGTTATCGCTGCGGTCACCAGTCTGGTGATGTCTCCCTTCCATAAAGATGAGGAAAGAGGGAATTGGTTGAGGGTTTTGAGTTTGGTGGCTACGGTCGGACTTTTATTATGGGTCGGCTGGAACACCATGGCTTTCGGCAATACCCGCGCCACCCTTGTCAACCTGGGTTCCGCTTTACAGAGCCTCAACGGTTACATAGACCATCCCACATATTCTAAGGACGGACGGAAATTGGCCTTTTCCCAATATGTCGACAAGAAATGGTATTTGCAGATCATCGATCCCAATGACGCCAATAACCAATCCTTTAAGATCCCCGCGGGAGAAAGCTCTTTCCGTTCTTATTTCGTCGCGAACGGTAACTTTATCTTGATGGACGGTGTCAAAGACGGTGTCCGTAACCTTTGGAAAGTTGACCCTAAGACCGGTGCCGTGACCATCCTGACCTCATCAGGGATCGAGCCGCTTGGTGAAGTGAACCCATGGTCCGAATCCCGAAAGGAATTCCTCTATGTAACACAAGACGACACTCAATACTCCCTCCGGGTCCTGGCGATTGAGGAACCCAGCGCGAAACCAACGAAAAAGATGGCGAAAGGGAAAAAGGCACCCAAAGGCAAAAAGAAAAAGAAGGATCCAGCCATCCTATTCTCTTCGACCAATCCCATTCTCACCCCTTCCTGGACGGTCGATGGAGAGGAGGTCGTCTATGCGGACGGTGTATCGGATAAACCCCTCATTTACAACTTAACGACAAAGAAAACCAAGATGCTCATTTCCTACGATGAAAAAGCGGAACGGGTGAAAAAGGGAGCCGATAAAGAATCTTACTCCCCCGCGGTGGAAGTATTCCCCTCCCCAGATGGTTTCCGCTACATGTACATCACGAAAAAAGGGACCGAAACCTCTATCTGGACGGAATTGGCCGACGGTTCCAAAGCCTCGGACCTATATGATTCGTCTTTGGAAATCAAAAGTTTCGCTTGGAACCCTGACGGTCAAAAGATCGTTTTCGAGGAAAGGGAACGCAAGCTCGGTTTCCTCGCCCAAACCGACTGCATCAAGATATTGGACGCGAATATCGGTGAAACGGAGACGCTCATCATGCCTCAGATCTCCCACCGTTCTCCCGCCGTCTCACCCGATGGAGTGAAGATAGCCTTCATCAGCAGTCAATATCTGTGGCTCCCGGCCTCGAGCCAATCGGGGATTTGGGTGGCTGTCCTGAGATAACACCCGGTTCCAAGCCGACCTAAAGGACATGAATGAGGTTTTCACCCGGAAATCATTCTAAAAAATACTGGGTAACCTTCTTGATCTGGTTTTTCATGTTTTCGACTACTTGGGCCGATCTGGATTTCGGGATCAATAAGGTCCGCTACCACACCGATCACCAGTGGAAGATCCTAGAGACCCAGCATTTCGAAATCTATTACTACCAGGGCTGTGAGGCTTTGGCACGTTCCGCTACCCGCTACGCCGAGAACGCGTTCGTTTCGATTAGCCAGACCTTCGATTTTGTTCCCAAGACCAAGATCCCTTTATTCATTTATGGAACACCTTCCGAATTCCAGGAAACGAATATTTCTCCCGAGTTCCTCCCGGAGGGAGTCGGGGGTTTCACTGAGGTTTTCAAGAACCGTATCGCGGTCCCCATGGCCGGTTCCTACCACGAGTTCGAGAAAGTCCTTCATCATGAACTGACCCACGCCTTCCAATATGACCTCATCTACGGCGAAGGCTGGCGATCGGTCAATCTATTCAAGGCGGTCTTCGTCCCCAATTGGATGATGGAGGGAATGGCCGAATGGAACGCCCGTCACTTGGATTCCCAGGGCGAAATGGTCCTTAGGGACGCCGTTTTAAACGATAAGGTCATGCCGCTGAATCTTCTCGAATCATTCGAGCATTTCGAGCAGGTCTATATGGCCTACAAGGAATCCCAAAGCGTTCTGGACTATATTTCGCAAGTCTATGGCCGAGATAAGGTCATCTCGATCTTCAAGAAGATGACCTCCAATCAACCGCCCGATTCAGCCGTGAAGAATACCCTGGGTATCTCCCTGGATGAACTCTATGAACATTGGCATTTCTACATCAAAAGCCTGGCTTGGAGCAGGATTGAAGGCATGCCCTCTCCCGAACGTTACGGGGAAGTGTTGAGGCCGGAAATATTGAAATCGGCGCCTTCTCCTGACGGAATCCGCTTGGCGACTCTCAACCAAGAGGAATTGGGGATCCTCACCCTTTCGACCAAGGACAGAACAACTTTATTAAATAGAAAGTTCGAGACCCAAGGTTCAGGAATCGCGTGGTCCCCGGACGGAAAATATCTCGCTTACTCGGCATTCGAGGATGGTGACTATCGATTATTTTATATCGATACCAAGTCCCGAAAGATCATCCGATGCTCGGTTTCCAGCATGCCTCTGATCTATTCACCCGCCTGGTCACCAGACCAAAAATACATCCTCTTTACCGGGTTCGACTATGTCTCGACTAACCTTTACCGGTACGAAATAGCCAATGGCCATCTGGAAAAGATGACTGATGACACAACGACTAAAAATTGGGATCAATACAGCCAAGACAACCGTTCCATTTATTATGTCGAGGAAATTGATGGCCTAACCAGCTTAAAAAAGATCCCCCTGGATGACAAGGGCCTACCTTCTGGGCCTGCCCTTTCCATCGGGAAGGACCTAGGGACTATCACCTCTTTGAAGGCAACAACCAAGAACCTGTATTTCACGACCGACTTGAACAGGAAGATCTTCAATCTGTTCGAAACGGACCTGGAAGGTGGAAAACTAACCTTACTTTCCAATTCCTTCGCGGATATCCTCAGCGCGATTCCATCCCCCGATGAAAAATACTTTTACGCGAATGTTTATCAGAAATCGATCGTGACCCTCTATTCATTCGAAAGGGCAAAGATGGAGAATAATCCATGGGATGTGGTCGCTAGAGATCCGAGCGGGAAGGGCGTTTCCTATATCTCCGACGCATTTGCGAGTGCTTCTAAGATCATTCCCATGAACCCAGATAATAACACCGCTAGTGTTTCAAACACCATTACCGTCGATAAGACGGATAACTTATGGGGGGATAAGAAAACTAAAACGCCACCGGTCTCCATTCCAACCCCGGTTGCCCATCTGGAAATAACGGAAGCTTCCAACATCATCCAATTGGAATGGCCGGAACAAGACAACGAGAATGAAACCGTGGACACTTACCACATCTACCGCTCTACCACACCCGGATCCAATTTCAATCTTATCGGAACATCCGCATCAGATAAGCATGGAAAATTCGTCGATTATCAGGTGGTGGATAACGGGAAATATTTCTACTATGTGACCGCGGTCAACGAAAAAGGAGAAAGCCCACCCTCTCCCATCGTTGAGGGAACTCCAGAGTTCAAGCTTTCCGCCAAAGATTATTCTTTCTCTGTTTCTCCCGACATCCTTTTGTTCTTGGCCGGGTACGACAGTTCTTTTGGGTTCGTAGGGGGCGGGATGATGGAAATGAGCGACTATCTGGGTGATCACCGATTGGGTATTCTAGGTGACACGATCCCCAATGTTCGGACCGGCATCGAAACTAATTACGAGTTCTCCTCCTGGCGAACAACGGTAGACCTCGACTTTTATTATTATCAGAATTTCTTCCAGATCTATGACCTGCAGACCAGTAACATCGTGGATCAATACCGGAACAACGAGAATGGTTTCGACCTGAAATTCAGCTACCCTATCGACTCCCAAACCCGGATTGAATACGGGGTAGGGACCCAAAGATTCGAGGGAAGCCCGCTTTATCTCCAATTCTCTGAGGGACTGTCCAACTATTCCTTGAATACGGATCAGTGGGATGTCGCCAATTATTACCGCCTATCCTTCGTTCAGGACAAGCGGAAGGGAACCCAATTCTGGCCCAGCAGCGGCTACGCCTTGAATTTCACCGTCCTGCAAGCCTTACCTGTATTGGACGCCAACGTTTCTTTCGCCAACCTGCTTTTTGAGACCCAAGTATTCGCAGATATCGGCTTCTTGAACAATCTGGTATGGGCGAACCGACTGGTGGGCATGACCTCCCAGGGACCCAATCCCCAGACTTTTTTCATCGGCGATGACCAGCCTTTTCAGGCCTACTTCACGACCATTCGTGGCTACGGAGGTAGCACCTTTTATGGCAGTAACTTGGCCCTCTGGAATACCGAATTGCGTTATCCCATCGCGACCAACCTGAATTTTCCCTTACAACCACTCTCTTTCATCCTTTTGAAGGACATTGAACTGGCCGGGTTCATGGACACGGGCGTTCTGGCCGATCAGATCCAGGATATCCCCAATTCGCCTGTTCTCAGCAGCATCGGCGCTGGCATTCGTTTTTATAACTTCATTTATCAACGGGCACTTGTCATGCTGCGTTTTGATGTGGCATGGAGAATGGACCAGTCCTTGCCGCCGACCTTCCACTTCAATTTAGCGCCGATGTTTTAACCTGATTCCTTTCGAAAACCCCATCAAAAAGCTGTTGGTGCAATCGAAAGTAACCGTTATAATAATTTCTCGTTTGAAGGGCAAAGTCATTACCTTAAGGGAACCCCAGTGAAAAAAATCCTATTTTTGTCCTTGTTGATGCTGATTATGATCTCTTCGGTCCTGGTAGTCGCAAAACCCGCGCCCGATTATTTCATCTCCAATTACGACATCATGGATCTGGATTTCCTCCGAACCAATTACACTGATATCAATAATGACCGGCCTATTCAATTTGAGGGCTATTTCAAATCTTTTCACTGGAAATCCCCCTTCGCTTATCGAGAAAGATTGAAAGCCATTGGCTTGGATATCAATAACTACAACGTTGCTGAACTGGAACTTAAGGAAAAGGATGATTTTCACTACGCTTTTCCTATCCTGCTCTTCCATACAGAAGCCGGCGATCTACATGAGTTGGAGAATTTAACCCCCGGGGAACGTGTGGTCGTTTATGGACGGTTTTTCAAACTAAAAAAATCCGAATATGCCATGTATGTTGACTTGATCGAAACGGTTCAAAAAGGCGGACATGATCGGGATATATTGATCGACTCAAGGATTCCTATCACACCAACCCCCACCCCGACCATCACCCCAACCCCTGGTCCTAATCTTTGGCAAAAAGTTAATAATTACATCAATCCAAAAGAAACCGGAACTCCCACCGGAACGGTTACACCTAGCGCCAAGCAGTAACTTGGAAGGGAAGAGCGATCAAGTTTCTCCAACTTCGTTTCTATCCTTTGGTGATGTAGCCTCTTGGCTCGGTGATTTTTTAAACTCCCCAAATTAATGACCTAAAGTCCTTTAATGCAACTTAAAGAGATACTTTAAGTTGCTTCTTTTAAAATGTTTTTCAGGAGCTGTCCTTGACTGGTAATGATTTCAAGATCAAAGGTTCAGGCAAACCTCTCGTTTTGCTTCACCCATTCCCATTTTCAAGTGAATTTTGGTCGAAACTCGAGCCTTTTCTAGGCTACCGATTGATACTACCGAATTTTCCAGGTTTTGGAGAAACACCTATTCAAACAGTTGGTTATAAGCTTTCAGACGCCGCGCAAGATCTGCAAGCACATCTTCGAAAATTGTTAACTCCGAACGAAAAGATCATCCTTGGCGGAATATCCATGGGCGGTTATTGGGCTTTTGAGTTTTTAAGCAGGTTTCCAGACCAAGTGGAAGGCTTGATATTGATCTCCACCAGACCCGGGATCGATAAGCCCTTGGCCCGAGAAAACCGTCTAAAAATGGCAGAAAGGGTCGAAAAAGAAGGCTGTCATTGGCTACCAGAAGCCATGGTTCAAGGTTTGCTTGGATCAACGGCCAGGTCCAACCAACAGCCTTTAGTCGATTGGATCAGTCGAGAAATTAGCGCCGTAAAACCCCAGGCCATCGCTTTGGCCCAACGGGCCATGGCCCAGAGAATAGAACATACGGACTTGCTTACCTCGATTAAGGCACGGACTTTGATCATGGCGGGGCAGGAAGACAGCCTCATACCCTTAAACGAGGCCGAACAGATGGCCAAGAGCATCCCGGATAGCGACCTTAAGGTCTTTAAAACCTCTGGTCACTTGATACCGCTGGAAGAACCGATCGAATTCCGAAAATCCTTGGAAGAATTCCTGTGCAAGTAAGTCCCGGTTCATCAAGGACATTTGACACAACCCACTTCGCAATCGTTCAAAAAAACATCGTTTAAATGCAAAATCGGCTTAAAGTTCTTAGATTTTTTCAGAGAACATACACAAGAAAATCTTCGCCCATTGGTCGATGAAGCGACCGTCAAATACGGAGTCCAGTCCAAAGATTCAACTTGAACCCATCTTATCATTCGGTATAATTACAGATATACCGAATTATGACACCGGAACCCGACCCAAAACCTAAAACCCAACTTCCCAATCTCTTGGAGCTTACTCCTTACGACGGTTTCCTGGCCCTTTGCAAGTCCATCCACACCAGGGACAATTACCACCAGGACTTACGGGTTCTCAAGCAGTTCTTCGATCAGGCCAACCTCCCATCCCTCGTGGAGGTTAAACCCGAACACATGGTCCGCTTCGCCGGGTCCTTGACCAAGCCCGGGATCACGCCCAGCGGCAAGCCCCGGGGCCCCTATTCGACCCGTTCCATGAAGCGTATCCTGGCCACGACCCGGTCCTTTTACCGCTACCTGGCTTCTATCCAGCATATTGGAACCGATCCCACGGCCGTATTCCACAACCTGTCCATCCGCAGTCCTCAGCGCAATCCCCGGCCCCTGGCGCCCAAGTACCGCGACGCCCTGGTCCAAGGCCTCCAAACGGGCGATCTGGAGGGTCAAAAGATCAGCCTAGTGGTCTTGTTCGGCTACCATTGCGGCTTCCGGGTATCGGAGATCGCCAACCTTCGCCTGCAGGACCTTGACTTCGATCGAGGTCTGGTCACGGTCATCGGTAAGGGCGACAAGGAACGGGTCGTTCCCATGACCGACCGCCTTAAGGATCTTTTGAAAGTTTACTTGGCGGACCGGCCTAAGGACGCGGGCCTATATCTTTTTCCCAGCCCCAGCAACTCCAATAAGCCCATCCATCCCGATTATCTCGAGACCTGGGTCAAGAAAGCCGCCCATTGGGCGAACTTCGAGAACCCGGATGATCTGACGGTCCACGTTCTTCGGCATTCCTTCGGAACCCAATTGGCTGAAGCCGGCGCAAGCGTTTACGAGATCCGCGACCTGATGGGCCATTCCAGCATCATGGTGAGTGAAAATTACGTCAAGCTGGCCTCCACCAAGTCCCAGCAAGCCCACCGCAAGGCCTTCGGGGTCGGCATGAAGTCCCACGCCCTGAACCTCAAGGGCAAAAAGACCGCCCATGAGATGGTCCTGTCCCGGTTCAGGTCGGCGACCCGCAAGAGGCTTTCCAACCAGTCGGATGATGACGAAAGTTGAAATAACCTTCATTTCCCTTCACCTGCCAAAGCTTAAGTTCATATTTTTCAAAAGGATTTCTGAACATCAAAATGGTCCTTCAAGCGCCTTCGGAACCAAAAGAACTTTTTTATTTTGGGACACCCTTAAATGGGTCGAATTTGCATTTAAACAGTGTTTATTTGAAAGATTATTAACCGTTAGCAATCTTTGTACTTGCTTGAAAATCGCTAAAATCGGTCCAAGCATGGATGAAAATGGATAGGCTTCAGACGGTTTAAAATCAAAAGAAGCCGTGCCGAACCAGGTTCAAAGCCAGTATTCACAATGCGAAGCTGTGGTGATCTGGTTAGAAACAGACTTTTTTGGGGATTAGCTTCAATTGGTCCATGAAAAATAGGGTGTTTAAGCTATGTTAAAGTTCTACTTTAAGGAACGAAATGAACTTTTCTAAACGAACACCGGGCGATCTTTCCCCAAATCCATTTACTCAAGCCCTGGACGGTCTGGATAAAGCGTCTTTATTGGACCTGACAGAGTCCAATCCTACGAAGTGCGGGTTCCATTACCCCGAAAATCTACTTTCACCTCTGGGTTCGGACTCTTCTTTAGCCTATCAACCCGATCCTTTTGGCCTGTTATCGACAAGGAAAGTCCTGGCGGACTACCTTTCCTCAAAAGGTCAGCCAGTTAAGGCCGAAAACATCCTGTTGACCGCCAGCACCAGCGAGGCTTACTCGTTCCTTTTCAAGTTATTGGCCGATCCGGGCGATTCTTTCCTCGTTCCAACCCCTGGTTATCCGCTTTTAGATCATTTGACCCGGTTGGATTCGACCGTGGCCATTCCCTACTCCTTGCAGCCCAAACCAGGTTGGCCGCTGGACCAGGAAGGCCTGAAAAATTCCTTACGAACCGATACCAAGGCCATCATCGCAGTCAATCCGAACAATCCCACCGGAAGTTTCCTGAGCACTCAGGACCAAACCTTCGTCCTTCATCTCTGTCAAAGCCGACAAATAGCCTATATTTCCGATGAGGTTTTCTCTGATTACGCCTATGGGCCTCAATCTAAATCAACTGATTCCTCAAAGGTTCTGACCTTTCGATTGGGCGGTTTATCCAAAAGCCTGGGGTTACCCCAGTTAAAACTCTCCTGGGTCCTCATGGACGGTCCCCAAAAGGTTCTGGAGGAATGCCGTTCCAGGTTGGAATTGATCGCCGACACTTATCTCTCGGTCAACACACCGGTGCAATTGGGGCTGAAAGAATTACTTGATGGAGCTGGGGTTATCCAAAAAGAAATACTTGATAGGGTTCTGCATAACCGTCAAACACTAGAGCGTTACTTTAAGGATTTAGGGAATAAAGCGATTCTTTTACCGACCGAGGCCGGTTGGTATGCCTTGCTTGAAATGAAGAACCATTCGGTGACTGATGAGGAATTGGCAATGGACTTGATGAAGAAGGGGGTTTTGATCCACCCAGGGGCCTTCTATGACTTCCCCACTGGTTGTTTCTTGGTATTTAGCCTGTTGCCGCAAGAGGATAGGTTCGAAAAGGCCGTCAGGATCATCAAAGACCATTTATTAACGGTTTGACCCCAGAATTCCGGCAACCCGAATACCCTAAGCGGTGACTATCCGAATTTAGGAGTTCAACAACCCCAATTGGCGGGCCGCTTCCTTGCCCCATTCGGTATCGGCATAACCGCTCACTACCAGCTTGTACTGCTCGATAGCCTTGGCTTTGTTCTGGGTGGCTAAATAAGCCTTGGCTAACCTATTGCGCATCTCAGGGATCAAGAAACTGCCGTTGTTCTGTGTCAGGTAAGCCTCATAAAGCTGGACCGCCTGGGGCAATTGGTTCTGACCTTCCAAACACAGGATCTTGCCCAGGTAGGATTCATCGCCCAAAGGCGTCCCCTTCAAGTCTTGCGTACAGGTATCGAAATTGGTATAGGCCGGGCCGAACTGGCCCATTTGGAACTGGCACTTGGCCACATAGAACCTGGCCAATTTGGCGGTCTTGGTCCCGGCAAAATCGGTCGTGATCCTTTGGAAGGTGCTCAGAGCCTGTTGGTCCTTCTCAGTCTCGCTCTTGAAAGGCCCGTTCTTGGCGTCCACGCCCGCGTGCAGGTAATATTGGCCCAGGTTCAGGGCGCTCATGGCGTCCTTTTCGCTCTGTTCCATGCTGTGCAAGTAATAAGGCACGCCCACCCCGATCAGGACGACGACGATGCCGATGACGAAGATGATCTCTTGGTGGCTTTTCGCCCAGAGCAACCATTTAGAGGCTTTTTTCTCGCCGGGTTCTAGGTTCATATGGGGATGTAAGGGACTGGTCATTTATTCCTCGCTCAAAAAAGATAAAAAGCGAAGCCTTCCCTCTCGGAAAGGCCTCATTAAAAATGGTACCCTCGACGCGAATCGAACGCGTGACCTACTCTTTAGGAAAGAGTCGCTCTATCCAACTGAGCTACGAGGGCCTGTTCACTGAACCCTCCCCGGAGGGGAAAATCAGTACTGGATTATAGAATAGACAGGTATGCTTTGCAATTTTTGGCGGCCGTTCAAGAAGCCCAATTCCATAAGGAAACTGGCCTCCTGCACCTTCCCGCCGGCCCTTTCCACCAAACGAACAGCGGCCGCGGCGGTCCCGCCGGTGGCCAGAACGTCGTCCAACACCAGGACCTTGTCGCCCTTCTTGAAGGCGTCCTCATGGATCTCCAGCTTATCGGTCCCATATTCCAGCTCGTAGGTCTCCTGCACGGTCTTCCAGGGGAGCTTGCCGGGTTTTCGCACCGGCACGAAAGAGATGCCCAGCTTGACAGCCAAAGGGGCCCCGAAGATGAAGCCACGGGATTCCATGGCGACCAAAGCGTTCAACCCGGAAGCCTTGTAGCGTTCGGCCCATTGGTCGATAGCGTATTGGAAGGCCTTGGGGTCCTTCAAAAGCGGGGTGATATCCTTGAAGATGATCCCTTTTTTTGGGAAATCCGGCACGTCACGAACATAGTTCTTTAAATCCATAGTGGACCCTTTTGAACATATTAATGAGAGGCTTTATTCGGAAAGAAAGGACTTCAGGGGGGTAATCTTACACAAATTCGTTTAAAAGTTCACGATATTCTTCATGGTTGGATTTCATCAGGACCCTGATCTTATGCAGGGCTTTTTCCTCGATTTGCCTGATCCTTTCCCTGGTCACGCCCAGGGTCTTGCCTGTTTCCTCGAGGGTTTGGGGCTGGTCCAGGTCGAACCCGAACCGCATGATGATGACCTTTTGTTCCTTCTCGTTCAGGACGCCGATGAGCTTCTTCAGTTTCTCGGTGCGAAGCTGGCCGAACACGTTCTCGGCCGGGTTGGAGCCGTTCTTGTCCTCTATGAAATCCCCTACCGACTTGGCGTTGGCCTCATCCCCCACCTGGGCTTCCAGGGAAACGTCCCTTTGTCCCAAGCGTTGGAGCTTGTAGATCTTCTCGAACTTGAGCCTGGCGGCCTTGGACAGTTCCAGCATGCTGGGGTCCCGGCCCAATTTGCGGGTCAAGTCCCGGGTGATGCGGGATACACGGTTGATATCCTCGGAAACATGCACGGGGACCCGGACGGTCCGTGAGTAATTGGAAAGGGAGCGGGTGATAGCCTGGCGGATCCACCAGGTAGCGTAAGTGCTGAACTTGAAGCCCCTGCGCCAGGAGAACTTCTCGCTGGCCTTGATCAGCCCCAGGTTCCCTTCCTCGATCAGGTCTTGGAACGCCAACCCCTGGTTCATGTACTTCTTGGCTATCTTGATGACCAGTCGCAGGTTGGCGGCGATCAGGGCCTGCTTGGCCTTCATATCTTTCTTCTCGATGCGCTTGGCCAGCATCACTTCTTCCGCTGCGGTCAACAGCTTGACCCGGGACAGCTCCTTGAAGTAGAGCTTTAAACTGTCGGTGGTAACACGTTCATTTTTAATGTCGGAAGTGAGGAACTTTTTCGTGTTAAGGATGGAGATCAAAGGCGCCATGTAAACCCTCGTGTCCTAGACCGCGGGCCCAAAGGCTTTTGAAGGCCCTATTCACCCGCTTATTTCGAAGTTCTTGAGTTTCGTTTTGCTTTCAATCCACTGGAAATCGAGCTTATCTACCCTGCTTCCAATGGGACCCGTCTCCAAATAATGCATAAAACGTTCCAAGTCGGGCCGAGGGCCAAAAGCCTCGGTCTGTACCGAACCATCCGGCAAATTACGCACCCACCCCGTAATTCCCAATTCTTCGGCCCTAGTTTTGACATAAAAACGGAACCCCACACCCTGCACCCGCCCGATGACTTTAGCCGTTAAAGCAGTTCCCATTGGAAACCTCCTAAACTTGGACTTTTTCTGTCAGTTTTTTGTATATGGCTAGCTTTTTTTTGACGTTTTAGTCTCGTGAATATAGCGATGATATCAACGAATGTTCATGACACGAGCGTATAAAAAATTGGGAATTATCAGAAAAAACCGATGGTTTATAAAAAGATATGCGGAAAAAATTAAACTAAAGGGTTTTAAGGAAGGTTTTACTAAAAGATTTTATCAACGATCGAGAAGAAAAGATGGTCGGGGCGGCAGGATTTGAACCTGCGACCTTTTGCACCCCATGCAACTGCGCTACCGGGCTGCGCCACGCCCCGAATTCCGGCCACTTTTCTTCGATCTTAGACTGGATATCCATGGTCGGGGTGAGAGGATTCGAACCTCCGACCCCTTGGTCCCGAACCAAGTGCGCTAGCCGCTGCGCTACACCCCGTCCAAAGATATCTTGCAGGGACGAAAAATCCTTGGTCCCAACCCAAGTGTACCCCAAACAACGTCTCGGCTAAGGGAAAAAAACCACCAAACGGATGCATACTATAAGTCAAAAATTTCGCATCTTCAACAAAAAGGGTTGGATAAAGTCGGTAAAATTAAGCCAATTCGTACTTTTTCAAGATCTTGGTGCTGGCCGCTAAAAGGTCTAAATACTCCCTCACCAGGCCCTGGTCACGTTTGGGCTTTTCGACCACAGGCGTCTTGGGTTCGCTTCCCTCTTTCGGAAGCTCGGTTTTCATCTCGACAGCCGCGACCTTCACTGGTTCCACGGCCTCGACCTTCACCGGTTCGGCAACAGGCGTTTCCACAACCTCGACCTTGGCCGGTTCCGTCGCCGCATCCTTGGGATGGAAAATATCCATCTGGTCCAGGCCTTCTTTTTCGATCTCTTCCAATTTCTTGATGGCCCCCGCGATGGTGTATTGCTCATCGTACAAAAGTTTCTTGATCATCATGGCGATCTGGATGTCTTTTTTGCGGTAGGTGCGCTGGCCCGTCTCGGATTTTTGCGGGTTCAGTTTCTTGAACTCGGTCTCCCAATAGCGAAGCACATAAGGTTTCACATCGACCATTTGGGACGCTTCACCGATGGTGTAAAAGAGCTTTTCCTCGGCCATGGAACCTCCTATCGCTTAGGGTTTTTCCTGAAGCTTCGACTTCAACAAGGGGCTGGGCTTGAACACCAGGGTCTTGCGGTTGCGCAAGAAAACGACCTTGCCGGTCTTGGGGTTCCTGGCCTTTCGGGCCGCCCGGCTTTTCCATTCCCAAGTCCCGAAACCTACTATAGAAACTTTCTTCCCTTCCTTCAAGCTGGCGGTGATGGTCCGAAAAAACACATCCACCGATTTTTGGGCCTGTTTTTGGGTCAGTCCCAGGTCGGTCAAAGATTTGAACAATTCCTCACGGCGCAGGGTTTTCATTTTTACAGGTCATGCTCCGGTTTGGCTGAGCGGGTCAAAAGGCTCTTCACCGCTTCCTTCACTCGCTTGCCCTCGAACAGCACGTTGTAAACTTCCTGCGTGATGGGTACTTCCACGTTGGCGGTCGCGGCCAGGGCCAGGGCGGCCTTGGATGTCTTCACGCCTTCCGCCACCATGGTCATTTCTTTCAGGGCCTCATCCAGCGTGGCGCCCTTGCCGACCTTCTCGCCCAGCAAACGGTTGCGGCTGTGACGGCTGATGCAGGTGACCGTCAGGTCGCCCATGCCGGCCAACCCGGCGAAGGTGAGGGGTTGGGCCCCCATGGCCACGCCCAGCTTGGTCATTTCGTAAAGCCCGCGGGTCATCAAGGCGGCTTTGGTGTTGTCTCCCAAACCCAGCCCGTCCAATATTCCGGCGGCGATGGCGATGACGTTCTTCAAGGACCCGCCCAGTTCCACCCCAATGACGTCGGTGGAAGTGTAGACCCTGAAATAGTCGGTGTGGAACACGTTCTGGATCGTCTGGGCCAGGGCCTCGTCTTCGGACGCGGCCACCACGGTCGTTGGCATTTGAAGGGCCACTTCCTCAGCGTGGCTGGGGCCGGATAGGGCCGCCACCGGTGTTCCCGGAGGTAGATTCTCTTTCAGCACCTGGCTCAATCTTAAATGGCTGTTTTCTTCCAAACCTTTGCTCACGCAGACCACCCAGGCGTTGGCTGGCCAAAAGGCCGCCGCCTTTTGCGCGGTAGAGCGTACGGCATGGGATGGTACCGCCATCACCACGCCTTCCCGTCCCTCCAGGGCTTTTTTCATGTCTTGGGTGATGAAAATGGTGCGGTCCAGCCTGACCCCCTTCACCAGGGGGCTCTCCCTTTTCTGGTCCAGGTACTCGAACTCTTTCTGGTCGAAAGCCCAAAGGGAAATATCATGCCCGGCCTTCCGAAGATGCGACGTCAGGACCGTTCCCCAGCTCCCACTGCCTAGGATGCAAAGTTTCATTTGCGCTTCGCCTTTGTAGGTGTTTTTTTTGCCTTCGATTTTGAACCGATCCTATTCTCAGTCCCGGCCAATATGCGTTTGATGTTCTGCCGATGCGACCACCATACAACAAGGGCGCCTACCAGCGTAAGCCCGGAAAGCCAGGTCAGGCCCTTCTCAAAATAAAAGGTCAGGCTCATCATGGTGGTGAAAGCCAGCAGGCTTCCCACCGATATCATCCGCCAAAAGAACAGGGCCAGGGCGAAGACCAGGGTGCCGACCGCGCTGGGGATGGGCAGCAGCCAAAAGAACACGCCCACGCTGACCCCGATGCCCTTCCCGCCCTTGAACTTCATGAAGACGCTGAACACGTTGCCCAACAGGGCCAACAGGCCGCAGGAAACCTCCACCAGCTCATCCGTCGGGAAAAAGTGCTGTCCCAACCAGACCGCCAACACGCCCTTGGCCGCGTCCAGGCCTAAGGTCAAGATGCCCCAAGGCGCTCCCGCCACCCGCCACACGTTGGTCATGCCGATATTGCCGCTCCCCTGGGTGCGCACGTCGATGCCCTTGACCGCTTTCACCACCAAGTATCCGAAGGGGATGGACCCCAGCAGATAAGCCGCCGCCAGTATCAGGATCATGGTCATTTCTTGGTATCCTTCCGATGGGTTTTCTTATAACGCTTTTCCCGTTCCTTGATGTTCGGGTCGAAATTACGCTTGAAGCCTTTCTTGACGTACTCCCGCTTGTCGGCCTTCTCCTTGAAAACGATCTGCATCGGCGTCATTTCCATGCCGATCTCTTTTCTCATTTCCGCTTCCAGATAACGCAGGTAGGAAGGGGTCACGCTTTCCGGGTGGTTCACGAACACCTCGAAGACCGGCGGATGGCCGGGTCTCTGGTAACCGTAGAATATCTTGACCTGGTGCCCCTTCTTGAAGGGCGGCGGTTGTTTGGAGGCGGCGGTTTGCAGGGCCTGGTTCACTTTGGATGTGGGCACCTGCGCGCAGCTTTCTTTGTATAGCTCGTCGGCCAAGGGCAGGATATTCTCCAGCCCCTGCCCGGTCTTGGCTGAAATGAAAAGGACCGGCGCGAAGAACAGGTTGCGCAGTTCCCTCTTCGTTATCCTCTCGGCCCTGGCCTGTTCCGCCCCCTTGGGGTGGACGTCCCACTTGTTGATGAGCACGATGACCGGCCGGAAAGCGTCGTGGATAATCCGCCCAATGGTCACGTCCTGGTGGGTGATGCCCTTCTCGCCGTCGACCAGAAATAGCACCAACTGGCAGGTCTGAAGCTCGTAAAGGGTCTGGTCCACGCTGATCTGCTCGATGCGGGTATCCTGCCTTGCGCCGCCCTGATACCTGCGGTATCCACCATGATGAGCGAATCATCGCCCGTCTCGATGATGACCGGGATGGCGTCATGGGTGGTACCTGGCAGGTCGTCAACCAGCAGGCGCTTTTCGCCCAAAATGGCGTTAACCAGTGACGATTTGCCCACGTTGGGTTTGCCCAAGATGGCTATCTTGCGTATCTTTTTGTCCTCTTCGTCGTTCTTTTTCTCTTCCGTCGGCGCGGGCAAGGTCTTGATGAGGGAATCCAAAAAGTCGTCGATGCCTAACCCGTGCGAGGCTGAAATGGGGAAAATATGGTCGAAACCCAGTTTCCTGAAGTCGGACAGCATCTCGTCCCACTTATCGAACCGGTCGGCCTTGTTCACGATCAGCCAACTGGGCAGGTTCTTGGTGCGCAAATGGCGGGCCACCGCCACGTCGGCGGCGGTGATACCGTCCTGGGCGTCCACCACCAGCAACAGCGCGGCCACATGGTGTATCTTCTCTTCCAGGAAAGTCCCCACCTTGAATGCGATGGATTCTTTCTCGCCAGGCACCCATCCGCCCGAATCGGTCAGGGTGAAGAAAGTCCCTTCCCATTCCACCACATGGCTTTTCAGGTCGCGGGTGGACCCAGGCTGGTCGTCCACCAGCGCCACGGATTTACCCACCAGCCGGTTGAACAGGGTGGATTTGCCCACGTTGGGCCGGCCGACGATCAAGACTTCAGGTAACGGCATGATTTCTCCGACTAGTATTTATTTGATGACCGCGAACTTCTTCATGGGCAGCTTGGTGATCTTGCCTGTGGCTTGGTCCTCCACCTGGACCTGGTAATAATACATGCCTTCGTCCACCTTTTTCAGGCTCCACAAGACATCGAACAATTGGTCCCCGCTCTTCTTGATCTCGTCGAACAGGTCGAATTGGCTGTCATAGACCCGGATAAAGACGTTACTGGGCGCGGGCACCATGATGCGGAAGGTCAGTTTCTTGCCCCTGGCCGGGTTGGGGATGACGGTGACGTTGGCGTCCTTGATGGTCGGGGTATGGGCGAATACGAAACTGTCGGTCGGGGTGGAGGTAACACTGGGAGTGGGCGAAGGCGTGGGACCTTTCTTGCCTTTTTTGATCACGACGGTGGGAGTGGCAGTCTCAACAGGTGTTTCGGTCGGGGTCTCCACCACGGTCGGGGTATCGGACCCGATCAGTTCGATGGGGTTTGATGTTACTTTCGGCACCGGTCCGATATCCGTTATCTTGCGGGTATCGGGCATGGGGAAATCACTCGATGGCGTCGGGGTCATTTCGACCGGTGTGGCCGTTGGAAAGTCGATGGCCATCATCGTCGCGGTCGGCACCTCGGTCGCTATGGGCGTCCCCTCCTCCGCCCAGACAGGGCTAGCGAACAGCCCCAGCATTAAAAACACCGCCGCCAATTGGAATTTGTATTTTCGTCTGTCATTGCGAGGAGATGCGCCAATCGGCGCGATTATCGACGTGGCAATCTCAGTTAAAGTCTTTTTTTTAAAAGTATGGTGAACCGTTTCTTTGACCATCACCCGGTCACCTTCACAGTTGTCGACAGGCTCTTCATATCCTCCACGTTGGTTATCCGTGTATCCACGTCTATCTTCTTCACCATACTGCTGTAAACCCTCCCCGGTCCCACTTCCACCCATGTCCTGAACCCGCGGAAAATGACCGCCTTCACCGTCTGCACCCATTGCACCGGGTGGGAATATTGCTTGGTCAGTACCGCCCTCACCCCCTCCGGCGTACCCACATACTCGCCGTCCGAACAGGCGTGGAAAGGTATCTTCGGGTGTTTCAGCTTCACATCCCCCAGGCACTCGGTCAAAAGCTCGTCCAAAGGCTGTTCCAGTTCCTGGGCCAGGGGCGAGAACAAGGGGCCCCGGGGCTGTTGGGGGTTGGTCTTTATCTGCTTGATGCCCTGGGTCTCGGCCTGCAAAGACCCGATGGCTTCTTTGTGGCCCCAAAGGATGAAGGTGTCGGGCGCCAGGTAATGGGTGATGATCACTTCCCCCTCTTCCCGGGCCAGCATGGGCTGTAATTGCTCCAGTTGGATGCCCGTGATGGAAATGGAGGCTCCCCCCTGCTTTTCGGCGAAGGCTTCCAGTAGCTTGGTGCGTTTGAATACGTACTGCAGGGCGTTGATGAAAGGCAGGCATTCGGCCGCCACCAGACCCGCCACTTCCCCCACCCCGATGCCGGTGAGCACTTCGGGCTTGCGCCGGTTGGATACCAGGGGGTCGAAAAAGGCGATATCGTTGACGAATGTGGCCAAATGGGCGTTCATCAGCTTGTCCTGGTCCTCTTTGGGGCCCAGGAAACAGACCTTGGCTATCTTGGTGCTGAGCAGTTTTTCCGTGTCATCGTAGAACTTGCGCACCGAAAGGGATTTGGCGTAGAACTCCTTGCCCATCCCCACGTATTGGGAACCTTCGTTTGGAAAAATGGCGGCTATCCGAGCCATAGCTATCCTTTAAGTGTTTGATGAAGCCGCATTTTAACCGACCGTTTAGCCCCGGTCCATGTCTATTAACTAGGAGAAACAATTGGAAATCGGTCACCGCATCATTCATTTTGAAAACATTCTTTGAAGATCAGATGACCGGGGCAGGTCGTGTACTTGCCCGGGCAGTATCCGGGCAAGTGGCAGCCCAAAGGGCTGTCCCTTGACACAGTTTGGGGCAGTAATGAGGATGTTGGAGGGGTTCGATACGCCTGTTAAGGGCTGATTTGGGATTAGATGAAGGTCCGGCGGGAGCCCGATTATGGACAATCCCTTATTAGCAATACGAACTGAACGGGGGGCCACAGGGAGAA
>CAWHOE010000058.1:0-52266 GCA_963830915.1 candidate division FCPU426 bacterium
CAAGTCCGTGATCGAGCTTATTTCCAAGGAAATGCGCATCCCGATTTCCCGTGTCTACGGGGTCGTCACTTTTTACCATTTCTTCTCACTGAAGCCCATGGGGGAACATAGCTGTGTGGTTTGCATGGGAACGGCCTGTTATGTCAAGGGCGCGAACCTGTTGATCGAGCAAATGGAAAAAGGGTTCAATATCAAACCAGGGCAGGTCACCAAGGATAACAAGCTCGGCCTCCAAGCCGCCCGCTGCATCGGGTCTTGCGGGTTGGCTCCCGCGGTGGTCTTTGACGGCGAAGTATTGGCCCGGGTGAAACCGGAAGAACTTGTCCCCAAGATCAATGAAAAGTTGGGGGTAACCGCATGAAAAATCACGCCCTTTATAACCTTCGGGAGAAGCTGGTGTCGGAAAGAGCCCTGCACGCCAAAAAAGTCTGTGTTTGCATGGGCGGGAGTTGCATGGCTTCCGGATCCCAGAAGGTGCTGGATAAATTGAAGGAAGAAGTGAAGCATTCCAACATTGGTTCAGGCGTGGAGATCAAGTCGGTAGGTTGCATGGGCGCCTGCGCCAAAGGGCCTCTGGTCAAGATGGAGGCGGACGATGTCATCTATCAAAAGGTCAATCCGGACAACTTAAAGCCTATCCTGACCGACCATTTGAAGGGGCACAAACCCGTTCCCCATATGGTGCTTTTCGCGGATAACGATTCCCAACCGACCATCAAATCCAGCGAGCATCCCTTTTTCAAGAATCAGCGCATGATCGTGCTGGAAAACTTCAGCCGATTGGACCCAACCAGCATCGAGGATTACATCACCGCGGGGGGATATAAAGCCCTTCAAAAAGCGCTGACCCAAATGACCCCTGAAGAGGTCATTGGAGAGGTCAAGCAAAGTGGTATCCGGGGACGTGGTGGCGCCGGGTTCCCCACGGGCAACAAATGGGAAATGTCCTATAAATATGTGGGAGAGAATAAATACATCGTTTGTAATGGCGACGAGGGAGACCCGGGCGCTTTTATGGACCGGTCCATTCTGGAATGCGATCCCCATCGAATACTGGAGGGCATGATCCTGGGAGGCTATGCCACGGGCGCCACCAAAGGCTTCGCTTATATCCGCGGGGAATATCCCTTGGCCATCCAAAGGTTCACGACCGCCATTCAAAGGGCCAAAAAGCTAGGATTATTGGGGAAGAATATATTAGAGACGAATTTTTCCTTTGATGTGGAGATCCGCATCGGGGCCGGGGCCTTTGTTTGTGGCGAGGAAACGGCTCTATTGGCTTCCATCGAGGGAAAAAGAGGAACGCCCCATGTCCGCCCGCCCTATCCGGCGGAAAAGGGCTTATGGGACATGCCAACCATCATCAACAATGTCGAAACCTACGCCAATATCCCGCCCATCGTGGAAAAAGGCGGGGAATGGTACGCCGGTATCGGGACTCCCAAAAGCACCGGGACCAAGGTCTTCGCCCTTTCCGGATGCATCCAGAACACGGGTTTGGTGGAAGTCCCCATTGGAACAACCCTTCGACAGGTCATTTTTGACATCGGCGGAGGCATCCCCGGCGGGAAGAAGTTCAAGGCCGCCCAAACAGGCGGACCTTCCGGCGGTTGTATCCCCGAACAGCACCTGGATACTCCGTTGGATTATGAGGCCCTCAACAAACTCGGTTCCATCATGGGCTCGGGCGGGTTGATCGTCATGGATGAGACATCCTGCATGGTGGACGTGGCCAGGTTCTTCATGGATTTCTGTATGGACGAATCCTGCGGAAAGTGCGTCCCTTGCCGGGTCGGAACCAAACACATGTTCGAGCTATTGAACAAGATCTGTAAGGGAAACGCCACGGAGATGGACCTGGAGCTCTTGGAATCCCTGGCCCCCATGGTGAAAGAGACCAGCCTTTGCGGATTGGGACAAAGCGCGCCCAACCCGCTTCTTTCCACCCTTCGCTACTTCCGGGACGAATATCTGGCCCACGTCAGGGAAAAATGCTGTCCGGCGGGGGTTTGTAACATGAACCCCGTTCTCGCGGAGGTGCGCTAATGGCCGAGCCATTCACGCTTAACATCGACGGCCGGGATGTGCAGGCATTGCCAGGCCAAACCCTTTTGGAAGTCTGCCGCCAGAACGACATCTATATCCCGACCCTATGCCACTTCGACGGTTTATCCGATGTCGGAGCCTGCCGGTTGTGTCTGGTGGAAGTGGAAGGGGTGAACAAGCTCCTGCCCACTTGCGTCACCCAGGTCCATCCCAACCAAAAGGTCCATACCAACACTGAGAAATTGGTCAAATACCGCAGGATGATCGTGGAGCTGTTCTTTTCCGAGCGAAATCATATCTGCGCCGTATGCGTGGCGAACAACAATTGTGAACTCCAGGACCTGGCCAAGGCGGTGGGCATGGAGCACGTCCGTTTCCCCTATCTAAGGCCGGAAATGGAGATCGACGCGACCCATCCCAAGTACGTCATCGATCATAACCGTTGTGTCATGTGTACTCGATGCGTCAGGGTTTGCGACGAGGTGGAAGGCGCTCATGTCTGGGATGTCATGGGCCGGGGTTTCGATTCCCGTATCGTGTCGGGGTTCCATGACCCCTGGAAGACCTCCGATTCCTGTACCTGGTGCGGCAAGTGCAGTATGGTCTGCCCGGTGGGCGCCATCTGGCCCAAGGAAGCGGTCCAAGGCAATCTCCTGAGATTCCCCACCCTGGTCTCGGAACTGGTCGAGAAAAGGAAGGAAAAATGAGCAAGAAAAAGATTGGAACGGTTTGGCTAGGCGGATGTTCGGGCTGTCATATGAGCCTTCTGGACATCGATGAGCGCCTGTTGGAAGTGGTGAAGCTGGCCGATATCGTGAAATCCCCCATCGTGGACGGAAAGGAATTCCCCCCGGTCGACATCGCCTTGGTGGAAGGAGCCGTCTCCAGCGAGGAACATTTAGAGGAGATCAAGCACATCCGGGCCAACAGTAAGATACTGGTGGCTTTTGGGGACTGTGCCGTGACCTCGAATGTGACATCCCTCAGGAATGTTGTTGGAACGGAAGCGGCTTTGAAACGGGCCTATGTGGAAGCGGAAAGCAACGTTCCAGGAAAACTTCCCCCGGGCGATGGATTGGGCGTCTCGCCCCTTTTGCAACAGGTCATGCCGTTGCACCAGGTCGTGAAGGTGGATTACTACCTTCCCGGCTGTCCGCCGGACGCCGACCTTATCTTTGACGTCTTATTCGCGCTCTTGAACGACCGAGTTCCCGAGCTTCCCAACGAAAGGAAAGCCGCATATGGCTGAGAAAAAAACCATCAAGATCAACCCCGTGACCCGGATCGAGGGCCACGCCAAGATAACCCTCTTCCTGAATGACGGAGGCGATGTCGCCGACGCCCAGTTCCATGTGGACGAGTTCAGAGGCTTCGAAAAATTCTGCGAGGGCCGGGTTTATACCGAAATGCCGGTCATCACACCCCGTATCTGCGGAATCTGTCCTGTGTCCCATTCCATCGCCAGCGCGAAGGCCTGTGACGCCATTCAACGGGTCACCATCACCGATACGGCGGACAAACTGCGCCGATTGATGCAATTAGGCCAGCACCTATCCTCACACGCCTTATCCTTCTTTTACCTGTCCGCTCCTGATTTTCTATTGGGGTGGGATTCGGATCCCTCGATGCGTAATGTCGTGGGAGTGGCCGAGAAATTCCCCGATGTGGCCAAAAGGGGCATCCGTCTTCGGAAATTTGGGCAGGAGATATCCCAACACATCACCGGCAAGAAGATCCATGTGAACGGCGTTGTCGCCGGGGGGATGGGAAGCCCCTTAAGGGAAGAAAGCCGTGAAACCCTTCTTAAATGGATCCCCGAAGTCCTGGAAACCTCCCAGATCGGGTTGGATATCCTGAAAAAGTACATGGATTCGCATAAAGAAGAGGTGGAGACCTACGCCCCTTCCGATACCCTGCATATGGGAACCGTCGATCCGACCGGGGCGCACGAGCTCTATGACGGCCGGTTACGCTGGGTGGGTCCGGACGGGAAGATCATTCAGGATATGGTGAATCCTAAGGATTATCTGACCTACATCTCTGAAATGCCGGTGGATTTCTCCTATCTGAAATATCCTTACTTCAAACCGATGGGTTATCCCGCCGGTGTTTACCGGGTAGGTCCATTGGCCCGCTTGAACGTCGCCTCCAAGATGAAAACTCCCAAGGCCCAGAAAGAGTTCGAGAACTTCAAGAGCCTGGGAAGGGGCAGGGCGGTCAATGGGACTTTCTATTATCATTACGCTCGATTGATCGAGACCTTGGCCTCCTGCGAGGAGATCGAGGGTTTGTTATCCGACCCGAAGATATTGTCGACCGACATCCATGTGCAGGCCAACCTTAACGCCCGCGAGGGAGTCGGGTGCGCCGAGGCTCCCCGGGGAACCTTGTTCCACCACTATAAAGTGGATGAGGCGGGACAATTGACCAAGGTCAATTTGCTCATCGCCACGGGCCAGAACAATCCCTCCATGAACCGGTCGGTCCTGGAAGTGGCCAAGCAATACGTGAAAGGGCCGGACGTCAAAGAAGGGGCCCTGAACAGGGTCGAGGCCGCCATCCGCTGCTATGACCCATGTCTTTCCTGTTCCACCCACGCTTTGGGGGCCATGCCGATGGTCCTTGAGATCAAGGACGCGCGGGGAGAAACGATCAGGACCATTAACCGGGATTAAAAAACCCCGGAAATAAGAGCCAAAAGCATATCATCCGCGGGATGGTATGCTTTTTTGTTTTTAAGGGGGAAATGGTGTACCGTCTGAAGGGTCCGATCGAGCCTGACAGTCGACAAAATGGATGTTCAGGTCTCATAACACTTTTCGAGGTTCGAATGATATTGGTCCTGGGTTTTGGTAATCCCACCCGACGGGATGATGGGGCTGGCTGGGAAGTTATCCGCCGTCTGGAAGAAAGGAACATTCCCGGTTTGGAAACCCGAGCCTCCCAACAGTTGGGGCTGGAGATCCTTGAGGAATGGGATTCTTTCGAGCGCGTAATCTTGGTCGATGCCGCGCCAGGCCCGGGAGAAACCACATTGGAGAGGGTCGTGGCCCAAAGCCTCACCCCTTCCGCTTCCACCCACCATCTCAAGCCCGAAACCCTACTTCAGCTTTCCCAACAGCTTTACGGTCGCAGTCCCGAGCTTTACGTTTGTCGTATACCTGGCGAGGATTTCGATTTCGGGGAAGGGTTGTCTTTGACGGCGAAAACGAATGTCCAGGCAGCCCTCCGACATATCGAGGACTGGTTGATCAGTTAACAAGGAAGATCGATGAGAACAACAATTCATTCACTTCAATGGGATCCAATATTCTATGAATAATGATCCAAACCATCCTGAAAGCTCCCAACCGTTGGGTCTTTTAAAGGTCCATATACGGGGTGTGGTCCAAGGGGTGGGGTTCCGGCCCTTTGTCTATCGTTTGGCCAAAGAACAAGGGTTGAAAGGGTATGTCCTGAACGGGAGCCAAGGAGTCGAGATCGAGGTCGAGGGAACAGAAGGCGAACTCATAGAATTCCTGAGAAGACTGGAGATCGAAAAGCCGCCATATTCAGCCATAGAGAACATCACATCCCAATCCTTGCCACCCAAGGGATATCCTGATTTTTCCATAAAAGAAAGCGATGAAATAGGGGAGAAAACTGTTCTGATCCCGTCCGATATGGCGATCTGTGACGATTGCCTGAGCGAGATCCTGGACGTGTCCAACCGACGTCACCGTTATCCCTTCACGAATTGCACCAACTGCGGCCCACGGTTTTCCATCATCGAGAAGATCCCATACGACCGTCCCCACACCACCATGAAGAAATTTCCCATGTGTCCCGAATGTAAAAGGGAGTATGAGGACCCTATTAACCGAAGGTTCCATGCCCAACCGAACGCATGTCCCGAGTGTGGTCCTCAACTTCAAGGCTGGAACCCGGATGGATCGTTATTGGCTGAAAAAGATGAAGCCTTGCGGAAAGCGGGGAAAGTGATCAGGTCGGGAAAGATAGTGGCTCTGAAAGGGTTAGGCGGGTTTCATCTTATTTGTGACGCCAGGAATGAGGGGGCGGTCAGCACCTTGCGGACTCGAAAACGCCGTGAAGCCAAACCGCTGGCCCTCATGTTCCCTACCCTAGAATCCGTTGGAAAATATTGTGCGATGAGCCCGATTGAAGTGAAACTTCTTCGATCCGCCGAGTCCCCCATTGTGTTGCTCAAGAAGAAGGAAGAAGCGGAAAGCGGCTTGGCCGCTTCTTTGGCCCCAGGCAATCCCCAATTGGGCGCCATGCTTCCTTATACCCCGATTCATGTCCTTCTCATGCGGGACCTGGATTTTCCGGTGGTAGCCACCAGCGGCAACTTATCCGATGAACCCATCTGTATCGACGAAAAGGAAGCCAAAGAGCGTTTGAAAGGTATCGCTGATTATTTCCTCGTCCATAACCGACCTATCGTGAGGCCCATGGATGATTCTGTGGCGCGGGTCCTGATGGATGAGGTCCAGGTCATCCGGAGAGCCAGGGGTTTTTCGCCTTTACCCATCTTTTTGGATTCGAACGGACCGACATTATTGGCCATGGGTGGATTTTTGAAAAACACTGTCGCTTTGGCCAAAGGGAATCGAGTCTTTATCAGCCAGCATTTGGGGGACCTGGGGACCTTGCCGGCCATCGAGGCCTTTGAGAGATCGGTGACCGACCTGCCAAGCCTTTACGATGCCAAGCCTGAAGCGGTGGCTTGCGATCTTCATCCCGATTACGCTTCCACACGGAAGGCCAAGGAGATGGGCATTCCCATGATCCCAGTCCAACATCATGTGGCCCATGTGGTTTCCTGCCTGGCCGAGAATCAATTGAAAGGCGATGTGTTTGGCGTCTCCTGGGATGGGACAGGGCTGGGTTTTGATAACACTATCTGGGGCGGAGAATTCTTCATCATCAGGGATGGGGAAGCGAACAGGGCCGGACATATCCGCCATTTCCCCCTGATGGGCGGCGACCGGGCGATCAAAGAGCCCAGACGTTCGGCCTTGGGTCTTCTATACGAAGTCTTTGGTAAAGAAGCTTTTCAAATGATGGACCTGCCGACATTGAAGGCTTTTGAGAAAAGAGAGATAGCAACCCTTGAAGGGATGTTCCAATCCACCCTAGCCATCCAAACCTCAAGCGCCGGAAGACTCTTTGACGCCGTGGCTTCCCTGGCGGATGTTTGTCAGAAAAGCAGATTCGAAGGGGAAGCGGCCATGATGCTGGAGTTCAATAGGGGCGGCCTAGAATCGGCGGAATCCTACCCATTCCCATTACGCTCCCAAGGCGAGGGGTTTCTTTTGGATTGGGAACCGCTTATAAAGGAACTGCTAGCGGACGTCCGCCGAGAAGTCCAAAAGGAAGTAATCTCTCAACGATTCCATAATGCCTTAGCGGAAGGGGTCATCCTGGCGGCCAAGAAGGCCGAGGTGGAACAAGTGGTCTTGTCGGGAGGTTGTTTCCAGAATCGATACTTGACTGAGAGAACGGTATTCCGATTAAGACAGGAGGGATTCAAACCCTACTGGCATAAGCAAGTCCCACCCAATGACGGCGGTTTATCCCTGGGTCAAGCCGTTTGGGCGCGCGAGATACTTAAAAAGAGGTTAAAATCAAGGCAACCTTGATTAACCTTATTGAACGTGCCGTTTAGAGCGAGCGAAACACGAAGGAGTCTTTATGTGCCTGGCCGTGCCTGGAAAGATCGTCAGCATCAGCGGAGAGGATCCCGCTCTTTCGCGTTGGAAAAATAGATTTCGGCGGGGTCATCAGGGAAGCGTCATTGTCCTTTCTACCCCAGGCCAAGGTGGGGGATTATGTCATTGTCCACGTGGGGATGGCCATCAGTCTGTTGGATGAAAAGGAAGCGTTGCTTACCCTGAAGGATCTGGCGGAGATCGAGGGACTGGGATGAAGTACGTTGAGGAATACCGCGACGGCAAAGCTTGCCTTGAGACCGCTGAAGCCATCCGAAAGATGACCACCAAGCCCTGGGTCATCATGGAGATCTGCGGGGGGCAGACCCATTCCATCGCCAAGTACGGTATTGAGGACCTGCTTCCCAAGCAAGTTTCCCTGGTCCATGGGCCGGGGTGTCCTGTATGCGTGACCCCGGTAGAGATCATCGACAAAGCGGTCGCGATCGCGGCCATGCCGGATGTTATATTCTGCTCTTTCGGGGACATGATGCGAGTTCCCGGAACCCAAAAAGACCTTCTTTCCGTGAAAGCGGAGGGGGGGCAAGTACGTCTGGTTTATTCCCCATTGGACGCGGTGAAGATCGCCCGGCAAAATCCCGCCAAGCAAGTGGTTTTCTTCGCCGTGGGGTTCGAGACCACCGCCCCGGCCAACGCCATGGCGGTCGTTCAGGCCAAAGCGCTGGGGCTCACCAATTTCTCGATTCTGGTCTCCCATGTTTTGGTGCCGCCCGCCATGGAAGCCATCCTTTCCTCCCCCCAAAATCGGGTCCAGGGTTTTTTAGCGGCGGGACATGTTTGTACCATCATGGGCTATGAGGAATATTTCCCATTGGCGGAAAAATACAAGATCCCCATCGTGGTCACAGGTTTTGAGCCGTTGGACATTTTGCACGGCATTTACCTCTGCGTGAAACAACTGGAAGAAGGTCTCCATTCGGTCGAAAACCAATACGCTCGAGCCGTGCTTAAACAAGGGAATATAGAAGCATTGAAGGTTATCCGAGAGGTGTTCACGGTGGTCCCCCGCAAGTGGAGGGGAATCGGGGAGATCCCCAAGAGTGGATGGGCTTTGAACAAGGATTATTCCAGTTTCGACGCCGAACGGAGATTCCAAGTGGCCCATATCAAGGCGGAAGAAAGCACCGAATGTATCGCGGGGCAGATCCTTTTGGGGTTAAAGAAACCCATGGATTGTCCAGCCTTTGGGGCCAAATGCACACCCGAACACCCATTGGGAGCGCCCATGGTTTCCACAGAAGGCGCCTGTTCGGCCTATTATCGATACCGCCGAGCTGAATCAACGGTCACGATGGAAAAATGAACGGAAGTTCGATCGATGTTCCGATGAAAATGATCCGGAGAAACGCATGACGAAAAATGAATTCATCATGGATTGTCCCTTGCCCTTCAATGACTACGACCGGGTGTTGCTGGCCCATGGCGGCGGCGGGACATTGACCCAGCAATTAATCGAGAGAATATTCCTGCCAGCGTTCGGCAACAATCCACTCCTGAAACGCCATGACGCCTCAGTGGTGGATTTCCCGTCCGGCTCCCTGGCCATGACCACCGATTCCTATGTCGTTAAGCCATTGTTTTTTCCCGGTGGGGATATCGGAAAGCTGGCAGTGACTGGGACGGTGAACGATCTAGCGATGGCGGGAGCTAAACCCCTTTACTTGAGCGCCGGGTTCATTCTAGAGGAGGGGTTGCCTCTGGAGAGCCTTTGGAAGATCGCCCAGTCCATGCGTCAAACAGCAGACCAGGCCGGGGTTTCCATCATTACCGGCGACACCAAGGTCGTGGATAAAGGCAAAGGGGACGGTGTTTTCATCAACACGGCGGGAGTGGGGGTCGTCAAAGCAGGGATGGATCTTTCCCCCGCTAGCGTTAAGGCAGGCGACGCGGTGCTATTGAGCGGGGATGTAGGTCGACATGGGATCGCTATTATGGCGGCCCGGGAAGATCTGGAATTCGAGACCAAGTTGGAAAGCGATTGCGCCCTACTCCATGAGCCTATCTTGACGTTATTGAGCCAAGGGATCGAGGTCCATTGCTTACGGGACCTGACCCGTGGAGGGTTGGCCTCGGCCTTGAATGAGATCAGCCAGGTAGCTGGGCATCCCATACTTATTTCCGAGGACCAGATCCCAGTCAGGGAGGAAGTGAACGCGGCCTGCGAGATATTAGGTTTGGATCCTTTCTATGTGGCTAACGAAGGCAGGTTCGTGGTAATCCTTCCGGAAAAAGAAGTCGAAAAAGCCCTCTTGATCCTTAAAAAGTTCGAGGTCAGCGGCGCGGCGCGGAAGATAGGGCAGGTATTAGCGGATCCCGGAAAATCAGTAAGGCTCAATAGTCTGACGGGTGCCACACGAATCATAGACCTCTTGAGCGGTGAACAACTTCCTCGTATCTGTTAAGTCTGGGTAATGGGGGTTGATGGTTAAAGCAATTTCTAAAAAGTTTATCCCACAAGATATAGGGGTTTTGAATCGTTATTCCGAAGGAATGGCCGCTAAACAGCGGAAAAACCCTTGATTCAAGCAATTATTAAGAGCAAAATAATAGTCAAACGTCCTGGAAACACATTCAGCAAGGAGTAGAAAGATGAAAGGCTCGAAATTTTTATTAACTCTCATAGTCGCCGGACTTTTGGTCATTGGCTGCAGCCAGAAGAGAATTGAAAGCACCGAAACCCCCAAAGCGCCGGAAAAACCTGTCGTTGAGAAACCAGTCGCTGTTCCAGCTGGCCAATACACGGTCGTTGCCCACGATACTCTCTGGGGGATCGCAGGGAAAAGCGATATTTATAGCGATAATTTCGAATGGCCCCTGATCTTCAAGGCTAACCGGGACATTATCAAGGACCCGGATTTGATCTATCCCAAGCAAGATTTTAAGATCAATAAAGGTGTCAGCTCTGAGGATATGAAGAACGCCAAGGATTTGGCCATGAAGACGCCAAAGTATGTTCCTCATACCCAGCCTCGGACGACCTTGCCGATCGATTATTTCTGATCATTGCGTCAAATCAAGCCCGTCCCTCTAGGGGGACGGGCTTTTTTTGTTTAGGGAAGTCCTATATTTAAATGAACAATAGAGGGATAGCTGATGGACGAGGCATTCCAGAAAAAACTCCAGAAAGACGCCTTGGAAGCGGTCGTTAAAGGCTTGGAAGAAAAGATCGCATCCATTGTTTGTCCGATCCACCATCAAAATCCAAGATTGAAATTCTCCGAAGATTCGGGGCCAGGCGAGCAAAAGATGTCCTTTGATTGTTGTTGTGAGAAACTATCGGAATTGCTGCAGAAAACCCTTCAAGAGGCAAGTTCATGACTCGAAAAATCCATTGGGGTATCCTTTCCACGGGCAACATCGCCAGGACATTCGCGGAAGCCGTTCTTCAATCTCGAACGGGAAGGTTAATCGCGGTAGCCAGCCGGTCCCAAACCCAGGCTAAAGTATTCGGGAATTCATTCCGTATCCCCCGAACCTATGGAAAATACAAGGAACTCCTCCAGGATCCAGATGTGGACGCGGTTTACATCGCCACTCCCCATCCTTTCCACATCGAGTGGGCGATCGAAGCCGCAAAACAAAAGAAGCATATCTTTTGCGAGAAGCCGTTGACCATAAACCTACGAGAAGCGCTTCGGGTGGTGGAGGCCGCACGGAAGAACCAAGTTTTCTTGATGGAAGCATTCATGTACCGATGCCATCCCCAGACCAGAACCTTGGTCGAGCTCATCAAGAAAAAAACCATAGGCGATCTAAGATTGATCCAGGCGAGGTTTTGTTTTAACCGGCCGGTAGACCTAAAGAGCAGACTTTTCAATAAAAAGTTAGGAGGCGGAGCCATTTTGGATATCGGCTGTTATCCCGTCTCCATGGCTCGACTCTTGGCGGGAGTGGCGATGGGAAAATCCTTCCTTGATCCCGAGGTCGTGATGGGAACGGCTCTGATTGGAAAGAAGAGCCGAGTGGATGAGTTGGCGATCGCTTCTTTGAGGTTCCCAGGCGGAATTTTAGCCGAACTTTGTTGCGGCATAAGGTTGGGACGGGGAGTGGGAGTGACCCTTTGGGGCTCGAAGGGAAGGATCCATGTCCCAAGTCCATGGCATCCGGGTAGGTGGAGCAAAGGGATATCAACCATCGAAGTCGCTCTTTACGATAAGAAAAAGCCGAAGATATTGAAGATAAAGGAAACTCGAAATCTCTATGCTCTGGAAGTGGACGAGGTGGGTCGGTGTCTGTCGAAGGGACGAAAAGAATCACCCAACATGTCCTGGGCGGACAGCCTAGGTAACATGAAAACCATCGAACAATGGTTGAGAAAAACCCGCTGATCTTTGGTTAAGCTTGGATCATCCCCTCGAGACCTTTCCTGGTTCCCGCCAAGCCATGGTAGTGCACATGTGAAAATAGGTCCGATGCGATCTTCAGTCCTATCAACAATAAGATCACAAACTTCGTAGTCCCAAAAATAAATGTCAGGAAAGCCCCAAAAATGATCGTCACGTGCATGATCACGACCCTTTTATAAGGTTCGGCCATCAGGTCCTGCCGTCCTGGATTGACGGAACGCTTGGCGACCCACATGACAAGAGCCTGAGTTTTAGGCGATAGGGTGATTTGTTTGGGTCCGGAGATGGTTTGGATCGTGGGACGCAGCTCGGCCCGCCAATCTTCCATTGGATGGTAATCGGTGGTCTGTGTTGGAGAGGGAGGGTTGGCGGATGGATCAGGAACAGTCGTCGAAAAAGGGGAAAGGTTAGGATTCCAGTCGTGCTTGAAAAAAGCATAACCGTGACTCAAGAACAAAGCCAGCGCGGGGATCCAGAACCCTTTATGAAAGAGAAGGTTTTGAAGGACCGGGAGGGGAGAAAAAGTATGTTTGAATTCGGGTGGGCCGAAAAAAGCTGTGAGGAACAAGAAGTGGCCGAACATGAAACCACCGAAGTGAACGCAAAAAAACGGGACCAGAAATATACTGAAGATCAACATGACCTTTAAGATCTTGATGATCTGATAGAAACCGATGATGGCGGTTTCCATCCAAAATAGCACCATGATCGAATAAAGATCCCAATCAAAAAAGAGGACGCCGAATACAGGAATGAGGTTGGCGATCAGAAGGATCCAAACGGATGATTCCAAAAACAAGGATTTGTTCAAGGGTCCGCCCCAGACCGGAATGTGAAATCGAGGCTATTATAAATCGAAGGCCCGAGAATCCGAGTGTTTTTAGGCAGGAATGAGGCTGTCGTAGGTGCGGATCGCGGCGATACATTCCTCGATGAGGTAATCGGGCGTGGATGCGCCGCCGTGATGCCAACCTTCTTTTTACCTTCGAACCATTTGGGTTCAAGTTCTTGCGCCGTTTCCACATGGTGGGTGGCGTTGGGGAGGTTCATCTGACAGGTATCGGCCAACTTATGGGTATTGGAGGAGTTCCGACCCCCGATGACGATCATGATATCCACCTGTTTGGATAGCTCGGCCGCGGCGGATTGGCGGTCTTTCGTGGGTTTGCAGATGGTGTTCACCGCTTTAACCTCGGCGCAGCGTTTCTTCAATAGTCCGACGAACATATCGAATTTCTCCATCAAGAGGGTGCTTTGGCAGACCACGCCGATGCGGGAACCTTCGGGGACGTGGATGATATCCTCCTCGTTATAAACGATTAGAGGGTCCTTCATCCGGCTGGCGATGCCTTTCACTTCCACGTGTTTGGGATCGCCGATGATGACGATCTTCAAACCTTGCTCCTGCAGTTTCAACCCCTCGTTATAGATCTTGGTGACCAGGGGACAGGTCGTGTCGATGATCTCTAGGCCCTTTTCGTTCATTCGGTCCATGGTTTTTATGTCCAGGCCGTGGGCGGTAATGACGACTTTGTTATCCTCGACCTCTTCCAGGGAATGGACGATCTTTTTATCCAACGACGCCAGCCTGGCCACTTCCTGGGGGTTATGGATAAGAGAGCCGAAGATGTAGGCCTTTTCCATGGTCTCGGCCTTCTGAATGGCGCGTTTAACACCGAAGCAAAAACCAGCGGCGTTGGCGATCAGGATCTCTCTTGGCATGACCACTCTTTCAGGAAAAGTGAATAACTCACAACCGAGGGGCGATTATATATAATGAGCAAACGTAAATAAAACCCCCTTCCCCTCGAAAAGGATCTCCGGTGAGCTTTTCCCTCTATTTGGGCCCCTATCAACCATTCCTTGAGGATGAATTATCCGAGGCAGTTCAAGAATTCCGTAAGTCCGATCTTTTGTCCCCCTTGATCATTCTGGTCCCTAATCGTTCCCTGGTACGGCACCTAAAGGAAGAGCTTGCCCGAAAAAACGGTTCCATCTTCAATCTGAAGGTTCTCACCTTCCACCAATATCTGCAGGAATTCACCGAGGAAAAATGGATATTGGAAGGTTTTCGAGCACTCCCCGAGTCCCTCGTTTCATGGATATTAAAAGAGATCGCCCGATCTTCTAAGTCAACGGCCAGTTCTTTCGCCGCGGTCGAAAAAACGACTGGTTTCTATAAGACCCTCCAAACCACATTTTCCGAACTGCGCCAAGGCGGGTGGGAACCCACTGATCTCCTTGAATCCGCTAAAAAGATCGGCCGGGATAAAACGAAAAAAAGGCTTTCCTTGAAACTAGCTGAATTCTCAGGTCTTCTTGTCGAGTACGAAAAATGGAAGATGAAAAACAAATGGAAGGACCGCGAAGACCTTTATGTGGATGCCCTGGCCCTTCCCGCGCCCGCGACCGCCATATGGACCTACGGGTTTTATGACGCGTCCGTCTTGCAACGGAAGGTCTTGAAACAACTTTGTTCCGGCCGTCAATCGAATTGGTTCATTCCCTACGAAGATCATCCCGCGTTCGAGTACGCCAAACCTTTCATGGAATGGGCGAATGAAAATGGAGATATAAAAAAATCTGGAAAGTATAAAAGCGAAATGGAAACACCGTTGGGGAGGCTGCAAGATCATTTATTTGAAACGGATTCGAGAAGCTCACCGCAAGCTGGGATAGCCGCTCGAACTGACGACCATTCACAAGTTGGCCAGCCGAGAACCGAAGTCGAAGCATTTTCGGAGGGTGACGGTGAATTTGAAGTTTCAGACGTGAAGATCATCCTTTGCCCGGGGGAACCCCGCGAAATGCGGGAAGTGGTGAGGTCTGTCACTGAGGAGACCGAGAGGTGGAGAACGAACTTTTCCCAATGCGCTTTGATGCTCAGGCAGTTCGAAGCCTATCGGCGGAAGATCATCCCAGCCTTTGATAACCAAAAGATCCCGCTCGCGAAGAAGCCCCCGGTTTTCCTTCTGGAAACCCCGGAAGCCAAGGCATTCCTCCTTTTGCTTGAATGCTTTCAGAATGAATTTTCCCGAGAGTCCTTGATGGATTTCCTTTCCAGTCCCAATTTGGATCCGGAGGGTTTCGGGCTAAAGGCCGGGGCTTGGAATCCGCACCTCTGGGACCAGACCTCCAAGGAAGCAGGCATTGTGGAGGGGGAGGGTGCGTGGCTGGACCGGATGAATGATCATTTGCGAAGCGGTTTCTCATCTGAAGGACAGGATGGGGAGGGTTTGGCGAAGGAAGAATGGGATTCACTCAAGGCTTTTCGGAACAAAGTCCTGGAAACCCTCTTCACGGCCAAGCGGCTTTTCGAAAAAGAAAAGCACTGGGTGGGCAAATGCCAGGCGCTCTTCGACTTGGTCGAAAGGATATTCCGGTCCTCCGAGGCCAAGGAACAGCTCAAAACCCTGCGGAGGGGTGTGGAGATCTTGTCGAAGGATTCCTTCACTGTTGAGAAGGACGAGTTGGCCTCGCTCCTCACGGGGCTTATGGACGAGGTATCCATCCCATGGGAGATCACCGAACCCGGCGGGGTCGAGCTTTCGGACCTCATGCAGGCCCGGGGTGTTCCCTTTGATTTGATCGTCCTACCAGGCCTGGTCGAGCAGGGATTTCCCCGGGTGCCCCGGCAGGACCCACTTCTCTTGGACGAGGAACGACGCTTGCTCAACGGACTCTTGGAGGGTAAGGCCCATATTCCCGAGAAGGCGGAAGGTCGCCTGGAAGAAAAACTTCTCTTTCTCCTTTCCGCTCGAAGCGCCCGCAAGTGCCTCATCCTGACCGCATCCCATCTTGACCCTGGTACGGGCGCTCCCCAGGTACCTTCCAGCTATCTGCACGAGGCCTTAAGGGCGTTAACGGGTAAACGCCAGGTGAAATGGGATGAACCTTCCCCTTACATCAAGAAGGTAGCGGTCTCCGATTGGGTCCGTGACGTTGGCGAGACCCGGGTAGATGACCTGGAAGAGGTGCTTACCCGGTTCCAGGAAGCCAGGGAGAAAAACCCAATATCCACCCAGGCCTATATGGACCAAAAACCATTTTTCCGGGAAGCAAGGGAGATGCTCCAGGAACGCCAGGGCAAGCGGCGGTTCACTTCCTATGACGGGGTTTTTCAAAGCAAGGACGCCATCCAAAAGCTCAAGGATTCCTATTCCCTCAAGGACAAGGCCCTCTCCGCTTCCCGCTTGGAGACTTACGCAGCCTGCCCCCTGAAATATTTCTACCGTTATGTGCTGGGGCTGAAGATCCACCCCGAACCTGAGCGGGTCTTCCAGCTGGATCCAGCGGAAAAGGGGAACCTCATGCATGAGGCCCTGGAAGAAGTGCTTTCTCGGGGCGTTAAGGAAGGTTGGCTCAAGGAGCGCGACCAGGTGAAGGCCCGAAAGGCCTTGGGTGAGGAAACACAGCGCATCTTCCATCGGTTCGAGAAGGAAGGCGTACCCGGCTCCCTCGCCTTGTGGCAATGGAGTCAGTTCATTTTGACCCAGGACTTGGAAAGGGTTTTGCGGGAGGTTTTGGAAGACCCTGATTGGACTCCGGTGGATTTCGAGAAGGCCTTCGGGCGCTCGGGCCAGGCCGAGGTGGTCTTTACCAGTCCTACCGGAACCTTCAAGCTGGAAGGCTTTATGGATCGGGTGGATGTTTCGGCGGATGGGAAACATTTAAGGGTTGTGGATTACAAATCGGGTAAGCATGAAGGCTACAAGAATAACAGCGTGAAGAATGGCACCAAGATCCAGATGCCACTTTATCTATGGGCCTGCCGTACGCTCTATCCTGATCTAATCCCTGAACAAGCGGTTTATGAATTCATTACCGCTAAAGGCGGTTACGGTTCCACTATCTTCGATGCGAAGGATTGGAGCAAGGTGGAGGAACCCCTGAAACCCTATTGACGACAGTTGCGGATGCTGTGGAAAAGGGTCTTTTTCCAGCCGCGGCCAAAGCTTGCCAATATTGTGATTTCAGGCTGCTCTGCGGACCAGGCGTGGAAAAGCGTGGCGAGCGAAAAACGGAAGATCCCAAGGTCGAAAGTTACTTCAAGTTGGAGGAACTTCCTTGATCTCCGACCAATCAATCCGGGACCAGGTCACTCACGATCACGAGACCCTTTTCGCGGTGGACGCGGGGGCGGGCACGGGCAAGACCACTCAATTGGTCGGTCGACTGATCGCCCTATTATTGGAAAAGAAGGTTCCCTTAAGCCGAATCGCGGCCATTACTTTTACCGAAAAGGCCGCAGCTGAATTGGCCCAACGCCTGCGCTCCAAACTTGAAGAGGCTTTGGACAAGAACCCCGCCCAGAGAGACATTATCCTGACGGCTCTAGAAGACATGGAACGGACGCCTATTTCGACTATCCACTCCTTTTGCATGGGCTTATTGAAGGAGTATCCGGTGGAAGCCGGGGTGGACCCGCAATTTGCCCTGATGGACGAGGTCCAATCGGGAGCTTTCGAGTATCAGGCCTGGGAACATTGGCTCAAGAAAAACCTTTCCCAACCAGTGGAGCCGCTCTTCCAGTTCCTCCGCCTGGGCGGGACTTTCGACCATGTGGATGAATTGAAACAGTTCCTCAAACGCAACCGGACCTTGTTGACCGTTCCGACGTTCCGCGACCTGCCTTCAATGGAAGCTTTCAAGGAAGAATGGAAGGATTTCCTTTCCTGGAGCCGTAAATCCGCGAAGGGTTGTTCCGACCATTCGGACTTGCTCTACCAAACCCTGGAAGAATTCTGGGCTAAAAGTGAAAGGATTAAATCGACCAAACCCGAGGACTTGGATTTTGAACTGGCAGCCTTGAAAATCCCAAAGGTGAAAAAAACAGGAAATCAAAAATCGTGGGATAAGGCCGTCTTGGCCGAGATCCGCGGGGGGTTTGAACAACTCATGGAGTCCCATACCAAAGCTTTTGCTCCTTTTCGGGAAGCGGTGCTTTTAAACCTGATCCATTGGATAGGGGGTTACCTGACGGAATGGGAAAGCCAAAAGGCCCGTAGCGGGTATCTTGATTTCGACGACCTGCTCCTGAAGACCCGGAATCTCTTGCGGGATAACCTGGAGTGCCGGGAAGAGATCAAGAAACGATTCGACACTCTTTTCGTTGACGAATTCCAGGACACCGATTCATTGCAAGTCGAGATCGTGTTCTTTCTCTGCGAACGTTCCGGGAGACAAACAAAGGATTGGAAGAAAGTGGTCCTGGCGCCAGGAAAGTTATTTCTGGTAGGCGATCCCAAGCAGAGCATCTACCGTTTCCGCCGGGCGGATGTAGCCATCTATGAGGCCACCAAGGAACGAATTCTGGCAAACGGGGGAAAAGTCGAAAAGTTGACCGAGAATTTCCGTACCGTGGGCGGGTTGGTCGAGTGGGTCAATGGACGGTTCGAAAACCTCTTCGAGGGTACGGACATCAATTATCAGGCCCTGAACGCCAGCCGGGAAAAGGGAAAGACCGAAGGAACACTTCCCATTCTTTGGGGCCTCCAGGTCCCTATCCCCGAAGGGTCGACGGATACCAAGGCTTTTTACCGACAACTGGAAGCCGAATGGGTGGCGGCCTATTTGAAAGAGAGGATCCTCAAAGGAGGTTGGACTGTTTCGGACCCCCAGACCCATCGGATCCGGGAAGTCCGTAATGGCGATATCGCCATCCTGTTCCGGGACCTTTCCAACGACAACGAGGAATTCTGGGAGGAAGCCCTGCGCAAGCGGAACCTTTCCTATCAAATCGTCGGGGGCAAGAGGTTCTATAACCGGCCTGAGATCGTGGCGCTTTCCACCCTACTCACCTGTCTTTCCTCGCCAGCGGACGAGGCGGCTTGTGTGGCGGTCTTGCGGGGACCGCTCTTCGGTTTTTCGGACGAGGCGTTGTTCCTGCACCATGAGGACAGTGGCTCCTTCCTGTTCCAGGAAGAGGCCAAAGGGAAGATGGGAGAAGCCTTCAAGTATTTGAGGGATTGGTTCGACGCCACCCGTACCCTGGGTGTTTCAGAGACCTTGAGTTACTTATATGAGAAAACGAACCTGCTGGCAGTGACCGCCGGACAACCCCACGGGGAACAGCGGGTCGCCAACTTGATGAAGGTTTTGGAGCAGGCCCTGAACCTGGAAACCTCCCAGCATTTCACCTACCGCGCCTTTACCCAGTGGTTGACCACCCAACAGGAGGAAGGAACCAGGGAAGGGGAGGCCCCGGGGCCCGATTCCTCGGAGGACCGCATCACGCTCATGACCATCCACAAGGCGAAGGGGTTGGAATTCCCCATCGTTTTCGTATCCGCCTTGGCGGCGGACAAAAAGGAGACGGGAAGCCTGGTGGATCGCGCGGCCATGGCGGGCGCTTTCAAGGTTGGCAATGTGAAACTGGGATTGAAGACCCAAAACTACGACCAGGTCCAAGCGGACGAGGAACTACAACAACTGGCCGAGAACACCAGGTTGCTCTATGTGGCGGCCACCCGTGCGAGAGATTGCCTGATTCTTTCCAATTACCAAATGCCTTCCCAAGGCAAATACCCAACCGAAACACTCTTCGCTGGTCCACTCCTAAAGGCTTTGGAGGAAAAAGGATCACCCGTGCATTGGGCAGAACCAGCCGGTCTAGAGGCATCCCTGGACGATCCGCCGATTTGGACAGTGAGTTTGAACGCCGAGAAGGACAATCCCACCCTACAGGCGGAAATAGAAAAACTCGAAACTGACCGCCAAAAAAGAAAAGCCAAGATCGATGGATTAAAAGGCACCAGAATATTTCAATCGGTCACCTCGATCCTCGATGTGGATGACGTAAAAAAGAAAAAAGAAGAAGGTGTTTGGGATGGTCCGGAATCAAGCTCTCCTTGGGGGGGAAAAGACATGGGTTTCCTTGCCCACTTGCTTCTGGAAAAGGGATGGGAATGGGATGGCCCAACCGTCCAGAAAGCCGCGCGGGTTTATGGTGAAAAATTGGGAGTGTCACAACCAGAAATCGACCAAGTTGTGGGTTGGGTCGAAAAGGTTCGAAAAAATAAGATCCTTGAAAGAGCGAAAAATTCAAAAAAAGTATTTCGCGAATTACCTATAACAGGAAAACAAGAGGATGAAACCTATGTGAATGCTGTTATCGATCTTGCTTTCCTGGAAGAGGACGGATGGGTCATAGTGGATTACAAAACGGATAAGGATATCCAAAAGAATCTGGAGAATTATTCCCAGCAACTGCGATTCTACTCTGACCTCTTGATCAAGATCCATGGGAAACCGGTCAAAGAAACGTACCTGATAGATGTGCGGAACGGGAAAGAAATCCCGGTTATGTTGAAATGATCACGAACCCTGGAATAGGATGAGGCATGCCTCAACATCAATGCGATCCACATAATCCAAAGTCGTTGGACCTCAATAGACGCGACAAGATGCTCTGGGCCATCGGTTTCACCGCCTCCATCCTGGTTTTGGAGGCTGTCGGGGGCATCCTGTCGGGCAGTCTGGCGCTCGTATCCGACGCTGGGCATATGCTGACCGATCTGGCGGCGCTACTTATTTCCCTCACCGCCATGATCATGGCGAACCGCCCCGCCAGCGCCACTCACACCTATGGTTACGCCAGGCTGGAAGTGTTGGCCGCCCTGGGAAACGCCTTCACCTTTTTTCTCATGGTCATCGGGGTGGCCTGGGAAGCGGTCCAAAGGCTGGCCCATCCCACCTTACCGGATTGGAAGATCATGGGGATCATCGCCAGCGTTGGGTTGGTCGCGAACGCCCTTTCCGCATGGTTCCTGCATGGGGCTGAAGAAGAGGACATTAATATCCAGAGCGCCTGGATACACGTCATGGGGGACCTGGCTTCTTCCATCGGGGTTTTGGTTGGGGTAGTCGTGATCGCCAAGTGGGGATGGACCTGGGTAGACCCCATCCTCAGTTTGGGCATCGCCGTCATGATCGGGATGAGCGCGATCAAGTTGTTCTGGAAAGCGATCCATATCCTGCTCGAATCGACCCCCAAGGGATTGACACCTGAAATAATCGACGCCAGTTTTCGGGAAGCCATTCCCGAGATCAAGGAAGTGCATCATATCCATCTGTGGGAAGTGGGATCGGGAGAGATCCATTTGACGGCCCATTTGGTCATCGCCGATCAGTCCTTAGGGGACGCCCAAAAGGTCCTGGAGAAGGCCTCTCATCGATTGGAGCGGGATCATGAGAATCCGGCATTCCACCCTACAATTGGAACCGCCGGGCGGAAAATAAACCCACCTCTTATTAACAGGCTTTCAACCACTCATCCAATTGACGCCCGATGTGGCTCAGGCGTTTGATCCATCGGTCATGTAATTCCTGGGAAAGCAGTACTTTTCTCAAGCAAAGCCCGATCAAAGGCACGCATTCATGGACCAAGGAAACGGAAGTTTCCAGGTGCTTTTTAGTGCGGGCGGCGTTTTGGGAGTCCTGGGCCTTTTGGACGTCTTCTGATAGCTGGTGGATCTGGCGTTTCAACCTAGCGACAGCCTCGTTCTTAACCGCCCAAGGCAGATGTTGATAAACCTTGTTCACTTCCCCCGCCAGGTCGGAACATTGAACGGCCAGATCCTCATTCAAGAATTCGGAAAGAGCCATAGCTCCCTTTCTAGGGCAAGGATTTCAATCGGTTCGAGGAATCGGTCAGATCGATAGGCGCCCTGCAAGCGTTTTGGAAGGCCTTTCGCGCCGAAGCCTCATTTTGCCGTAAAAGCCAGAGGTTGCCCAGATGATTGTAAAGGTTCGCGGAAGGGTAGCCCAAGGAAACGGCTTGATCCAGGCTAAGGATGGCTTGGTCTAAAAGGGTTGGGTCTGGTCGCGCGGAATCCAGAACCGCTTGTTTCAGAATCAAGTCTCCCATTTTCTCCCAATAAACCGATTGTAAAAAAGGATCCCCCTGGAATGTTGGTCCCGCGGTTGTTAAGGCGTTGATTGTTTTTTCATAAGATTCGCCGTGCAATTGGCCCAAGTTACTTTCGATGAAGGGCTTTAGGGCCTGGTCCGCTTTGACCCAACGGACGACAACAGCCCTGTTACCAGATGTCAAAGGAAACACCCAGAGCATCCACCCTCCATCCGGCGCCACGGATTCCTTCGACAAAGCGTAAGCTTTCGCGGATCCGAATCTTTTGTCCAGAAAAGGTTTGTAATTCGCGTTGATCAAGAGAGCGGCCCATTGGGCTTTGTCCACCGAAAGTGGCGAATTGTTCAAGGCGTTGTAACAGTCGTCCGCAACGTCCAAGGTCAGGTCGCTCAGCCCTGGCACGAAATTGGAGAAAACTAGACCAGGTCCCTTTTGAAGAGCGGTGGTCTCCAGGATCCGGTTGGCCTCGTAACGTTCATGGGACTTAGCGTATCCTTTCCAGGTGTCTTGGGAATCCCAAAGGTGGTGGTAGACCGATAAATGATGAAGATCGAATCCCAAGGACAGGATCAATAAGAGGGCAGTCGCAATAAGGGTTCTTGGGGATGAGGTGATCCTCATAAGGCGGGTCCACCCAAAAACAACAAGAACCAGTAAAACTGGGATGAGGGTAGCGATCCGAAAGGTTTCCCTTTCCCTGGTCATCAAGCCCGGAAGAAGAAAAAGAATAAAACCGAGCACTAACCAATGATGAATACCACGGGAGCGGTCACGAAAAATTTCCATGATCCCCAGAAAAAAGAGGGCTCCCAAAAGAGGGTTCAAATAACCGCCCCAGACTGGTTGGTATGTGAAAAAATTTCGATCCAGGCCCCAAAATAAGGATGAGATATAGGAAAAGGAAACTTTCCATTGGTCCGTCCAGGGTTGGGCTTGGTTTTGAGCGAGCAAGTTGAGGGCATAATGACCGTAACCTTTGGTCAGAGCGGCCCAAATGAAAGGCGTGATCGTTAAGATGAACGGGCAGAAAAAATAAGCCGCTTTTTCCCAAGGGCGTTCGGACCTGAAACGGGTGAACAAAAGGGTCAAGTAACCCCCACCTACCAGGATCGCCACCACCGGCCAAGAGACGAAGGTATAGAACCCCAGGCCGATTCCCACACCCAATAAGATCGACCGGACTTTTAGTTGAGAAGGCTGGGCGATGGAAACGAGGCCCAAAAGATAAAGGGACATGAATTCGGCCAAGATCAAAAGCACGGTCATCATCGAAAAGCGACCTATAAAAACCGGCCAGAAACCGAAAGCCAGCAATGCTGTCATTAAAAAAGCTTGGGACCTGGGAAAAAACACCCGAGCCGCCAGCGTCCCCATAAGGACCGTCAAACAGGAAAGAATGGCTGGAAAGAACCAAAGACTAAAAAGAGAAGTCCCCATCAGTTTGAAACAAAAAGCCTCGCCCCACAAATAAAGAGGGAGCATCTGGTTGGTCCCGTGGAAGAGGTCCCAATCCCAATGCCGGGCCGATCCCATCGCAAAATGCGCGACCAACCCTTCGTCGAAATGAGGCCATACGGAGAAAGTGGTTAGACCGGCAAAACGCAGGATAAAACCCAATAGAACGATCCCGCACCATGCCCAAAAGGGAATGTCCGGAAGGAACTCAAGGCTAACGTTTGTTTTTTTCCCAAAAGGCTCGGGCGAGGGGTGAAAGATCAAAAAAAGGAAGGGAAGGACTATTCCGCCCAGGCCGAGAGCGATGTCGAACCAAAGAGGGAAAGGCCCAAAGGAGATCAAAGCGTTCGTAATCACGAAAAGAAAAAAAACAGTCCATTCAATGTGAAGTTTGCCCAGGCCTTTCTTCATCACCGCGCCTCCAGTTTCGATGGGACCCAACTTAAGCTTTGTCTGGAAGCCGTAAGATCTATCGGCGCTTTAAGCGCTTGACGGAAGGCCCATTGCGCGCCTTGGGAGTTTTGATCGACGAAATAAAGGGTTCCTATAAGATAAAAAAGATGGGCGGAAGCGTAGCCTTTTTGAGTCGCGGTCAGGAGGGCCGAAATGGCCTGAGGATGGAAGGAAGGCCCCATCTTCATGAAATCGTCAGCTGTTTTTTCCCAAAAAAGAGTTTCCAGGAATGGGTCTCCTTGGAAATCAGGGTAAGTCTCAAGGTGACTGTTGAATACTGGGGTATAGGGCTGTCCGTGGACGAACGAAAGATAATGATCGATATAGGGACCAAGCGCGAGGTCCGCTTTTTGCCATCGACGGAATATATCCAACCTTGGAGGGGTAACCGGGACCACCCAAAGCATCCAACCTCCGTTCGATAGATCCTCGCCTTTTGAAACGAAGTAGGCCTTCCCATCGGGGAATCTTTTTTCCAAGAATGGCTTGAAATTGGCGTTGGTCAGGACCGCGGCCCATCGGGCCCGCGAAAAAGACAGATCAGGATTATCGACAGCGTTGAACTCATAATCGGCCAGAAAAAGGGACATGTCAAAATTTCCCGGAACAAAGTCGGAGAAGATCAGCCCCGGACCTTTATCCTCCGCCATTCTTTTCAGGACCAGATAGGATTGATAATGGGATTGGGATTTCGAGCAACTTTTCCAATGACTGGTAGATTCCCAACCTTGCGGATACCGATCCCCCAAGTGATAGAAGTCCAATCCGAAAGAAAGAATAAGCAACAGGGGTAACAAAAACATGGGTTGGATGGGGGAGAAGGAAAGATACAAACGAGCCAAACCCAAACAAGTCACCGCCAAAACCACTGGTAACAAGGAAAGAAGCCTAAAAGGCTCCAACGTATTGGTCAAAAAGGCGGGGATCAATAACGATAAAAAAACAACGAGAAACATCGATAGACCCAATCTTTAAAGTTCCCGAGTATCTCCAATATCCCGAGGAGAAAAAGACTGTCCAGGATAGGATTGAGGAATCCCCCCCAGAAAGGCCCATAGGCATTGAACTCGTTCGGCCCCCAAAAAAGACAAGAAAAATAATTCACGATAAGGTTCGATTGTTGGGGAACGGGAGTGCGGGAAGAAAAGGCCCAGAGATCCCGAATATAGTTTCCATAGCCTTGCCGGTAAGCGGTCCACAATAGGGGGCTGACCACCAAAGCGATCGTCCCTCCGTACAGGATCAGGAATGACCATATTTTAAAGGGATGATCCTTTCGAGTGGACGCGATGAAGATGACAGAACTCCAAAGCAGGAAAAAGACAGACCATGCCGGTAGATGGACATAAAAGCCCAGTCCCATGGTGATCGCGAGCAATAAAAGTTCCCGATGGTTTTTCGAGGGAAATTTGTCTTTAAACCCTCCCCACAGGTAAAAAACCAAAAATTCCCAGAAAAGCACCAGGACATATTGAAAAGAAAAACGCCCCACATAGAAACCCCAGAAGCTCAAAGCGATCAAGCATAGAAAAAGGAACGAAAAGGACTTTGAAAAGAATCGTCGACAGGCCACATAAGCCATCGGAATGGTCAACATGGAGATCAACGCGGGAAACAACCATAGGGAAAAAAGGGAGGGAGGGATCAATTTATAAAAACCCGCCAATAACCACATGAAAAGCGGTGTGGATTGCCCGCTCCCGTATAACAACCGATCATCCCAATGGCGGGAAAGTTGGAAGCCGTAATAGTTGATGTAAGCCTCATCAAAATGAGGCCAAAGGGAAAGGGTGGTTAATTTATAGAAGCGGATCATGATCGCCACCAAAGCGATGGTTGCCCAAATCCAAAGGGGGACAATAGGCAAAAAGTCCGATCGATAAAGAAATTGTTGGATATCGGAGGATGGCCGATGATTCCACAGGGCCAAGCTTATGGGCAAAACAATGCCTATTAGCAGGAACCAGAATTTGAACGCCGGAGTCAGTTCAAAATAAGAAAGGAATGAATTAACGATCAAAAAAACCAGGAAATAGACCAAGGGATGATAAGGAACGACGTTTTTATTCCTGGAAAAGGAAGGGTTCATCCACTCATTTTAGATGTTTTTTCGAAGTAAGTCCGTACTTTATCGGCCGCCCGATGGCCCGAAAAGCAGGCTCCTTCGATGGTGGCGGGCAAACCGGTATCGGTCCAATCGCCCGCTAGGAAAACATTCTTGAAAGGCGTTTCACAGGGAGGCCTCCAGGCGTCCGAGGCCAGGCTCCAAACGAAGGTCGCCGCCATTTCCCGAGTCACTTTGAAATGGAGAACCTGGGCATCCAACGCGGCGGGACAGCGGTCCCGAAGTTCCTTGAGAGCCAGATCGACCAATTCCTTTTCGCTCAGCCGTGATAGGTCGTTCGCGGCGCTGGCGGTGAAGCTAAGATATTGGCCCTCTCCCCGCCAATCCCAGTTGGAGTTGCGGTTAAAAACCCAATCAAAGGAGGCGCCGGAGAGACCTACCATCTGGCCTTCCAGGCTGGCTTTGGAAAGGATCAAATGGACGGAAAGAATAGGGGATTTACCGAGTCGTGCCCACTCTTCCGACCTTTTCCAGGTCCCTTTGGGCCAGAGCGCGGCCAGAGAAGAAGGCGGAACGGCGAAAATCAAGGCTTCCCCAGTTATCTCCCGTTCGTTTTTGGTCTTCAGCCAAATGGAGCGCTCATCGGATTTGAATTCCGTTATCCCCTCGTTCAAAGACAAGTTCGAGTGTTTTTTATCCACAAGCCATTCGATCGCTTCCTTGAAGAGGATGTCGCTCAATGGGGCGGAAGGGAAGCAAAGGGCGCTGGAGTCCCGAGTTCCGAAGAAAACCCGGCGCAGGACCTCCGCCAAGCCGGCCAAGGGTGCCATCTCCGGCCCGACATTCATAACCGCCCGGCAAAAGGGATTCCAAAATCTTTCCCGTGAAATGGGACCTTGTTTGGTTTGATCCAAGAACTCACTGACGGTCTTACCTTGCCATTTTTCAGCTAAAGGCGTTTTAGCGAACCGATTCATGGCCAAACACATCCTAATCTTTTCGTTCCAAGGAAAAGCGTCAGAAAAAACCAATCCCGAAAGAAGGTTCAAGGGGGAAGGAAGATCGGGACATTTCAACGAAACCTTACGTTTTTCCCGGGTGTACCAGGAGAGGGCGATCGGAAAGGCCTTCTTGTGGGAACCTTTGACGCCTAACCGATCGAAAAGCTTCCAGGTATTCTCATAACAACCCATGAAAAGATGGGGGCCGTTATCCAAGGGGGTGGGAAATGAACCGGACGCCGGAGTGGAAGAAACCCTCCCGCCCAGGTGGCCCCGGGATTCAAACAACTCCACCTGAAACCCGTCTTCCGCCAAGGCGGTAGCGGCCGAAATACCCGCGTACCCGCCGCCGATCACGACCACTTTAGGCATTTTGGCTCTTTCGAAAAGGTTCTTTACTTTGAGGCGTATCTCCAGCTCAGGCACCGCAGCCAGGCCCCGGTTACCGAGAGAAGTTTGTCGGCTTTAGAAAGGGAAGTTTTCCCCCGAAGGATGGCCCTGGGATTGTTCCACAATTTTTGGCCAAGCTTAAAGTAAACAGCGGAAATGGCTTCGGCGGTCGTCAATTCGCCCCTTTGGCGTGAACTTAGGGAACGCCGGGCGATCTTCAGGTAGGACCAGGCCCTTTCCAATTGGAATTCCACGAAAGCGATCCAATGGGAGTTATTTTCCTCGATCGAGCCGGGGATCAGATGGAATCGTTTGAAATCCTCCGATGGAAAATATTGGCGGTTCAAGGCCATATCCTCCCGGTAATCCCGGGTCATATTGACCAATTGAAGAAAGACCCCTAGGTTTTCGGCGTAAACCCGGTGCGCCTCATCCTTGAATCCGAAGATCTCCATGCTGGCCAGACCTGGACCGCCCGCCACCTTGAGGGCGTAACCATGGAGTTCCGGGAAGGTCTTGAAGCGGATGGGCTTCAGGTCTTGTTCCACACCGGAGAGGATCCTCCAAAGAGGCTCAGGACTCATTTTATATTGAAGGATGACGGTTTGGAGTTTTTGGAAAAATGAGTCCCGGGATCTTCCAGCCAAACAGGCTTTCAGTTCATTCTTGCAGACGCTCAATTTCTTCTTTTTGACCGGAAGGGAACCGGGTCCGTCGGAGATCTCGTCGGCAAGCCAGCAAAAACGATAAAGGACCTCCAAAGCCTCCCTTTGAGATCGGGGAAGCAGGAGCATAGGGAAATAGAAACTGGTTTTTTCCTGGAGTGGAGCGTCTTGGGGATTCAAAGCGCCTCTTTGTTCATGGTTTGACCCACCCCAGCAGGGATTTTACGGCCAAGGAAACCTTGTTCCTAAAACCCAGGGATGGTCGTTCTTCCAGGACATTGTAGTCCATCCGGCGGATGCTTTGCAGGATGGACTGGCCGCCCAGGTAAGTGGCGGTCAATTCCAGCCTTAGCCGTCCCTGGACCTGTTGGAGCAAGGGGAACCCTTTATGGAAATGGTCTTCGGTGAAGATCACGGCGTTTTCGACCAGCCGCCGGGCCGCGGCCGAACTTCGCAGGGCCAATAGGTCTTTTTCCCGAACACCCGTTTTTTTCAATTCCGCTTGTGGATAGTAGATCCGGTCCCGTTTCAGGTCGATCGCGCTGTCCTGCCAAAAGTTGACGAGCTGCAGTCCGGAGCAGATGAAATCCGAATAACGGTGGAGTTTTTCATCGCGGATACCCGAGATGAATAGGACTATTCGGCCGACAGGATTGGCGCTGTGACGGCAATAATAAAGGACATCCTTCCAGGTACGGTAACGCTTCACCTTGAGGTCCATCCGATAGGCCTTGAGAAGATCCAAGGGCAGGGAAAGGGGTATCTGAAAGGACTTCAATGTATGGGCAAAGGCCATCAAATAAGGATGGGATGACCTTCCTTTCATGGCGGCTTTCAGGTCCTTCCCCCAGCCATCGATCAACCTCTGCCTTTTTCCCTCATAGCGATCCTCATCGGCGAAGTCATCGGCGGTCCTGGCAAAGGCGTAGAGGGCGGCCACATGGGGCCGGTTTTCCTTGGGCAGGAGCAGGGAAGCCACGGGGAAATTCTCGTAATGGTGGAAGGCCAGCTCCTGGCATTGGCGATAGGCAAAGGATAGAGCGGAAGGGAGTTTTGGGTCCATGACCGGTTAAAGACTTATAAACGAGAAAAAGGAACTCGCTCGATGGAATTTCTGGACACGATTGTTCTGGGAATCTACCACATAGATGTTGTCCTTCCCGTCGATAGCGATCCCAGTAGGGCGATTGAACTGTCCTTCCCGGGTCCCGAAACTTCCCCATTGGGTTTTGTAGGAAAGATTAGGTCCGAATACCTGGACCCGATGGTTTCCGTCGTCGGCGACGAAAAGATCACCCTGGGAATCGAAACGAAGACCCTGGGGATGCTCGAACTCACCCGGACCGTGACCTTCTGAACCAAATTGCAGGAGGAAATTCCCTTGTGGGTCGAATTTCTCGATACGGTGATTCATATGGTCGGTGACGAATACGTTGCCATCCCGGTCTGTCGTGATGCCCACGGGATTGTTGAATTGGCCTTCCCCTGAGCCCAGGTCACCCCACTGGAGGATATAATTGCCATCCAGATCGTATTTCTCCACCCGATTGTTCCATTGGTCCGTGACATAAACATAGTTTCCATAAACCGCCAGGGAATGGGGACGGTTCATTTGGCCGTTGCCTTTGCCGAGTCCACCCCATTGACGCTGGGGAATACCGTAAACATCAAAAGTTTGGATCCGGGCGTTCCCCGCTTCCAGGACATAAACGGATCCTTGGTTGTCCAATCCCAAGGAAAGGGGGATGTCAAATTGACCGGCTTGGTTCCCGCAAGTCCCGAACTGAAGGATAACCCCCCCATTTTGGTCGAATTTTTGGATCCGACAATTGTGCCAATCGGTCACGTAGATATTCCCGCTTATGTCCACGATGGCATCGATCGGTTCCCGGAATTGGCCAGGGTCACTTCCTTCGCCGCCCCATTTTCGCTCGAACACGAATGAGGACGAATTCTTGAATAATGAGGTCGATCTTGTGGTAGCCGGGGAATGGGCCCCTAGGGTTTCCTTGAAGAGCCAATAACAAACCCCGAAACCCAATAGAAAGGCCAGTAAAACAACGGCCACGAGGCGGAATTGAGAGGATGAATCGCCATTCGAGATGATCGACATAATGTCCCTTCAAGGGTTATCGCGAAAACCAGAAGTATTATCTTACAAAATGGCGCAAGTTAGGTCCGATTTTTCCTTGATGAAAAAGTCGAAATAAAAACGAGAAATGGTAAACTTCTTCAGTTGTAGGACTGCCAGAATCAAAGGGAAAACAAGCCGAATGACCCTGAATCGATCCTTCGCCCTAGGCGCCGTCATCTCTTTCTTCGGCCTTCTATTATTATCCGAAGTCCTCCTCCGTCTCACGGTCCCGGCCGGTTTTTGGTATTCCCATTTCGATTTTTCAGGAGACCTGACCAGTTTGGCGGAGTTAAAGGACCGGGTTCGTTATTCCGTTCCTCCCGAAAACAGGATACTTTTGTTAGGTGATAGTGTCCTGGGCGCCAGCGCCATCATGGAACACCGGATCCCTCGGGGACGGACCCTGACCCTGAACCGATACCTTACTCAGGGCTTGGAATCCCAAGGATGGCATAGCCTCAGCCTGGGTTCGGACGGCATGTTGCTGCCGGATATCGAGGCCTTGACCCCTGAGATCGGGGCGATCCCCCCGCGGAAGATACTGCTTCTCCTCAATTTTCGGATGTTTTCCCAGGAGTTCAACCAGGGGTCCAAGGCTTTATCCCGCAGTTTCCTTCTCGCCGAACTGCCGCTTGAGATCCAAAAAAGGCTGGCTCCGGATAAACCCCTTTCCCAGGAAGCCCAATTGGGCGATGCGCTTTACGCCGGAATGAGCGACCATTGGGCCCTTTTTCGGGAAGCTCAAATGGCCAAGACCCTTTGGTATTACCCCAGCCAGAAGGATTTTTTCCAGCGGCTGCTGGAGCGCATGGTCGGGAAGAACGATTCAGCATCGGATCTTATGGAAGCGGCTTTAAAACAAAAGATCGCGTCTTACTATCAACCGTATCTATGGGACAAGAACGCGCTTCCTTTCACCTGCTTGAAACAGGTCCTGGACCAATGGGCGGTCCAGGACCATATTCCCATCACGATCGTCCTGACCCCCCAGAACCGTAAGTTCTTGGGTGAATACCTGGATTTGCCAAGTTTCCAGAAGAACCGAAAGGCGTTGGCCGCGTTCCTGAAGCCCTACCTTTCCTCGGGAGTGATTTATGAGGATTGGGCCGACCGTTATCCCTCATCTTCTTTCCTCGACCATTGCCATCTGACGCCCAAAGGGAACGATCAATATTCCAAGGACCTGGTTGGGCTTTTAAGCGGGGGGAAACAATGATCGAAAAGAATAAAATCCCTCCGGTCACACTACCTTTATCCTACAACGGCGAGAAACGGTTCTTTGGACCCTCTGACGATTTCTGGAAAGGGTTCGGGATCGGCGTGATCCTGTTCGTTTTGTTCCTGGCCATCCTGTTGTTCGCCGGCGATCTTTCCGCCTCTAAATTCATCTACGTGGATTTTTAAATGATCTTTAACACCAGTTGGTTCCTTTTATTTTTCCTGGCCTTTTATTTCTTCCTTTGGCTCATGCCCACGGCCCGAATCCGTCTTTATTACACGCTTGCCTGCAGCGCGGTTTTCCATTACCACTTCGCCGGACCGGCCGGGGTCAAGCCCATCATCGTCATGGCGGTCATCACCTATTTCCTGGCCATCGTGATCGCCCGAAGCCCCCAGGACAGTAGCAAGAAAAAATGGTTATACCGTGTGGCGCTATTGGTGCCCATCACAGGGCTATTGTTCTATAAATACCGGGCCCTGCTATTGGGGTCGATCGGTTCCAGCCTGGGAGGATCGGTGGGCGAGTGGTTCACGGCGAACGCTATCCAACCCGCCATGCCGCTGGCCATTTCCTTTTTCACCTTCGAGTTCGTGCATTACCTGACGGATGTCTACCACGGCCATGGGGAGCCGGTCAAAAACCCGGTCAAATTCGGGATCTTTTGCATCTTTTTCCCGTCGATCGTTTCAGGACCCATCAAAAGGTTCCAACCTTTCCTGGCCCAATTGGAGAACGGCCTGGAACGACCGGCCGCGAAGAAGGCCCTTCTGGGGCTGGCCCAGGTACTGATGGGATTTTTCAAGAAGCTCGTGATTGCGGACAACGCCACCATGCTCATCCATCTCCTGGAAAAGCGCACCGACCTGACCTTCGGACCGGTCTGCCTGCTGATGACGCTCCTTTCCATCCGTATCTTGTTCGACTTCAGCGGTTATTCGGATATCGCCATCGGGTTGGGCAAGATGATCGGCCTGGATCTGCCGGTCAATTTCAATTTCCCCTATATATCCAGGAATATCACCGAGTTCTGGCGCCGTTGGCACATGTCGCTCAGCAGTTGGATCCGGGATTACATCTATATTTCCATGGGAGGCAATCGGCACGGAAATTTAAGGAAATTCCTGAACCTGATGGTCACCATGTTCGTCTGCGGTCTCTGGCACGGGGCCAGCTGGCATTTCGGGATCTGGGGCTTATACCATGGGCTTGGGCAAGTCCTGCATAACCTATGGGAAAAGACAAGTATTGGAAAAAAATGGGGGTCCTTCCCCGTCAGCCGTTGGGTGGGTATCGCCGCGACCAATATTTTCGTGGCCTATGGCTGGCTGTTGTTCTTCTACCCTATGGATCAAGTCGCAAAGTACACCAGGCTGTTATTCCATTTCTGAGGTTATCCATGGAACCCACTAATAAGTCACTCTGGTTCCGGTCATATTCCGCCATCCTGTCGATCATAATCTTGTTATTTTTCCCGATACGAAATGTCCTCGGTGTATCCCCCATGGATTATTTCAATAATTTAGTGGCCGGAGGGGATGTGGCGGGATACAAGGACGGGGCTTTTTATGAAGCCCGATTCGATCACCCCTCGGGCCTGGTCTTCGATGATAAAGGGGAAAGACTTTTCGTTTCCGATACGGGGAACCAACGTATCCGGGTGGTTTACCTGGAAGAAGATAACAAGGTAGAAACGGTGGCGGGATTGGGAACGATCGGGCAAGCCGATGGAATCCTGGAAAAGGCTTCTTTTAACGCCCCGACCGCTATCGCCTATCTGCCGAATGACCGGTTGGTCGTTTACGATTCGGGGGACAAGCTTCTAAGGCTGGTGGACATTCCGGCCAAAGCGGTCACAACCCTGACTTTCCAGTCGCCGGATGGAAAGACCACCCCGGCGCTTTTAGGGGCCATCTGGAACCTGGTTTACCGCCCCGCGGACGATTGTCTTTATTTCACCGAACCAGATGGGAAATGTTTGCAGAAGCTGGACATGAAAACCAGGATCTTATCGAATGTTTTTTTGAACGAGCCGCGGTTGCCAAAGCCCAAGGCTCTTTGTATCGACAAGAACACGCTTTATGTGGCGGATCATGACCTGCCCAACGCCTACAGCATGGTGATCGATGATATCAATTCCAATGCCTCCAAAACGGTTTTTTCGTTCCAGGCGACCCTGCAGGGAAAGAACATCCAGGAGATGGCTTGCTCGGGGGGGATCGTATACGGCCTATTGTCGGGGGATGTTCCGCTCGCGCGTGTTTTTCCCTTTTATCAATCGGTCAGTTTGGCCACGCCGTGGGGATTTCTGATCGACAACAAAAGCCAAAGCGCCGAGCCATTCCTAGAATTCCGGCAGGATATTCCTGTGGGGTTCGCGTTTTCACAGAGGGAAGAACGACAATTGTTCATCGCCAGTCCCAGCGGAAATATGCAAACTATCATTAATGTGAAAGATTTTCGATTCAACGATGGATGGTTGGCTGGATCCGGTGATTTTGACTATCCAAAGGAAAAACCCAAGAACACTTTTCGGATTTTAATCATGGGGGACTCTCGAATGGCCGAAGCTCCAGGTTATGTCACGAAAGCCAATCCCACTCAATCCGATATCGAGCAACCTGGCACAGTCGCCATGGATACGTTTCCAAGGCAATTAGAGGTTCTTTTGAATATGGAATCAGCCTTAAAAGGGTCGAAAATTCATTATGAGGTTCTTTTAATCGCTCACGCAGGTCTATCCCCTGTTTTTTTCAGCAATGAGGAAGCCATCCCGATCGTTAAGCAATATGACGTGGACATGGTCATTATGCTTTGGTCCATGCATTGGGAATACTATTTCTTCAATCCCATCACTAAAGAGGGAATCCCGCAAAACAACCCGGACCCGGAATATCACTTGAGGCCTCTTTCCGCGCGTATTCCGCCAGGTGCCCCCGCCCGTTTTTATAAACACTGTCTCGAAAAGGGATTGGTCAAGCCCAAGGACGTTTTCCCCCCGGGGATTTATTGGGATGTTCAGAAAATAATCGACCCGGATATTCGGCAGGATATGATCGAAATGATCGGGAAGCCCATTAAAATCCTGAATGATAAACTTCAAGCGATGAAAACAGGGCAGGGTGCTACGCCTAAATTGGTCGTTTTATTCACCCCCTGGAAAGTTTTTCAAGAAGACGAATATGAGACATTCTGGAAGGATCTTTGTGAGATTAACCAAATAACATTGCTTGATCTGAGCCCGGAATTCAATGCTCTCAGGGTGAGCTTGTATCCAACGTCCCAGATTTGCTGTGGTCGTCACTACACAGCATATGGACACGCTCTGATTGCGTATTTATTATCCCATGAATTAATAGATAAAAAAATGATCCCACTCGAGACCGAACCCATTTCCCCAGAGAATAAATAAATTATTTTCCAGATTGCCTGTGAACAAATAACTAACAGAAAATATGTTATTTACTATGAGGGGAGAACAACCTTGCAAACCATTATTTGCTTTATGGGAACAACTAAATTGCTTATCTTTGAACCATTCCTTTGACAGAGAATAAATGGAATACAGGTAGACCTGACCAAGATCGTTCAGGTACTTGGGTTAAAAGCCAAAAAAGGATAAGAAGGGACTTCGAAATGGTAAAAATCATTTTTGCTTTGAGTTTATTCATGGTTGGGAATAGCTCTTACGCCCAGCAAGAGACCATTACACCGACAGCGGAAACTACTGTTTCCGACACACAAACCAAATCCGCTCCTACAGCTCAGGTTATTAAAAATTGGACAGTGGCATCAGTGCCCTGGGACGCATGGTTCGAAAAGAATACATTAGTGACGGACAAGACCGAAGCTCCCTGGGATTACAACCCAGCAGATAGCGGCACTTATGTACCCTACGTGCATTTTTTTTGGAATGCCCAGGATTTCAAGGTGAACTTTGAACTCAAGGATAAGAAGAACCGCCTGGCCGAGGCCGCGATCGAATTAGTGAAACGTCTTTATCCGAAAACAGCGAAAGCCGATCTGATGAAAGTAGATATCGTGTATGTACTTGAGCGGGATAATTATGGAATGCCCAGCTGGGACAGTTTAATAAGGGTTGCTCACTTGGAGTTTTCCAGGACGCTAGCTCTTAAACTCAGTAAGAAGAAAGAATCGCTGAATGTCAATCTGCAGAAGAAACTTTTCACCCAATTTGATATGTTTTGAATTTATTCAAGAGAGGTAAATTAAATGAGGGTGAAATGAAAATTTCTTTCATTGGCTTGCTCGGCTCACTATCCCTCATACTATTTCTATTCTTACCTGCTTATGCCATTACTCCGATGGAGTATTACAACAGTCTGGTGGCTGGGGGAGATGACCCTGGGTTCCACGATGGGGATTTCAACTTAGCCCGGTTCAATCAACCTGGCGGCTTAGCTTTCGACAGTACAGGAGAAAGACTTTTTGTGGCCGATCCCGGTAATAATCGGATCCGGGTGGTTTATTTAAGGGAGAGGAACAGAGTTGAAACGCTTACGGGAAAAGGAGATTCGGGAAAAACAGATGGCCCGTTAAACGCGGCGACTTTCAACACGCCTACGCTTCTCACTTATTTACCTGGAGACCAACTGGCAGTGAGTGATTCCGGGAATAGCTTGATCCGGCTCATCGACCTCAAAAGCCAAAGTGTAACCACTATTGGCATTATGAGTGGAGCTTGGAACCTGGTTTATAATTCCAAGGATGACAGTCTTTATTTTTCCATCTTTGAAGGACAAGGGCTTTTCAAGATGGATTTGAAATCCAAGGAAGTCTCTACGGTTTTCAGCGCCAATCCACTCATTCCTCATCCGGGGGCTCTTTGTGTGGATAAAGGCAAACTTTATGTGGCGGACAAAATACTTCCTACGGTCTATCAGGTGGATGTCGCAGCTACTACGACCAACGCCCAATCTACTGTTTCCATGACGGAAGTCGGGAAGGGAAATCAGATATTAGGACTGACTGTTTCGGATGGAACGGTCTATGCCTTGCAGTTCGGGGATGTTCCTTTGGCTAAGGTGGTGCCTTCCTATAAGCCTGTTAGTTTGACTACCGCTTGGGGATTCATGCTGGATAATAACAACCATGGGACCGAGCCATTTTTTCAATTCAATAATGGACTTCCGGTCGGATTCGCGGCTTCCCCCTCAGAAGAAAGAAAATTGTATATTTCTCATCCAAATCTCACGGTTCAATCCATTGTAAGCGTCAAGGATTACGATTTCGACCAATGGTGGACAGGCCATTCCAGCGTGGACGGGAACAGGGTCCCGACGGATTTCAATTACCCTGTAGCCAAACCACCCAAGACTTTTCGAATACTGATCACAGGGGAATCAAGGGTTTTCTGCGCGACCTCGCTCAAGATCGGCCAAAAAGCCTCCGATCCAGGCCTTAATCCATATCTGGATACGGTCCATTCCCCTTTGATAAACACCATGTCCAAAAAACTGGAGTTCATGTTGAACGCCCAGGCCGCCCTAAAAGATGTGGATATGCATTTTGAGGTGCTCAATATGGGTGTGCACGATTCACCGAATAGCTCATGGGTTTATTATGTAGTTCCTCCTTTAGTGGAAAAATACGATGTGGATCTGGTATTGGATCTTTCGAGCCGAGCCGGTTATGAGGATTATTTCGTAAGGCCGATCACTGACCAAGGGATCCCTGCCGAGAAGGACGATCCCGAATACGCCTTAAAACCCTTTAAAAGTCGTGTCCCCTATGGGGATGCCGCCAGAATCTATGAGGCAGGCAAGCGAAAAGGTTTGATCAAGGATGACCAACCGCTGCCCTCCTGGGTGACCCTCCTGAATTGCGGAGACCCGGATATCCGCAAAGGCCTGATCGGGGTGGAGGGCAGGATATTAGAACTGCTTTCAAAAAAACTCGGTTCCATGAAAAATAAATCCGGCGGTTCCCCCAAAATGGTCGTGCTCTTCGTGCCTTCCCCAAAATATCCCGATAACGATGATTGCGAATCCTTCTTCAGGGACCTTTGTATAGAGAAAAATTTACCCTTCATGGACTTGTCAGCACCCTTTAACGCGTTGAAAACAAGTTACTATCCCACCAACCAGTTATGTTGCATGCAACATTACACCACCTATGGCCACAACTTGATCTCCCTACTCTTAGCGAGGGAACTGATCAAGCGGAAATGGATACCCTTTGAGCCTTATAAAGTTTCCGACTTAAAGGGGGGGAAATGAGTAACCGTTCCAAACTTATTGTTGTTTCGTTTCTTTTTTTGATAGGACAAGTCCACGGAATCACCCCAATGGATTACTACAATAGCTTGGTGGCGGGGGGGAATGATGCGGGGTTCAAAGACGGGGCTTTCTATGAAGCCCGCTTTCGCCAACCGGCAGGACTGGCTATCGATGGGACGGGGACAAAGTTATATGTCGCTGATAGCAACAATCATAGGATCCGGTTGGTCTATCTCAATGAAAACAACCGGGTGGAGACATTCGCGGGAACGGGCTTAATGGGCAAAGCGGACGGACCATTGGCCCAGGCCTCCTTCAATACCCCAACCTTCCTGACTTTCTTGCCGGGGGACCGATTGGCGGTGAACGATGAGGGGAACGGCCTGATCCGTATCATCGACTTAAAATCCCAAAGAGTTACCACACTGGGCGCCGCCACCGGTATTCGGTATATGGTTTATCATCCCAAAGAGGATTGTCTTTACTTAACCCAGTTCGATGGTTCAGCCCTTTTAAAGATGGATCTCAAATCAGCCGCGATATCTGTCATTTTTATCAATAACCCTTTGGTCCCTCATCCTCAAGCCATTTGTATGGATAAGGACCAGATGTATTTAGCGGACAGGGACCTGCCCCTGGTCTACCGCGTCGAAGCTGTGGCCACAACAACCTCGGCGCAATTGCCGGTGACTTTGATCGAAGCTGGAAAAGGGGACCGGATCCTACAGATGGTAGCTTCCGAAGGAATTCTTTACGCGCTCCAATTGGGAGAAAATCCAGTGGCCCGAGTCGTCCCAAATTATAAACCGGTCAGTCTGGCAACCGCCTGGGGGTTCATGGTCGAGAACCAAAATCCGGGAGTGGAGGCTTTTCTTCAATTCAACCAAGCCAGTCTCTCGGGGTTCGCCAGTTCCCCGGCCGAGAGCCATAAATTTTTCATCTCCTCGCCATTTACCGGGTTCAATTCCATCTATAGTGTTAAAGATTATGACTTCGATCTTTATTGGGGTTCTTATTCCCACTTGGGAGATCCGACTATTAATTCTGATTTCAACTACCCAAAAAAGAAACCACCGAAAACATACCGGATTCTGGTGACCGGGGATTCAAAAGCTTATTCCGCTCCCGATCTGGGGGAGGGAACGACCCATTCCCGGATGGTTTTGACCTATACCAAACAACTGGAGTTCATGTTGAATACCCAGGCGGCTTTGGACGGGGTTGATACGCATTTCGAAGTCCTGAATATGGGGCGTGGAGGCTCATCCATCTGTTCATATCTTTATGACGACGCTCCGATCCTGATCGATAAATATGATATTGATATGGTGCTCGGGGCGGCCCACATGTCTAGTTTCATGGATTATTTCGCCAATCCCATGAGACCATTAGGAATTCCTTCTCGGGGAATATTTCCGGAGTATCTTCTACAACCGGCGGCTTCCCGGATCCCCCCGGGAGCGCCCGAAATTCTTTATCAACGCGCTAAAGCGAAAGGGCTTCTTCAAGACGGTCTACCAATGAATGTATTCGGTTCATACCTTGGGGACGAGGCGGCGCGTAAGGCGTTAATGGAAATGGATGGAAAGTCGCTCAAATTATTCAACGAAAAACTTCAAACGATGAAAACCAAAGAGGGAACCACTCCGAAATTCCTGGCTTTTTTCGCGCCAACGCGCTTTTTTGATAATAATGATTTGGTGGAATCTTATTGGAAAGACGTTTGCTCCCAAAATGGGATATCTTTCCTCGACTTGGCCCCAGCTTATAACGCCTTAAAGACAAGCTTTTATCCGAATAATGAGGACTGTTGTTCGCGCCATTACCTATCCTATGGGAACACGCTAGTGGCTTATCTTTTAACCCAGTATATGATCGATCAGAAATGGATCCCTTATGAGGATTCTTCAACGATTATTGGACAAGCAAATAAATAATTAAATATTGGGACAATGATCAAAAAGGAATGATTTTATCCTCGATCAAGTAATGCTCTAAGAGGAAGGCGACCAAGTTGTTCCCATAATCGGTGAAATGGTCAACATAAACCGGACTATAGCTGGTTTTTAAAGCGTTAAATGGTTCGCTCAGGTCCAGGAATTTCAAATGATATTGCGCACAAACTCCATTCCAAAAGGACGAGCAACAATCATTGGGAAGGGCTCCCCCGGGGACAAAATAAAGCAAAAGTTGAGGAACATTACCTCCGGAAGCTTTCATGGTGTTGAGTTTTTCGTGCAACAGCTGCAATCTTCGCCCCGCCATTTCTCTTAGGTCATTTTGAATTTTCTCGTCACCATTACAAAAGAGGCTCCAATAACCATCTCCGGGAAAATCCTGTTTTTCAGAAGTCGGGATTTTCAGTTTCTTACAACGATCGAGAAGATCCGCGGCGGCGCCAGCCGGAGCCCTTTCGGACAAAGGTTTCAGCAAATATTCGTAATCTTCAATGGTATTGGGGGGGATACCTTCGGCCGATAAGGGACTCAAGAAGTAATCCCTGTACCCGGTTTGATCCGCCAACCCCATGACAAGATCGATGTCATATTTTTTCACAAAAGCGGGTATTTCATAATACCCATAAGAACTAATCGCGATCCCCCGATGGGTTAAATTCAAGATCTCAAAATGAACATTCGAATTTCGGAGGGCCGCTTCTGTATTTAAAAGCAATTCCAATCGTTTCGCGAAAGTGTTTACCCTTGGGGAGTCCACGGTTTCATCAACGCTCGCTTTTGGATCCAAAGGAAGGGGCACCGCGGTCGAATTTCTGGAGGTTCCAACCGCTAATATTCGGAAAGTTCTTGGCGGTTTCTTGGCCGGATAATCGAAATCGGTCAAATGATCGCTGTTATCTTTAAATGCGGTCCACCACTTCTCAAAATCGTAATCTTTCACACTCACAATAGAGTTTTTTGACGAAATAAAGAACTTACGCGTTTCAACAGGGGAAGCTAAAAATCCCACTGGGAGTTCCTCTGGTATCTTGAGAAGATCAATATCCCCGTTGTGGTCTTGGTTGTTCAATAAAAAACCCCACGGAGTTGGGAAATGGACAACGATCGAGTCCGGATTCCCAATTTTGGTCAAAAGACCACCTTTCTGTAAGGCGTATAAAAAACCACCCGAAAAGGACAAGGCCAACACATCTTTGGCTTTCCCCATAGGTACAAGAGAGACCGATGATGAGGAGGATAAATTTGAGTCATGAGAGAGCCTTATTTGATAAATAACAGGCAAATGATTATCCGCGACACAAAGAGAATCTTCATATAAACAAAGGGCCCCTGGAGAAGGCACTCGCGGATCGTTGGATATAACATCGGAGATCAACAAAGAATCCAGGTTCAGTTTTTCGATTTTCTTACTTTCCGTTTCGGAAAAATAAAGACTATTGTCTTTATACCAATAAACCATGTTCCGAACATGGATATTTCGGGCGATGGTGGAAACTGATTTATTTTGAAGATCGATCAAGCGTATCAGGTCACTTCCGGAATCAAAAACAGCCAGTCGGTTGGCGGAAAGGGTGGTCACTAATAGAGGGATGTTAAAAGTCGCTTTTGATAAAGATCCATCCACGGAGCCAACGGAACCAGTTCCAGCGATGGTTTTAACGGTATTATTTTGATCTAGATCAATGGACCGAATGCGTTGATTGCCTGAATCAGCGACATAAATATTTTTGCCCGCGCCATCGCAAGACAAACCTAACGGGCCATTAAATCGCGCTAAGGAAAAGGGTCCATCGCGAAATCCCGGCTCATCCCCTCCCGCCACCAGACTGTTGTAATACTCCATGGGAGTGACAGCCCGCAGGGGGGCAATGACGGCCAGGGAAAAAAGAAGGAAAGAAAAGAAACAGGTCCGTTTCATGACACTCTCCCGATCAGTTAAGAGTATATAACACCTATTTTTCACCACCAAGGCGCCAAGGGCACCATGCCGACCCTCAAATGAACATTTTTGGAGGTCGGTATTGTACCGATTCACCAAATAAACAAATGCGAGGGCAAGCGCTACCGCGAAGGGATCCCGTAAGGTCCCCCAGGGACTCGGGCTTGGTTCAAGATCCTGGAGAATTCATGGTTAAAACGAAGGGTCCCTTTGATGTTCAAATGAGAGTAATCGGAAAAAAGTTTCCACGAATAAACCGTTTGCCAGGGGCCAAGAATGTGGAATTGGCTATCCTCTTGGGTGAATCCCTCCAAATATTCCCTATAGGCTTTGATGACGCCGGCGTCCAGATGGGGAACGGAGGAATCGTTGATGGGCATGACATAAAAATAAACCGGGATATTTTCCTTTTTCAACAGATCCAGCGTTTTTCGAAAGTAATGGTCCACCACCGGGCTCACGGTAAAAGCCTTTAACTTGGTGTCCGCGTTGAGCTCTTGGGATCCGTCCGCCTGGGGGAAATAATACTGCCCCCGGGTTTGGGCGATGACCTTCAAGGCTTCCTCGTTCTCTTGTTCCCGGGCCCCGTATGGCTCCGCGAAGAGGGAGGACACGTAATAAGAAGGGAAACCGCGGGAAAGGAGGAAGGAGTATAAACGCTGTTCCAGATGCCAAAGGCTGGTGCCGGTCAAAAGTTCCTTGTCGTTCAGTTCCAGGATCTGTCCCATCACCTCATCGGCCTCGCGGCCGCTGATCACCCCGAACTTCACCGTGTTTTCCCAATAAAAATCCGGATGGACAAAATGATAAGCGTTATAGGAAAGAAGGACCGCCAGGGGACGGGCCGGGGCTTTCAAGAGCCGGCGGACCAGGAAATAACTTTCGATCGGCGTACAGCCCATCATCGCCCCATTGATCACGTTCGGGCCCAGCTTTTCCGGCTGGATGCCGTCCATAACGGCGGAATCGCCGAAAATGGCCAAACCCGGCTTGGAATAACCGTCGATCAAACGGTTCTTGCCGGTCAAAAGGGCGTAGTCCCGGCTCAGATAGGATAACCGGTGATCCAATCCCCAGGTCCAGGCGAAAGCCAATCCCAGTGAGAACACCAAGGTTAAGGTCGTCAAGAAAGCCCGCATCGTAAAATTCCCTCTTTATTAAAATCTAAAGTATAAAAATTCGCTATTGCCCGTGACCATCAACAAAGTGACCAATCCCAGGACCGCCAGCAGGAACCCCCACAGGATATTGGGCTGCCATTGGAACGAGAAAAAAGCCGGGGCGGACCGGACCTTCGTCAGGGAAGGGCCTTCCTTGTCGAAGATTTGGAGGGCGTTGGGAAGCAGAAGGATGACACCCAAAAGGACCGCCACGGTGATCAAGGCGTTGGAATAGTTCCAGTAGGGTACGGCCAGGCCGAAATAGTCTAGGATCGATTCCACCGTGCCGGTCGCCCCTCCCGGGCTGTCCCCGGTCCCTTGGCCGAACATGGAAAGGATCAACTGCCAGGCTTCCTCGGCGTTTTTGGCCTTGAAGAATGTCAGGGCGATCAAGACAGACAGGTAGGTCAGGGCCCATTTCCAGGCGCCGTCACACCAGGACCGGAAACGGGAAACTGGGAGCTTGGGCGCTTTGGGCCCGAAAAACCTCCAGGCGTGATTGACACATATATAGAGGCCATGCAAAAGACCGAAGATGAAGAATTGAACGCCGGCCCCGTGCCAAACCCCGACGATGATCATGGTGAAGAGGGTCGGCATGGCCAGCATGGTCAGGAACCCTTCCAAGGTGGTTTCCCCGACCTTCAGCAAGGACAAACCTTTGCTCTGGCGCCGGCGAATGACCCAAAGGGACACGGGGTTATAGAGATAGAGGGTGAAATAGCGGGTCAGGGAAATATGCCACCGCTGCCAGAAGTCGATGATGCTTTTGCTTTTATAAGGCGAATCGAAATTCGCCGGGAATTTCACGTTGAACATCCGGGCCAACCCCAAGGCCATCTCCGAATAACCGGCGAAATCGAAATAGAGCTGAAGGGAATAGGCCAGGACGCCGGTCCAGGCTTCCAGCGGGTGTTTATCCGCCGTATGCGTGAAAACGTCGTTCGCGATGGGCGCGAGCTGGTCCGCGATCAAGACTTTCTTGGCCAGGCCGATGATGAAGATGGAAATGCCCACGCCGATATTGTCCCAATGAAGGGAGTAGGTCTCTTCCTTGGCGAACTGGGGCATGATCTCGCGGTGATGCAGGATGGGCCCGGCGATGAGATGGGGGAAAAAGGTGACGAAAAGCACATATTCCAAAAAGCCCCGCTCCAGGGTGTTGCCTCCCTGGGTATCGATCAAGAAACCGATCTGAGTGAAGGTGAAAAAAGAGATACCAAGGGGCAGGATGGCGGCTCCCCAGGAATCGTTCGGGAATAAACCCTGCTCGATGGAACCAGTTGAACAGGGTCAGCAGGTACTTGTAATAAACCAGGACCCCCAGGTTGACCGAGATGCCGAAGGCCAGGATGGAAGCGGCGGTTTTAGGCCTCTCGCGGAAAATTTGGATGCAATAACCGCAACCATAGTTAAAGAGGATAGAAACGACCAGGAGGAACAAGTAATTGGGGTTCCACCAGCCATAAAAAAGGAAGGAAAGGACCGCCAACCAGGATTTGGCGGCGTTCATCTTGAAATAACCCAACAGGAAATAGACCAACAAAGACACCGGCATAAAGAAAACGAGGAAAGTAATGGAGTTAAAAAGCATGCCGGGTCCTTAAAGGAAAGGGGATCGGGTTAATTCTTTTTCGCCAGACGTTTTTCGATCAAGGCCGCGAAATCGCCGACATTCTTCAATTGCTCCAATTCGGAAGCGTTGAACTTGACCCCGAATTCCGCTTCCGCCCCGACGATGATATTGATGTGATTGAAGGAATCCCAGCCAGGGACATCCTCGGCGGAAGTGGTCGGGGTCAGGACGATCGCGTCGTCCCCCAAAACTTGACTGATGATCTTGGTCAAACGTTCGTAGATCTCCGGTCGTTCCATGGTCAATTTCCTTTTTTCAGTTTGATGGGATAATCGAGACGCTTTTCCGACCCGACGCTCAAGACCCAGCGGGTTTCACCCGCGGCGCCCTTGTCCAACGGCGCGAAACCCAGGCCGGCATAATGATCCTTGACCATCCCGTTCTTTTCGGTCGGGATATAACGGCCCAGGAGTCGTTTCCCTCCCCGGCCCGATATTTCCCGGATCAAAAGGTCCAGCATGGCCTGTTCCACACCCCGGCCCAGGACCCGGCAGCTCATCAGCCAGGTATCGATGTCCCAGTCCCCCTCGTTCTCCTGGATCGCGATAATGATGCCGATGATGCCGTTATCCCCGAACCGATCGGTCAAACGGCAGCGAAGGGTAACGGTCCGCGGGTCCGAGGCGAACCGGCTGGTATCTTCCTCCGAATAGCGGCGAGTGGTCAAATTGAATTGATTGGTTTTATTGATCAATTGGGTGACCCGGGGCAGGCTCAGGGGATCGAAGGGCCCCCAGATCAGTTCCATTTCCAGGCTCTTGAGGTATTCGGTAATGTCGCCGGTGGCTTCCTGCGCCTTGGCCCTTTCCAGGTTCTTCTGGTATTGCCCCGAGCGGGCCAGATCGTCCTGGGTCAGGGCGACGGACTCGAAATAACCGGCCGAGGCGAGACAGGCGGGATAGAGCGAGGGATCCTCAGGCAACTCGGGAACCGCCACCTGGGGACATTCGCCGCGGACCTGATCGCGCTCGAAAGGGTTGTCATCGGCGAATACCAGGGAATCCAACCCGATGTTCAGCTGTTTGGCGATGGACTTGAGGTTCGAGGCCTTGTCGTTCCAATTGGCGACAAAACAGGCGATATCGGTTCTTTTCAAGATCATCTCAGGGTGTTTCTCGAAAGGCTCCAGGGCGTTCTTTTCATCGTTCTTGGAACAAACGGCCAGGATGACCCCCCGGTGGGACAGGTCGCGAAGGTACCGTTGAAAGGCCACGAAAGCTTCGCCCACCCCGCTACCTTGCCCCAAATGGATCCCCTCGATCCCATCGTCCCCGATGACCCCGCCCCAGAGGGTGTTGTCCAGGTCCAGGACGAGGCATTTGTAAGAACGGCCCTGCTGGGCCGCCAAAAGACGTCCGACCAATTCTCCATACAAGGGCCCGGCCGCCGGGGACACTTCCTGTTTTGCCTTATGCCATAAGACAGGGTCATGCCATTCTTTCAAACCGTCCCTGGCCGCCCAACCGTTGATATCCAGAAGATCGACTTTTTGCTCATCGGCTAAAGCCCTGAGACGGTCGTTGAAAACCCGAAGGAGATGGGCCGGCGAATCCGGAAGCCTGTGCTCGTTCTGGCCCATCAGGGGCTGATAAAGGGGAAGGGGAGTTTGTTGGATCACCCGGCAGCCGAATTTTTCCCGGGCAAGTCGCCAAAGGGTTTGGGTTTGGTCCAGGGCCCTTTCCAACTTGGCCGAGGCCGTCTCATTGGCGCGTCCCAAAGACTGTGTGCCGAACAGGCTCAAGGCGTCAAAGGCTACCAGCGCGACCGTCGGGTTGAATCGGGACAGACCCGACGAGGGGTCGGAAAGTTCTTGCAAGGATTGGCCGTAATCCGTCACGTAGGTCGAGACCCACAAGCCATGACGCAGACCCCCGACCCGGATACCGGGCAAAAGTTGTTCCACCGTGGAGGAGCTTAAAAGGGCCAGGGAAACGGGCTGGGTCGTGAGGGCGGGGGGCGGGGCGCCGCCGAATTTCTCTTTCAAGACTTTGTCGACCTGGATGGTTTCCAAGAAATTGAGGTCGTATCGGGCGATCCCGGTCAACAAGGACCAGGCATCCTGAGGCGAGGCGTTCTTGACGGCTTTTAGTTGTTTGGGAAAATCCGGGTGTTTAGGAAGCCAGGGCATATTCATGTAAGGTCAATTCCATGGGTTAATGAAAGATGAGGCATTATAAAGGTTTTAATAATGGGTTAAAACTTATTGTCGTCATCCTGGGGAAATAGGGGCGAAAGAGCGGATTTGGGACCTCGGTTCTCAATGCCCCGTTTGCATTTCCAGGATCATGGGTAAAAGAACATGCATCGATTCTTCCCCGGTAACCGGCACTAGGGTCGCGGTCTGGTCGGTCGGCAGGCGGGGCAGTCTTTTAACGGTCACATCCACCCCCGGCAAAAGCCGTTTCATATCGGCGCAAAGAGCCTCGCCGTCGGCTTTCGCCTTGGCGTATTCAGCCATTCCCTTGGGCCTCTCTTCAGGCCCCACGGCGACGGAGGAGGGATAAAAAACAGAGAACCTCTCGGCTCTTTTTCGCAGGGCGGAACAAAGGTCGTAAAAGCCATCCACATAGAATTGACGGAACTCCTGATAAAGGGAAGGGTTGTATTCGTTATGGGGATGCCCGAAGATCCGGCCTGTGGCGAAATAATAAACATGGGTCGGCGGGAACGATAATTTCTCCAACTGCGCATCGGAGGGAAGACGGACGTCATAGGGCAATAAAAGCCCTTCGCCGCCAAAGGCTTTGATCTCGGCCATTAAGGCCAGACCTTCATTGAGACCGACTGCGTAGGTCACCGCCACCTGGCCGCCGCCTGCGACGATGGCCTTGGCGACATATTCGCCGATCCCCCGAGAGCCGCCCACCACCAACACTTTTTGACCGGTAAAAATACCGGGTTCGATCCGGGAAGCGATCTCGGCAAGGCTGGGTTGAAGGACAGGAGGCTTTCGAACGGCGGCGTCCACGACACCCTTTAATCCGCCGCCGGATACGGCCAACTTGACCCGTCGAAAACGCTCGTCGGCCGAAAGAACGGAGTATTCAATGTCCTCGGTTGGACCGTCGTTCACCAGCGTCAGGGAAAACCCGATGAATATGGAATGGAGGCCCGGGCATTCCATACCCACCAAAGTGGATAGGGCCGCCAAACCATTTACCCTATTCGTTCCCAGCCAATGGCTGGCATTGGGGAATAATGTTCCGGGCAGGCCGAAAATTGGGACCCGCCCTTGGGTGCCCGCCGCCTTTTCGAGCTCATCAAAACTTCTTTCGCGGGGAATGGCGCTGATCGGGGGCGCTGTCTGGGAATCACGCTGACCGGCCGTTGTGTTGATCGAAGGGCCTGATGTCAGATCGACTGTCATCACTTTCGACCCCGCCACTTCGGCGGCCAAGAGAAGCGGGCTTTGCCTCGCGATCGTGAAAATCACCAGGTCGCCCACGTAAACGGGCCTTAGAAAACTGACCGTGATCCCGGATAAACCCGGCGGATCATCGGCCGTTCGAGCGAACTGATCAAGGCACTCAAGGACCGTATGCATCCCATGGACCACGGGGGCGCCCATTTGGGTTCGCCGCGCCGCCAATGGATCCATATGCATCGGGTTCCAATCCCCCGAGACTTCGGCGAAGCGCCCTTGATCGTTCATTTGGAATTTCTTTTGAAAAGAAAAAGGCATATAAACTCTGTTTCTGTTTCAGTAAAAGGGTCAAAAAAGGCTTAAGTTCAGCGAGGGTTAATGAAAGGTTCGAACCATCCTTTGAAAAAACAGTTTATTCTTGATCTTTAATGGAGATAGCGACTTTGTCGAACTCTTCCCCATCACTGTCCCAAACGCGCAAAGAAAAACTGTCTTGGTTGTTATCGATAGGTCCAGCCCAAACAATGCCTACCGAATTAGCCTTCAATGTTTCAGTTCCGAATCGAGAATTGTGAATTGGGTCTAAAATGATCATTTTTTTGGAGGTTACATCCTTAATGGCGAATTTTAATTTTCTGGTCGAGTATCCGTGATTTACAAATTGGATAGCGATCTTATAAGGCTCTTTATTATTCCATCCGAATCTAAAATCCACGTTTTGAAAATGCAGTTTGTCGTTATCTGGAACAGAATAGGGTACGGAAACAATCCCATAATTTTTTGATAGATCTTTCACTTGTTGGGCGTACAAATCCTTTGTGAAAAGGATTACCGTGACAAGTACGGTGCTGAATATTAGCTTGTTCATTATTTCTCCTTCGATTCATGAAGTCCATAACAGCGGGCAAACATCCCATCCTCTTTCACGTAATAATTTAAACCCCGCTTAATGAAGGCTCGAGTTTGTTTTCGAAGACATTTTAACCTGCTTTTATTATCCCGCGGGCCATAAAAAGGAAAAGATTTGACGCCTTAAATTATATCCGGAATTGTCATTTTAAAACCCGTAATGCTTTAATTAAGTCTTTCGATCGTGTTTTAATCAGTAAAACAAGTACGCATAGAAAATTAGTTAAAAATCCGTTAGCATGTGTTTAATTCAATGCGAAACGTTAAGATCGAGGAATCGAAGATTATTTTCAGGAGAAGGGCAATGAGAAAATTAAAGTTAATCATGTTTTTTTTCTTGATGACAGGATGGGTTTTCGCTCAGGATGCGACCCCAACTCCGTCCCCTATTGTTTCAGATCTTATGACAGGGCCCACGCCGACCCCCCAGGTCATAAAAAATTGGAGCGTCGCCAGCGTACCCTGGGATGTTTGGTTCGATAAAAACGCGAGGGTGACGGTCAAGCCCGACTACGTGCATTTCTTCTGGACCGCCCAGAGCTACCAGGGAAATTTCGAAGGCAAGGGCAAGAAGGTCCGCTTGGCGGAAGCGGCCCTAGAGATGGTAAAACGCCTTTATCCCAAGGACGCGACAGCTGATTTGATAAAGGTAGACATCGTGTATGTACTTGAGTTTGATAATTATGGAAGGCCAAATTGGTTCCGTTTAAAGAAAGTTGCCCACATGGAGTTCTCGAGGGAAAAGGCACTAAAACTAACTGAGAAAAAAGCGGGTTTGTCAGAAGCCTTGATAGATAAAATTTTCACTCAATGCAACTTGCTTTGAATCATTATTGAGAAGCTCAAAGTTCCTTGAAATGGGCCTTTTTTCCGCATAAACTACAACCCTTCGAACAGTCTTTTATCCCCTGTATTGTGTTTTTTGAACAGAGGGGACGTTTAGCTCAGTTGGTTAGAGCGTCGCGTTCACATCGCGAAGGTCACTGGTTCAAGTCCAGTAACGTCCACCATCCCGTGAAAAAAGCCGTTCCTTTGATCAGGAATGGCTTTTTTGTTATCTAAGGCACCCAGGGATCTGTGAAAACACCCAGGGAAGAAACTTTCGGATTACCGTATATCATACAGCTCCCCGAAAACTTTTGCGATGGATAATCGAAGTCCCGTGTTTTTTGATGGCCAAACGATGGGCTTTGGTTGGATAACCTTTATGTTTGGCAAACCCATATTGCGGAAAAATCTTATCATAAACATATAAAATACGGTCGCGATAAACTTTAGCGATGATGGAAGCGCAGGCAATGGATAAAGATTTGCCGTCCCCTCCTATAATTGTCTGGTACTGATACGGCAATTGGGTCCTGAAAATATTCCCGTCAATTAAAAGCATGACCTGTTGAGAGAAAGTCTCCTGCAAGACGATTTCCCGCGGCATACGGCGGATCAATTCTTTAACAGCCATTTCCATGGCCAAATGTGAAGCATTGAGGATATTGACAATATCAATGGTCTTTTCATTCATGATGCCGATACCGACATAGGCCTTTTCAAAGATCTCATGAAAGGCCGCTTCACGGGCCTTGGCCGACATTTTCTTTGAATCATTGATAGGGTTTTTAAAATCAAATTGCCGCAAACACACCGCCGCTGCCACCACCGGCCCTGCCAAAGGCCCGCGGCCTGCCTCATCCACCCCTAAAATAAAACGCAAGCCTTTATTCTGGGCTTGCGTTTCATAATGAAGCAAATCTGCTTGTGGCAACATCAATTATTGCTGTAACGGTTTGATCAACTTGAACGCGGGCTTTTTTGCCTAAACGATCACGCAGATAATACAATTTCGCGCGTTTGATAACACCTTTGGAAACAACTTCAATTTTGTCGATCACCGGAGAATTGACCGGAAAGGTCCTCTCAACACCTTCACCAAAAGATATTTTACGCACCGTAAAAGCCGCGCCTAAGCCGATACCGGTTTTTTTGATCACAGTGCCTTCAAAAGGATGGATACGGATCTTATCAGCTTCTTTGACCTTGATCTTCATTTTCACGGTATCGCCGACATCAAACACCGGAATATCTTTACGTAAATTTTGTTGCACTGACTGAAGCTATTTTTTCAATACTGCTTGCTATCATTTCAAACTCCTTCTTATCTTGTCTAACAAATCAGGCCGGACCTTTTTGGTCTTGGCCAAAGCTTTTGAATTTCGCCATATTTCTATGGTTTTATGATTGCCAGATAATAACACATCCGGCACTTTTATGCCACGAAAATTTGCCGGCCGGGTGTACTGCGGCCCCTCCAGCAAATTATCTTCAAAAGACTCATGAAGCAGGGATTCTTCCTTGCCTAAAACACCCGGGATCAGCCGTGTAACGGCATCAACGATGAGCATGGCCGGTATTTCTCCGCCGGTCAGGACATAATCCCCACCGAGATCTCTTCATCCACCAAATGCTCGCGCACGCGCTCGTCAATCCCTTCGTAATGGCCACAGATAATAATCAAATTTTTGGCCTTAGTCAAGCGTTTTCGCGTGAATTTGTGTAAAAGGCTTGCCTGCCGGAGAAGTGTAGATCACCTTTGCTTTGCGCCTTCCTTTAATGGCTTTAATCGCGTCAAATAAAGGTTGAGGCATCATGACCATGCCCGGTCCTCCGCCAAAAGGGCGGTCATCGACCTTGCGGTGTTTCTTATCATCGGTATAATCACGCAGGTCATGGACATGGATCGCGACCTTCTTTTTCTCCTGAGCACGTTTAAGGATAGACTCATTGAATATCGGGCCTAAACATGTCAGGGAAAATAGTGATGATGTCAAAACGAAGCATAAATTCCTTATAAAGTAGCTCAAAAGTTCGGAATTATAATTTGTTAAAAAATCGTTTCTGGAACTGCGCGTAATTATCCGCTTCAATGGCCGCACGGATACGCTCCATTAGTTTAATATAAAAATGCAAATTATGATAGCTCATCAGACGCACACCGGTGATCTCATTCATGTTCAACAAATGGCGGATATAACAGCGGGAATAATTCTTGCAAACCCCGCAATCACAATTTTCATCCAAAGGCCTTAGATCCTTGGTAAATTCGCTGTTACTGATATTCAATTTGCCATGATTTGTAAAAGCACTCCCATGCCTGCCATAGCGGGTCGGGATGGAGCAATCAAACATGTCGATACCTAATCCCACTGCCCTCACAATTTGGTCAGGAAGGCCTATGCCCATAAAATAACGGGGCTTATCCTCCGGCAAATAAGGAATGACCCAATTTAAAGCTTCAAACATTTCCTTGACAGACTCTCCGACACTGACACCGCCGATGGCATAGGCATCAAAACCGATTTGCAATAATTCTTCCGCGGATTGGCGGCGCAGGTCCTCATAGCGTTGCTCCCTGAACAATGGCAAATAAACGCTGGCCCTTGCTCATGCATGCCGGTCTTATGAAAATGTTCTTTGCAGCGCTTGGCCCATTGGGTGGTGCGTTTCAAACCACGCATGGCTTTTTTACGGTCACAAGGATGACGGTGAACATTCATCCAAAGGCATGACCATGTCAGAACCAAGACCCGTTGGATATCCATGACTTTTTCAGGTGTAAAAAAATGCATACTGCCGTCGATATGAGAACGGAATTTAACCCCTTCATCCGTGATCTTGCGGAATTTAGTGAGA
>CAWHOE010000059.1:0-56751 GCA_963830915.1 candidate division FCPU426 bacterium
GAGGAAGCTTCCTTTCAAGAAAGGGGAGTTCGACCGAGTGACGGCCAATCTGGCCCTGACACGATTGAAGGAAAGAAATGACCTGCGAAAAGCCGTTGGTGAAATGGCGCGGGTATTGAAAAAAGGCGGTCTTATCGTCCTGCAGGATTACCGAAGGATTCATCATATCGCCGAGGATATGAAGAGCGCCGGTTTGAAGAATATCCATGTCTCCGACCAAAAATGTTGGACCTTCCCGCCTTTAAGGATCGTCACGGCCCAAAAGTGACGGATCGGTTAAAACCGGTCGTCCTGATCATCGAAATGTTGATTTTCCAATCCTGGTAAAGAATAATCGCATTCAACGATTCTAACGCGGGATAAGGAGCGGTCATGACCAAAGAGGAAAGAGACTCGAAGATCGAGGAGTTCGGCGGGTTCGCCAAGGCCCTTCCGGAAGCCTTGAAGGAATTCCCCCGCTCCATGTGGCTTTACAAGCCGGACGCAGACCATTGGTGCGTTCAAGAGATCATCTTCCACCTCCTGGACACCGAAATGAACCTTTATGTCCGGTACCGGGCCTGCGTGGCCGAGCCGGGGAAAACCGTGATGCCTTTTAATCAGGACCTCTGGGCCATGGAATTGCGATACAAGGACAGGGATGTGGACCAGGCGATCCAGGGTCTGATTTGGGTTATCCAAGCGAACTATGACCTATTGAGGTCCCTGCCGGAGGATGACTTCAAAAAAACCGTGACCCATCCGGAAAGAGGGGTCCAGGTCCTGGATAACCTTTTGGAGATCTATTTCAAGCATATCCCCCATCACATCGGCCAAATGCGCAAGCGTTTGGATGAGTGGAAGAAACTCCATCCCTAGAATCCACGCGGTATATAATAAAGCGCTGTCAAATGACCAAGCGCTATCACCGTGGATTTACCCATCAAACACGAGGACGTTTCTCTGTTTGGTTCCGGTTTGTCCGGGTTAGGAAATGGATGAAAATACTTCATGTATTGAGCGGGGACTTCGTGACGGGCGCCGAAACCTCCACTCTGGCCTTGATCCAAGCCCAGGTTCAGGCGGGACACCAGGTTTTCGTGGCAGCCGGCAGGTTCGATCATCCAGTCCAGGCTCAGGTCACATCCCTTCCCATCTATAACCGGGGGTTCTTCGCCCGGATCTATAATATTTTAGCCCTTCGAAAACTCATTTCCCGGCAAGCCATCGATATCGTCCACGCTCATTCCCGGGCGGCAAGCTGGGTTTGTTACTGGGCCTGTCTCTTGACCCGAACACCGTATCTATCCACCCTGCACGGCCGTCAGCATCTGCACTTATCCAACAAGTATTTCAACGTGTATGGTCCTCTTTGCGTCACCATGTGCGAGAACATCCGCGAACAAATGTTGAAGAAAACCCATTCTTTCCAACCGGAGCGATTGATTGTCATCCGAAACGGCATCCACCTCTAATCCCCTGGTCCTTATCGTGGGACGTTTGAGCGGTCCCAAGAACGAGGTGATCCTGCGGATCCTTCGGGAAGTCGCGCCTCGGGTGACCGAACAGGTCCCGGGCGTGAAATTCCTTGTGCTTGGCGGGCCTGTCACCGAGGTCCATCGACAGATGGAATCGGCCCAAACCAATGTCAGTTTCGAGGGCCACCAACCGGACTTGAAACCCTATTACGAGAAAGCCTCGGTGGTCGTGGGAGCGGGCCGAGTAGCCCTGGAAGCCATGGCCCTCCATCGCCCCGTGGTGGCCATCGGGGAGCGGAAATATATCGGTCCCCTGCTCGATGACCGTTTTGCCGAGGCCAAAGCCACCAATTTCGGGGATTGTTCCGAGGACACGGAATTCGATCTGGAAAGGATGACGAAGGACCTGACCGCTTTGCTCCAAGATCCCCGTCTGCGGGTGGAAACGGCCCAATCCGGGTTCAAGCTTTTGAGCGATGAATACAACATGACCACGATCTATCCAAAGGTCGAGCGGATCTACCAAGAAGTCATCCTACGCAAGAACCTATCCTCTGTCGGGGAATTACCCGTCTTGATGTACCACCGGGTGGTGGACGGGGAGCCAGCCTCCTCCAAGTACAACATCCATATCACCGGGGAAAACCTGGAAAAGCACCTGCTTTTCCTGAAGGTCCGGAAGTTCACGACCATTACTTTTTCCGACATCCTGAAAAAGCGGCTTCCCAAAAAACCGGTCATTCTCACCTTCGACGACGGTTACGAGGATAATTACCATCATCTCCTGCCGCTCCTGAGAAAATACGACATGAAAGCGGTCGTCTATCTAGTGGGGGACCGGAAGAACAACAACCATTGGGACATGCGCAACGGGGAACCCGAGGTTCCCTTGATGAGCGACGAGCAGATCAAAGCGATGGCCGCCAGCGGCCTGGTCGAGTTCGGAGCCCATTCCATGAGCCATTCCCGATTGGTGGACCTTCCCTTGGTGGAGATCGAACGAGAGATACAAGAAAGCAAGAAAGCCATCGAGGCGCTGGTGGGTAAACCCGCGGTTTCTTTCGCCTATCCCTACGGAAACCTGAACGAGGAGGTCAAAAGGGTCACCGCCGAGGCGGGATTCAGGTTCGGGATAGCGGTCAATGACGGACCCTGGCGGTTCGGGGGTGATCCCATGGCCATCCGGCGGGTCCATATCTTTCCCACGACCGGGGTTTTCGACCTTTTCAAGAAAACCAGCGGCTTCTATTTCCGCTACCGACTGCCTTTGCAGAGGCTGAAGGACCTGTTGAGGGGGCGCCATGGCCGTTAAAGCCACCTCCCTTTCCATCGTCATCATCACCTTGAATGAGGAAGCCCATATCGGGAAATGCCTCAAGAGCCTCACCTTCACCAAAAAGATTTTCCAGAAGCAGGAAATCATCGTTGTGGACGCCCAAAGCCGGGATCGGACGGCGCTCATCGCCAGGAAGCTCGGGGCGAAGGTCTATCGTCGGGCCTGGAAAGGTTTTTCAGACCAGAAGAACTGGGCCCTGTCCCAGGCCAAGGGAGAATGGATATTATCCTTGGACGCTGACGAGGAATTGACGAGCGAATTGGTCCATGAGATCGAACGCAGGATCATCACCGTTCCCCCCAACGTGGACGGTTTTTGGATCAAACGGAAAGCTTTTTTCCTGGGGAAATGGATCAGGCATTGCGGTTGGTGGCCTGACGCCCAGCTTCGCCTGATCCGGCGGGGGAGGGGCGCTTTTACCAACGAGCCCGTGCACGAGGGCCTGGAAGTGAAAGGGGAAACCCTCGCCTTGGACCACCCCATGAACCATTACACCTACGATTCCATCCGTCAGTACCTGGAGAAGATGGACCTTTACTCGGACCTAACCCTGTTGGACATCCGGGCCAAGAAGGTCAAGTACTGGTGGTATTACCTGACCCTGGCCCCCGTCCTGACCTTCGTGAGGTCCTATTTCTCCCGCTTGGGTCTACTGGACGGCTGGCATGGGCTGATGGTCAGCGGCCTCTCGGCTTTCCACGACTTCTGCAAGTACGCCAAGCTTTGGGAGAAGGAGGTCTTGAGGCGGAATGGCTAAAAAGATCCCTTCGTCCCTATCCGTGGTCCTCATCACCCTCAACGAGGAAAAGAACATTCCCCGTTGTCTGGGGAGCCTGGCGCCCTTACGGAAAATTTTCCCGAACCTGGAGATATTGGTGGGGGATTCCCACAGCCAGGACCGCACGGCTTCCCTGGCCAGGTCCTTCGGGGCCAAGGTGATCGTCCGCCCATGGGAAGGTTACGCCAAACAAAAGAACGATCTGATCGCCCTGGCGAAGGGGGATTGGGTCCTTTCCATCGACGCGGACGAGGAACTGACCCCGGCTTTGGTCCAGGAGATGGAACGGATGATGAGGGTCGCCCCGCCCGAGGTGGAGGGGTTCCTCCTCAAACGCAAGGCTTTCTTCCTGGGGAAGTGGATCAAGCATTGCGGTTGGTGGCCCGACTCCCAATTGCGGTTGGTCCGCCGAGGCAAGGGGTCCTTCACCCTGACGCCGGTGCATGAGGGGATGGAGGTGAGGGGCGGGGTATTGGAACTGGAAGAACCCATGAACCACTACACTTACGATTCCATTCAGCAGTATTTGAAGAAGCTGAACCGCTATTCGGACCTTTCCCTGCTGAAAATTAAACCCAAGAAGATCAAGCTTTGGCCCTTCTATTTGGTCCTCTCCCCCTGGATCACCTTTTTCAGGATGTTCGTCGCCAAATGGGGTTTCCTGGACGGATGGCATGGTTTCGTGGTCTGCGCCCTTTCGGCTTATCATGATTTTTGCAAATACGCCAAACTTTGGGAGAAAGAGGTCTTGAAACGGAATCCCTGATGAACTGAAAATATTCACCACCAAGGCACCAAGGGCACCAAGAAAATATTTATTTGCATGTCTATCCGCAAAACGCACCTTGATCTAGACTTTCGTCAATTTGTTGGTCGCACCGTCTCCCCCTCTGAAAGAGGGGGAACTAGGGGGAGTTAGTATTTCCGGTCTATTTCGGCAACGACTAATACCCCCCTGCCCCCCTTTTTCAAAGGGGGGAACCACCATTCGTAAGATGTGCTTTGCGGATAGGTATCTAATTTTGATTCTTGTCTAACTTAGGGGGAGAAAAAATGAAAGACATCGTCCAGATCGAGATCGACAAAGCGAAAGAGTTATTGAGCCAGAACGCCACTTTCGTGGACGTTAGGGATCCCAGGTCTTATGAGGCGGCCCATATCCCCGGAGCCTCCCGTCTGAGCGACGAGAATCTTGAGGAATTCATCGAGAAGAGCGATAAGAAAAAACCGGTGGTCGTCTATTGTTACCGAGGCAACGCCAGCCAGGGCGGAGCGGCTTACCTAATGGAGCAAGGGTTCGAGGAGGTCTATAGCCTCATCGGGGGATTCGAGGGGTGGAAAATGAAAGAAAAGATAGAATCCTAAAATCCTTGAAAGAAGAGAGCTCATGCCTAAAAAATATTGGCTCATGAAGGCCGAGCCGGATGTTTATCCCGTCGAGCAATGGAAAAAGGACAAGGTCACCTACTGGGACGGGGTACGCAACTATACCGCCCGAAATTTCATGCGGGACCAGATGAAAAAGGGCGATGGGATGTTGTTCTACTATTCGGGGGGCAAACCCAGCGGTATCGTGGGGGTGGGGGAGATCGTGAAGGAAGGCTATCCGGACTTCACGGCATTCGACCCCAAGGATGTTCACTTCGACCCTAAGAGCGATCCGACGAAGCCGACCTGGTACATGGTGGACGTGAAATTCTCGAAGGCGCTGAGGCATATCCTCCCGCTTGAATTCCTGAAGAAGGTCCACGGCCTCCAGAATATGGCCCTCTTCAAGCAATCCCGACTCTCGGTCCAGCCGGTCACGGCCCAAGAATGGGCGATCATCCAGGACCTCATCCGGGGCCAAGAATAAATTGAGCGACCAACCGCTACCTTGTTAAAATACTTTCCACTATGAGCCAGCCTATCAAGTCATTCGTTTATCTGATGTTGGTCACCCTGACGGCATTGCCGGTCATGGCCGATCCGCCTTCATTCCTAAGTTTCCAGGGAGAACATTCCCCTGAATGGCGGGATCTCCCGCTTTGAGCATCAAGCCATCGATCCCTCCAACCATTTGCTCTATATATCCCACACGGGAGCGGGCCAGATCATCATCCTCAACACCGAACATAAACAGATCATCAATACCATATCAGGGTTGCCGGGGGTCAGCGGCTTGTTGGTACTGCCGGATATCCACCGTCTTTACGCCTGCGAGATCCGCCTGCACCAGGTGGCGGTGATCGACACCAATTCCCAGAAGGTCATCGCCCATATCCCGGCGGGACACCAGCCGGACGGGATGGCCTATGTTCCCGAGCTCCACCAGCTTTACGTCACCGACGAGACGGGCGGGGAAGAAACGGTCATCGACGTTTTGAAGAACAAGAAACTGGGAAGCATCGTGTTGGATGGCGTGGCGGGGGATACCCGTTACGACAATGTGGCCCATTGGATATGGACGGTCGTCTCGTCCAAGAACGAGTTGGTTTCCATCGATCCCCAGACCCGAAAGGTCCTGAAACGTTACGCCATCAAGGCGGGAAAGAATCCCCATGGTCTTTGGATCGAGGCGGATTCACGGCTGGCTTTCATCGCTTGCGACAAGGATAACAAGCTGGTGGTGATGGACCTGAAAACCTTCCAGGAAACGGGGATTTCCGACCTGGGCAAGGACCCGGATGTGATCGCATTCGACCAACAGTTAGGCTACCTATATGCGGCTTCCGAATCAGGAACGCTGTCAGCTTTCCGAATCCGGGACCGAAAGGTCGAGAAACTGGGCGACGCCATGATCGGTAACGAGGCCCATTCGGTCGAAGTAAATCCCCTGACCCACGAGGTCTATTTCCCCCTGCGCCAGGTGGGCAAGATCCCCGTTTTGCGCGTCATGAAACCCTCGAACTAAAACCCCGAAACATAAGGAAGCCGTTTCGCCACCTCGGCGGTCTTGCCGGCGTTCGCCAGAAGCAGGCTCGTCGAGTCCCAAGTCCCGTTGATGAGGGCGTTTCGCTTGCTCTCGTGGATGTCGAATTTCATCAATTCTTTCCCCTCGCAAAAGATCGCCTTCTTATCCAGGTCCACCACAAATTGGGTCTTGGGGTTGCCCTTGACCTTGCCCTGGAGCTCATGGGCCTGTTCCTTGGAAACGGTGCAGGTGGGGATCCCCAGCATGGTGCAATTGCCCGCGAAGATCTCGGCGAAGGATTCCCCCACGATCGCCTGGATGCCCCAGCGCATGAGGGACTGGGGGGCGTGCTCCCGCGAGGAACCGCACCCGAAATTCTGGTTCACGAAAAGGATATGGGCGCCCTGGTACTGGGGCATGTCGAAGGAATGCCCCTTGGGTTTGCCCGCGGAGTCGAAACGCTCGTCATAAAAAGGGTATTTGCCCATGTTGGTGAAGGTGATCTCCTTCAGGTAGCGGGCCGGGATGATGCGGTCCGTGTCGATATCGTTACCCTCGACGGGTACCGCCCTGCCCTCGATATGGTTGATCTTGCTCATTTCAGCGCCTCCCTGACATCGGTTATTTTCCCTTCGATCGCGGCGGCGGCCACCATGGCCGGGCTCATCAGCATGGTGCGTCCGTCCTTGCTTCCCTGACGCCCGATGAAATTACGGTTGGACGAGGAAGCGGATATCTCGCTGCCCTTCAGTTTGTCCGGGTTCATGGCCAGGCACATGGAGCAGCCAGCCTGACGCCACTCGAAACCAGCCTCCTGGAAGACCTTGTCCAAGCCCTCTTTCTCGGCCTGGATCTTGACCGCCTGTGAGCCGGGTACCACGAAAGCCTTCACGGTCTTGGAGACCTTTCGGCCCTTGGCCACCTTGGCCGCCTCGCGAAGGTCGGAGATGCGCCCGTTGGTGCAGCTGCCGATGAAGGCCACGTCGATCTTGGTGCCCTTGATGGGGGCGCCTGGCTTCAAGTCCATATGCTTATAGGCCAGCTCGTAGGATTTACGCTCGTCCTCGTGGGCCTTGGCCGGATCGGGCAGGCTGTCATTGACGCCCACCGATTGGTCGGGGGTGATGCCCCAGGTCACGATGGGTTCGATGTCCGCCCCGTTGAAATTGACCACGTCGTCGTATTGGGCGTCCTTGTCGGAGGCGACGGATTTCCAGTAGGCCAGGGCCTTTTCCCACTTGTCGGCGGCCGGCGCGTATGGACGGCCCTTCAGGTAATCGAAGGTGGTCTGGTCGGGGTTGACATAGCCCACCCTGGCCCCGCCCTCGATGGCCATATTGCAGACCGTCATGCGCTCTTCCATGGTCATGGCGTCGAACACGTCCCCGCCGTACTCGTAGGCGTAGCCGATGCCTCCTTTGACCCCCAGCTTCTGGATGATATAGAGGGTCACGTCCTTGGCGGTGACGCCGGGCTTCAATTTGCCGTTCACATTCACCCGGCGCACCTTCAGCGCGTCCATGGCCAGGCACTGGGTGGCCAGGACATCGCGCACCTGGGTGGTGCCGATGCCGAAAGCCAGGGTGCCGAAGGCCCCATGGGTCGACGTGTGGGAATCGCCGCAGGCGATGGTCATGCCGGGCTGGGTCAGGCCCATCTCGGGGCCGATGATATGCACGATGCCCTGGTTGCCCGACTCGAAATTGAAGAAGGTGACGCCGAAGCGCGAGACGTTCTTCTCGATGGCCCCCATCATCTGCTCGGCCTCGTTGTCCTGAAAGGGACGGGCCTGGCTTTTGGTCGGGACGATATGGTCCACGGTGGCGAAGGTCCTCTGGGGATAGGCTACCTTCAACCCCTTTTCCGCCAGCATGTCGAAGGCCTGGGGGCTGGTGACCTCGTGGATCAGGTGAAGCCCGATGAACAGCTGGTTCTGTCCGGTGGGCAGTTTATCGACGGTGTGAGAATCCCAGACTTTGTTGTAGAGAGTTCCTTTGGCCATATAAACCTCGCTTAGTTGAAGTACGGCAAGGATAGGCCCGGAGGAGATATTTGTAAAAGATATAGTTTCTATATTAATAATAGTTTATAACTATGACATGGAAACCCATCAACTGCGTTATTTCCTGGCCGTCGCCCAGACCGGCCGGTTCACCGGCCGCGGCCAAGGCCTGCAATGTTTCCCAGCCTTCCTTGAGCATCCAGATCGCCAAGTTGGAGGATGAGCTGGGCGGACCCCTTTTCGAGCGGACCCGAAGGGGAGGGAACCTCACGGCCCGGGGGGAAACCTTCCTACCCAGGGCCAAGGCCATTCTGGAACAGATGGAATCGGCCAGGGAGGACGCCAAGGCGCTGTCCGGCCTATCCATGGGAAAGGTCGGGCTGGGGTGCATGCCCACGACCGGCGCCCATTTGCTTCCCCCCATCCTGACAGCGTTCCGAAAAGCCTGTCCGAAGATACAGGTGCATTTGAAGGAAGAATCCTCCCCCGACCTGGCGAGGGACCTGGAGCAGGGAGAGATCGAACTGGGGATCATGGACGAGGCGGGGATAAGGCCCGGGTTGGACCACCAAACCATCCTGACCGAGGAACTATTACTGGCCCTTCCGTCCAAACACCCACTGGCGGGGAAGGGTCCTTTGAACCTCAAGCAAGCGGCGGAAGAACCTTTCATCCTGATGAAAGCGGGCCATGGTTTCCGGCAGATCACGTTGGATTTTTACAGGAAAGCCGGGTTGGAACCCAAGGTAGTTTTCGAGAGCGGAGCCATCGAGACGGTGCAGGCATTGGTGGCGGCGGGACTGGGGATCAGCTTGGTGCCCCAGATGGTGGCCAAATTCCCCGGGGTTGCTTATGCCCGGGTTTCCCACCCCAAGGCCATCCGGACTTTGTCGTTGGCCTGGAGGAGGAAGGCGCCTCTCTCGCCAGCGGCTGAGGCCCTTAAGAAGGTCATCTGCTCCACGTTGAAAGATTAATTAAACGAGAGCCTTTTTCCAGAATTTGCAGATAGTGGCCGGGAAACACCAAGAGTTGGCTAAGCGCGACCAATAACGCTAGTAAGGCGAATCGCTTTTCTCCCCCTCTGAAAGAGGGGGTAGGGGGAAGTTAGTTTTTTTCGTGGTTTTTCAGTTGATGAATATTTCCTGAAGATAGATTTCAAAAAGGCTAATACCCCCCTCGCCCCCCTTTTTCAAAGGGGGGTGTCATTTTTCTTGGCGATAGGGTTTATCTGCAAATTCGTGAAAGAGCCAAACGAGATATCTTGCGTTCTTGAACGCTTCTTATAAACCTGATATTTTTATTTTTATGACCGCGAAACAAAAAGTGATGAGAGCTATTCAGACCCTGCCGGCGAACGCTTCTATTGAAGACGCCATGGAACGATTGTTTTTCCTTTTGAAAATGGAACGGGGACTTCAGCAAGCCGATTTAGGTCAGACCATACCCCATTCCAAAGTTAAGGAAAAAATGGCGAAATGGTTGAAATAAGGTGAACACCAAGCCTTTGGTCGAAATGAAGTAACCAGTTATTTTTGATAGGTCGTTTCCAGGGAGAAAAGGGATCTTAGAACTTTCAGGTTGGTTTTTAGATCAGGATAATTCCCAGGGCCTTTACCTTCCAACTCCAGGAAGAACTTGCCGAAGGATCTCTAGGTACCCTTCCAGCCAGCCTAACGCGTGGAACGCGGGTTGATGGGACCCCATCCCGGTGTCTTTTCGAGGGACGAATGTCCGCGAGCCGCCCTTGCCTACCCAGATCCCGTCCGGGTTCATGAAATTCCAGGCGGCTGATTGCTTGGTCCCGATCACGTTCACCTCAAAATCATTGGCAGCCCCGTGGATGGTTTTGGAAATGGAACCCAGGGCCCTTCTTTCGCCGAGAAATTCCAAATTGAGGTGGACATGGGTGTCCCGGTGGGGCGCCTCGGCGTTGGCATAGGAAAGCCAGGCCGTTCCTTTGAAGTCAGTCCCGCCCATCAGGAAAGCCGCTGTGTCCAACCAATGCGCGCCGATATCGACCAGGGTATCGTAACCGCCGCTCAACACCGGATCGTTTTTCCAGGGATGGGGTGTGATGTCCTGGGCCAGCGCTTTTTTCGCGGCGGAGGATTGCCAGTAACGGCCTTCGATGGAGATCAGGTCCCCGAACTCCCCGGCCTGGACCATTTGCTTGAGGGTTTGGGGGCCCCACATTTGACGGTAAACATGGCAGACCGCGACGGGAATTTTGACGGATTCAAGAAGGGTTACTTCCTTCAGGTTGACGCAGGCTGGTTTTTCCACCACGATCGCCTTGAACCCGGTTTTCTCGCCTTCCAGGATGGCCGAAGCGTGGAGGCCGTGAGGATTGGCGATCAGTAGAACAGGGTTGGGGCAACCAGCGGGGAAGGTTGGTTTTTGATCGCGGGGGATGGTTATGGCTTTTTGGATATCCCATTCAGGGTATTGCAGGGAAAGAATGGCCAGACATTTTTGAAGGGCCTGAGCCGCCATGCCGCGGCCAATGATAAAAGGGGAAATGGGCATCAGTGTTTACCTCGATTGAAGGAATTTTTATCAAAAGCACTACCGGAAGCGTTTTGAACTATTTCATTAATACTCTTGCCTGTAACCTGGTTTTTATTTCAATGTAAGATTTTAATGGGCGATATATTCTAGCGCCCTGAGTGCCAATGGCCATCATCATGAGCTAAACCCCGTTGTTCCATCGTTTTTACTTTTCAGGCAATATCGCGAAATGGACGGAGGCGTGATCGTTTTGGCTTAAACCATAGGTACATTCCAAGGGACCCTTTTCCTCGGACCGAAAAATCACGTCATAATACTCATTATTGAAATGCCCAATCATGAATCGATCATCTTCGTCGCCTTTGAAAAAATATCGGCGTAGCTCATCAAAATCTTTTGGCCATCGGCCTGTTCTTTCTCGAAAAAGCCGGATGACTTTCATCAAATCATTCTTGAGCCACGCTTGATGTTTTTCGGCCTTTTCACTGGTAGTCATCGGAACTTCGGGAACAGAGGCCGCTACGGTCAATTCGACGCGGGGAGCGGAGGGATCGATTGGATTATCAAAATGGACCAAATCGTTTTTCCAATGATTTTCTTGCAGAGTCAAATGGGGGTAAAGACTTAGGTCAAAAGACAGGCCCTTTTCACGAATAAAGTCATTTAATTCTTCTATCCGCAGAGGCCACCGATCTTTCGCCAGATAAAAATCCTGAAGAAGACCAGTCAGTGGACCTTGTAAGGCGCAAACTAAGTTGGTTTTCTCCCTTTTTGCCCTGTCCTGTAAATAATCGTTACGGCGGTTCTTTTGAATCAAGATGTCCAATTTTTGAAGTGCCACCCGCAAAAATTCTCTCAAACCCTTGGTCTGTCCATAAGCGCCGTAATAACCGGTCAAATCATCGCAATAAACCAGAAGCGCCCTTTCCCGCGATTTTTCATAAGTCCATTTTTGAAGTTTTTCAACCTTTGCCTGGATCAACGGTTCCCAAAAACCCGGAACACGCCTTTCCCCAGGCTCAAATTGTCGTTTTGCGTCATCCCAAATATAAATATTGGGTGGACGATGGTATTTACTCTCGCCGCTATCAAAAAAAAGCGTCTTCTGGCTGTTACCCTCCATGTCTTTCAGAACAGGTACCGCTCCTTCTGTGCTCGAAGACACATCCCCCACGATCTGTGCCTTCTCGCCATTCCACATATAAATTTCATAGGCTGAAAAATCCGCTGAGGCCGCGCAAGCATAAAGATGGCTAAAGACGGGCGGCAAAGTCTCACGAATCCTGCCGGCCAACACCGGTTCACTTTCCTCCTGATTCCAATAACAGCGGCCATTGGAATCCAACAATATCAGCCTGGCTAAGCTTAGTGAAGGACGAGGACTATAGCGGACGACATAAAGATCGACAGGTTTACCATCCTTCGTTGTACCTGAGGGAAATTGTTCAATTTTTTTAACTTTAGTATCAGCCGGAATAAGAGTCTTCAGTGGCGCAGGGATATTTTTATTCGATAAAAGCGTTTGTGAAAAAACCGGAGATGAAAACGCCGTTAAAATAATAATGATTAAATATTTTAGGTTTAAGGAAAACATAGTGTTTCTTCTTTCCAAACGAAAACCCAGGGCAGGCCACCATTATCCATTTTGTTTCGTCCATCCTAGTTCCCCTGTAGTAGACTTTTGGTCACTACAGGGCTTGTCCTAAAGTGTGATGCGAAGGCATCTCTACTTTAGGGCATAGCCGTCGTGAACGATCAAACCACCTTGAATTGGACTGTTCCGAGAAGAAGATTGGCTTTTTCGGTTTCTTCCACAGGAACCATCAATCTCATCTTAATCAATGGGGCGAATATAAATAAGAGACGGCGATAACGGTAGGATTGGATGTGGCAGGGTATTTTTTCTGCCATAAAAAGCCCCTTTAAATAACTAGCTAAATGCACATTGTCTATTTCCAAAAGTTCTACGCTCTGGCCATGAACCCGCCAAAAAAGCCACTGTGCCCACAAATCCTGAATGATGGTGAAAAGCAAAATCCAAAAAAACATGTCTCTAAAATAAAACTGGCAGTCAAATACCCATGGCAGTGAAAAAAGGATTGTGCCCAATAGAGTAACTGCAATTGCGTTCAAAACGTTTCTGTTTAAGAGTTTCTTTCTTTTTCTGAGCGCAACTGGCAAGTTTTCAATAGCTAGGCCAAAAACATTAATCTCTCCATAAAACCAGTTGTAGAATAACCAGCTTAAAGGGACCATCAAAATCAGAATAAAAATACTTTGGGTCCATTTTTCACTTATCCATTGGATTGGAATTTCAGATATGTCCTCACTTGCGCTTAAATATCTAAATATTGAGGTGATGGATGTGACAATCCCACAAGCCAAAACATACGGTTCCGTACTCATGGGTAAAGAAGATATCTCGAACCATAGCCTTTTTCCATTTGTTCGCTTCACCGGAATCCTTGGGACTTTTTGGACAAACTTCCACAAAAAAACCAGGACGATCACCAGCAAAACAATGACCCCGTAGTAGGAAAATAACTGATCGCTGGTCGGATTTAACTTCCAAAATTCCTTGTTCGATCGCGCTAAACCTCCGCTTAGGTTTTTGACCCAACCATAAAATAATAGGATTAAAAAGCCATTTCCTATGCCTAGTTGAGTTATGAGCCGTGCGATCCAAACGCACAAGAAGGTCCCCCCCAGCAACGCGGAAATATTAATGATTTGAAAAAACGGGGAATTCGCCAAGGAAAAGGACGAGAAGGTTTCTTGGATGATTTCTAAAACAAGACGATTGTTTCCGTAAGCTTGAAGCAAAGCGGCCAAGAATGCAAAGCCCCAGGCCCATTGATTTAGCTTTTCCCTGCCAGACTTACCCGCTAGCCTCCAACCGCGGAATGGTTTTAAAACCAGGGATAAAAGCTCCGCAAGAATAAAACCGGAAAACACCGGCATTAAACCCATCGAGAGAATATTGAAATTGGATAAATCCCTGCCCGTCCATTTGGCAAATTCATCATGAAACCCGATTGTTGGAAGCGAGACATGATAGAGACAAACATAGAGCGCTAAAAGGCTGACAGTCCAGCCAAAGGCGCGTAGGTAGGATCGGATATTAGGATTGATATTTCTGGCGAAGATAATAAGGTTCCAAGACTTTTCTTTAATGGTTAAAGTTTCTTCGCTTTCTAGAGCTTTAAGGCATTCCGGTTTACGGCAGTAATAATGCTGGCTACCCTCCATGACGCAGTTAATACAGAGCTCGTCATGGCAATTATGGCAAAAGCCGAGGGCCTTTTGGGTTGGATGATTAGCACAAATAGGATCAGGCTTCATATCAAAAGATTCCTCTATAGGTATTTTAAGTTCTGGCAACCCTCACATAAGGCTTTTTTATCTCCCCTAATTCAACCGACCAACAATGGGGCCAGGCTTAAGATTATACTTTTTAAACTTTTCGGCGTATTTTTTGTCCTGGGTCAGCCCTTTTCCATAAAAACCCAGGATTTTGATGTTTAGCATTAACTTAGGTGTCCTTTGATTTGAAGGCCCGGAGAAGGGTTCCTGTACCGTTCCCCCCATCTATCGGTGACCAAAAGGGTGTTCTCGGTAACCAAATCCATGTTCTCGAGAACATTTCTTCTTGTTATCGATGAAAAAGGCATGTTCCCGAGAACCAAAACACCCTGTTATCGATGACCAACCCCCTGTTCTCGGTAACCAAAAGGATGTTCTCGATAACACCTATACCGAGGTCACAAACCGAGGTATATGCCTTGGTTGTACCGGTCTCAATGGGACCGGTACATTTCTTCTTGTTATCGATGAAAAAGGCATGTTCCCGAGAACCAAAACACCCATTTATCGATAACCAACCCCCTGTTCCCGGTGACCAAATGCATGTTCTCGAGAACATTTCCTCCGGTTATCGATAACAAAGGCCTGTTCCCGATAACCAAAACACCCATTTATCGATAACCACCCCCCTGTTCTTGGTAACCAAAAGGATGTTCTCGATAACACCTATACCGAGGTCACAAACCGAGGTATATGCCTTGGCTGTGCCGGTTCCAATGGGAACCGGTACAAAAACACCCAGTTACCGATAACCAACCCCCTGTTCTCGGTAACCAAATCCATGTTCTCGAGAACATTTCCCCTGGTTATCGATAACAAAGGCTGGTTCCCGATAACCAAAACACCCAGTTACCGATAACAAACCCCCTGTTCTCGGTAACCAAATCCATGTTCTCGAGAACATTTCCTCTTGTTATCGATGAAAAAGGTATGTTCCCGAGAACCAAAACACCCATTTATCAATAACCAACCCCCTGTTCTCGGTGACCAAAAGGATGTTCTCGGTAACCAAATCCATGTTCTCGAGAACATTTCCTCCGGTTATCGGTAAAAAAGGCCTGTTCCCGATAACATTTCCACCGGTTATCGATGACTAAAACCGTTTTATCGGTGACCAAAATCATAATCTCGATGACCGGCCAATATTAACTTATCCCCGTTTTTATCAAAAAATATGGAGACAAGTATGGCTATCAAACATGAATCCCTGGATTGGTTGGACAAACTGGCTGAATTAAAGACCCAGATGGACAAAATGGCTAAACCCACCCACGGAAATTTAGCTACCGTTTTGGGCCAGACGCGATCAACGATCACAAAGCTATCGTCCTTAATACCGATCATCGACCCGACGGCGGCGGACAAGATACGCCAAGCCGCCCAGGCTACGCCGCCCTTCATACTTGGGTTCAATAGTGCCAGGACCCTGGCGGGTTTGAATGGAAAGGTAGCGGACCTTCCGGCCGCGGTTCATTCCACCCTGGATGTGGTCATCAACCGCCGTCTAGAACTACGGCATATCCAAGCCTTGGTGGAACGGGTTATCGCGGGCCATCCCGCCGCAGAATTTGATCCACTTAAACAACAGAGCAAACGGCAAATAACCTCACCCATAGCTGAACCTGAATTGGACAGGGAAGAATTAACCCCGGTCAAAGAAACGACCAGCCATAAAGGGCAGTCGGTCGGCCAAAGGATTGATGAGACCATTGAAGGGGTCCGAGTATGGGCGAAGAAGTATAAAAATGGATTGGTTATGGTCGGGGTGGCGGCGGCGTTGGTTTTGTGGAACTACAAGGATTCCTTATTCAAGACAACCGATGCCAGCATGTCTGAACCAGCACAACTAACCCGTAGTTCCGGTATAAGTACTCAAACCCAAACGCCACAAACTATTATGTCCCTCGCCCAGCCCCAGACGGCTCAACCGGCTGTTTCGACTCAGGGGCAAGCGGCGAGTGTACCAATATCAAAAGGAGAGGTTGTCGTCCCCGACGAACTAAAGGGAAGAACCATTAATGACGCCGCTATCGCCATGGAATTCGCCATGAACTTTTATGGGGTTTCCTATGAAGTCCCATCCAGTAACTTGAAATATCTGGATGACATTACGAATGAACATTACACCAAAGCCTTTTTCAAGGAATTCTATCCTCCCGCGAAGCTCAAGGAGATCCGGGCCAGGAAACTGTTCATGGACTTCCAGCCGTCAGGTCCGGCGAAGGTATTAAAGGTGGATCAGGATTCCAGCGAGTATCTGGTGGAAGGAGTTGTGAGTAACATGACCGATAAGGGCAAAAAGGACCAATTCATTTCCGAAAGACCGGCGGGACTGATCATTGATATCGACGACCGCCCCAGCGCGAATGGCGCCGTGGTAAAAGTGACGGAAACCTCTCCGGAGGGGAAACCTTAAGGGAATATCTAATAATTCACCGAATGCCGACGCTCTATAAAGCGCGTATGAAGAGGGAGGCTACGGTGGGCAATTTTCGCAAACTTAAATATTCTTCAAGGAAGCGAAAATTGGCGGAGAGAGAGGGATTCGAACCCCCGTTACGCTTGCGCGTAAATCTGATTTCGAGTCAGACGCATTCGACCACTCTGCCATCTCTCCGTAACTACAGGCACTCAATTATCAATTCAACGTTTCTACCTACGCATGGACAAAAGAAACATTTTTCATCATTTTATTCTTGATGGAAACTATTGTCCCGCTCCCTTCGGGAGCGCCGACCACTCTGCCATCTCTCCGTAACTACAGGCACTCAATTGTCAATTCAACGTTTCTACCTGCGCATGGACAAAAGAAACATTTATCATCATTTTATTCTTGATGGAAACTATTGTCCCGCTCCCTTCGGGAGCGCCGACCACTCTGCCATCTCTCCGTTGGTCAATCATTCGATCTTTAAGTTGGCTCCCTTTGACGCCACCATTATGCCGTAAAAGGAGGGGTATTTTAGAGAGAAACCGAGATTTGGACAATAGCGGGATGTTGTGATAATGGCTTAATTTTAACCAAGTAAGGCCTGAAAGGTTTTTGTGTTTTGCCCAAACTGCGGAGTGCCGCAGTTTGGGCGGGCCATTAAGAAAGCCAGCGGTTGATCGGAACCGCCCATAGGTGCCGTTTGGAGTCCCTTTGCTCGATGGCCCCGCCCCTATAAAGACAAACACCCCCCAACCACCGCTTTCCAAGTCGGTCGGCCAAGGTTGAAAGGCCGGTGAAGTCCTTGGGCTCCGGATTGGGCCTGGACTTGATCTCGATGCCGAGGAATCCCTTTTCCATCTTGACCAACAGGTCCACCTCGAAACCGGAGCGTGTCCGGTAATAGAAAAGCTCCGCCCTCTCCCCGGCGGTCCGCACCCATTTGTGCATTTCCGAGACCGCGTAGGTTTCCACGACACCGCCCTCATCGCTCCCCCAACGCCCGGTGAGCTGGCGCAAAAGCCCCACATCGGACCAATAAACCTTGGGGGCCTTGATCACCGTGCTGGTCAAGTTCTCGTGGTAAGGCGGCAAAAGAAAAGCCTGATAGGAAAGTCGGAGGTATTCCAGGTAGCGCCGGGCCGTATCCACGCTGACCCCGCCGTCCCGCGCCAACTCGGAATAGGATAGGATGCCCGCTGACCGGGCCGCGCAAAGGCGTTGGACTTTCTTGAAGGGTTCCAGGTCGTCCAAGCGGGCGAGGTCGCCCAGGTCCTTTTCCAAATAGGTATACTCATAGGATTTGAGCCATTTTTCCCGGTCGGTATCGGACAGGGGAAGAAGCCCTGGCATGCCGCCCCATTGAAGCAGGTGGTCCTCGGCGGATTGCAGGCGGTGTTTCGCTTCCCCCACCATGACGGAAGGCTCGCCGGAAAGCGTCTTTTCGATGGGGGCGTTCAGCCGGAGACACTTGGCGAAGAGGGGTATTTCGGTGTGCCCTCCCTTGCCCGCGAGTTCCGCGAGCATCAGGGGCCACAGCTCATGGACGAAGATACGTCCCGCCAGACTCTCCCGCACTTTCTTCATGAGCAGGATCTGGGAGGAACCCAGGAGGACTGTGAAACGGACCTTTCCATCATCGAAGGCGTATTTGACCTTCTCGAAGAGGGAGGGCTCCTTCTGGACCTCATCTATGACGGCGTTTCCCACCACCTGGCCCCACTCACGGGCCGGGACGGCTTTTAATTCGTCCCTGACCTCCAGGCTGTCGCAGTTGAAATAGGGGCGGTCCCTGAACAGTTCCTTGACCAAAGTGGTCTTTCCGGTTTGCCGCGCCCCTGTCACCAGAAGGAGCCGGGGGGGACCTTTGGGCACCCCCTCCAGGACCGCCGAAAGAGCCCTTGGTTTTAACTGTATTTTTACGCTCATAATCGTAAATTTTACAGTATTCTAGAGCGGGGTCAAGGAGAAAGGTTTATGTTCCAACTCGAAGATGCCCTAACAGGGCGCTGAAAAAACGGCTGGGACCGACGGACACCGCCGCCCATGAAAGTCCAGCCGATTATTTCAGGGATCGACCCTGCCGCCGCCTTTGGAATCGGAACCCTTACCCTTAGAGAGAAACCGAGATTTGGACAATAGCGGGATGTTATGATAGGCGCTGATTTTTGAGGCACTAACAGGCTGCTGAAAAAGAAAAAAGAGCTACAAAGCAGCCTGTCGACCCCAAAGATTCCGCAGGAATCGTGGGGTTACCGCAAATGTCGTCAGCTGACCCCCATTTTGACTATGGGATATTTTGATAACGGAAATGGGGACGTCCCCATGCCCTTTGAGGTTTTTCAAAGGAGCATGGGGGAAAAGTCCGTTTTAGGGACTTTTTCGGCAACATGCTAAGGTAAGAAAATGAAAAAACAAGATATCGCCAACATGAGGCGGGAATATAACAGCCCTAGTTCCGCCGAACTCAAGTCGGGATTCGCTCCCGTGGCCCTTTCCCGCCACTGGTATCAACAAGCCCTGCGGGTCGTTTCCGTCCTCCGCCACGAATACCGCCATGGACTGGTGGAAAACAAAGCCCCCTCGAACCCTTTTGAACTGTTCCGCCACTGGTTCCGGGAAGCGGTACGGGCCAAGCTATTGGACCCGAACGCCATGACCCTGGTGACCGTGACCAGCGCGAGGAAACCGGCCGTCCGGACGGTCCTATTGAAAGACTTCGATAGCCGAGGTTTTGTTTTCTATACCAATTATCAAAGCCAGAAGGGGAGGGAGCTTATCGGCCGGCCTTACGCCTGCCTTCTTTTTTATTGGCCGACCCTGGTGCGGCAAGTGCGGGTCGATGGGAAGGTCGAAAAGGTCCCCGCGAAAGAATCGGACGCTTATTTCCATTCCCGGCCCCGGGGAAGCCAGCTCTCGGCCTGGGCATCCGACCAAAGCAGGACCGTGCCCCACAGGGAACACCTGGAAAAGCGCATGGAATTGTTCGAAAAACGCTTCAAGGGAAAGCCGGTTCCCCGGCCTCCCCATTGGGGCGGGTTCCGTCTGGTGCCGGACAAGATGGAATTCTGGAATGGCAGGCCCAATCGTCTGCATGACCGTTTAAGATATATCAAAGTCACGAGTTCCCGCTGGCGTCGGGAACGTTTGGCGCCTTGATCCAAAACACCCTGCCCCGACTAGGGAAGGGAAAAGATGGGAAGTTGTAATGGAACAGTCTCAAACCCGCAGTAAGGTCATGCAGACCGGGGGCATCCTTTTGACCCTGGTGCTCTTTTACGCCGCTCTCTGGGTCCTGCGCCGAGAGGTGAGGGCCAGTCATTACGATGATGTCCTGCGTTATCTCAAACAGATCCCCATCCGCTATTTCTTCATGGCCTTCCTCATGTCCATGGGCAGTTATATCGCGCTCACTTTTTATGACGTGCTCGGTATCCGGCATGTCCAAAAGAAACTCTCCTACGCCCGTACCGCCCTGACGTCCTTCATCGCCTATAGTTTCAGCCATAATATCGGGATGGCCGCCATCACGGGCGGCGGGATCCGTTACCGGCTTTATTCCGCCTGGGGTCTGACCGCTGGGGAAACGGCCAATGTGCTGGTCATCTGCGGGATGACTTTCTGGGTGGGCTTCCTCACTATGGGAGCGGTGTTCTTTTTCCTGCAGCCGCCAGAGCTCCCGCCCTCCATCCATATCCCGTTCAACTCTGTATTTTCCGCGGGTGTTTTTTGCCTGATCGTCATCACGCTTTATCTATTGAGCAGTGTTTTTTTCAAGAAGACCTTCAGGATATCCCGTTGGTCTTTCCCCACGCCCTCGGTCGCCACGGCCCTTTCCCAAATGGGGGTCGGTTCGCTTGATTGGATATGCTCGGGAACGGCCCTTTATCTTCTGCTTCCGCCCAACTCGCTTTCGTTCCCGTCCTTCATGGCGATCTACCTGCTGGCCCAGATCACCGGGTTCGCCAGCCAGGTGCCGGGGGGGTTGGGCATCCTGGAAACGGTCGTGGTGCTTTTGCTTTCCCCGATCCTGCCGGCTTCGGATGTCCTGGGAGCGTTGCTGGCCTTCCGCCTGGTCTATTACCTGGTGCCTTTCGTGCTGGGGCTCATCGCTTTCTCCATTTATGAGATCATCCGCAATAAGGAAGGTTTCAAGCGAGCCCTGCAGATCCTGAACCGTTGGGCCCCCGATTTCGCGCCCCATGTCTTTTCCGTCCTGCTTTTCCTCTGTGGGGCCATCCTTTTATATTCCAACGCCTCTCCTGAATCGACCCGGCGCATGACATGGCTCAACGAGTTCGTGTCCCTTCCTTTCTTGGAAGCTTCCCATTTCACGGTGGGCCTGGTGGGAGCGGCGCTGCTGGTACTGGCCAGGGGATTGCAGCAGAGGTTGGAAGCGGCCTATATGTTGTCCCTCATCCTGCTGGGGGTGGGCGTGCTCACCTGTCTCTTCAAGGGATTCGATTATCAGGATGGTTTGGCCTTGCTGATCCTTTTCAGCGCCTTACTGCCTTGCAAAACCTACTTCCCCCGGAAATCCTCGATCTTCCAGCAGAAATATCCCCCGCTGTGGGTGACGGCCGTCCTTTTCGTCTGGCTGGGATCCATTTGGGTGGGCGTCTTCAATTACCGTTATGAGGATTATTCCAACGATCTCTGGACTACCTTCGACCTGACCGAGGACGCGGCCAGGTTCCTGCGCTCCACCTTTGGCGCCACCCTCACCTTGTTCCTATTTTCCATCATCAGTCTCTTCTCCCCCACCCAGCCTGAAACCGAGTTCCCGGATGAGAAGGAATTGACCAAGGCTTTGGAACCGATGAAGAACTCCCGGCGGACCTATCCTTTCCTGGCCTTACAAGGGGACAAAGCCCTTTTGTTCAACAAGAAAGAGGACGCCTTCCTGATGTACGCCCTGGAAGGTAAGTGCTGGATCGCCCTGGGCGATCCGGTGGGACCGCAGAAGGAACGGGAAAACCTGGCCTTGAAGTTCAAGGACCTTTGCCGAAAGAAGAAGGCTTGGACCTTGTTCTATCTGGTGGACCAGGAACATTTCCAGTTCTACCTGGATATGGGATTGACAGTCCTGAAGATAGGCGAGGAAGCCCGGGTGGCCCTGAAAAATTTCGGGACCGACGCCCTGCCCTCGGCGGACCTGAAAAACACCTACCACCGCTTCAAGGACAACCAGGATTATGTTTTCGAGGTCCTGGAACCGGGCCAAGCCGCCGACCGGATGGAGGAACTCAAGAAAGTCTCGGAAGATTGGCTCAGCAAGAACAAGACCCGGGAAAAAGGTTTTTCGGTCGGCTTTTTCAAGCCCGAGTACCTGAACCGATTCCACCTGGCGGTGGTGCGTCAGGAAGGGAAGATCATCGCCTTCGCGAACCTTCTGTTGGGCAACGCCAAGGAAGAAATGGCGGTGGACCTGCTGCGTTCCTCAGCGGGCGAGTTGACCTATATCGAGGACTATCTTTTGTTGGAATGCATGAGGTGGGGAAAAGAAAAAGGATATAAACATTTCAACCTGGGAACGGCTTCCATCCTGGATGTGGAGGAAAGCCCCCTGGCGCCTTTGAAATCCAAGGTCGCGGAGGTTCTTTCGCCTTATTCCGGGGCTCAAAAACTCTACGATGCCCGAAAGGATAAGGATCGGTTTAACCCCGAGTGGGAACCCAAATATCTCGCGGCTTCCGCCAACCTGCCTTTGCCGGTCGCTTTCTCCAATATCCAATCCCTGATCGCCCGCGGGAACCGGGCCCATCTGAAGAAATGACCCTTCGCGCTTCCTCGGTCCTCCTGTTTTTCCTCACGGCCTTACTGATATCGGGTTGCGCCCCTTCCCTGAGGTCGCTAAGGGGGGAAAACACCGCCACACCGGAAGAAGCGATCCAAAACGCAGAGTATTATCTTAAGAATAAACCGAATTGGCGGATCGATTGTTCCCATTTCGTTTTGGAATGCTACCATTCCCCGGGCTTAAGGGCTTTTCTCAACAAACGCAAGTACCACCACAATCTCACCTTTGACCTGAATTATTTCCTGACCCAAGAGAAGTCCCGGCGTAAAAGGGCGGAGGACATCCAGCCGGGCGACATCCTCATCTTCAACAAGACCTACGACATCAATCATGACGGACATATCGATGATAAGGATCTTTTTACCCATTGCGGACTTGTGGAGAGCTTCCAGGACTGGGTCGTGACCTATATCGACGCGTCCGAGGAAAGGAAACCGCCTCGCATCCACAGAAGGAAATTCAGCTTTATGGGGACGAAATTCAATGAGACGGTGGCGACCGATCCGGCGACCGGCCATAAGATCCACGCGAGGGACACTTTTTATGCCGCCTACGGTTTTCCAGAATGAGAAATAATTACCACAGCGTGCTTTGCCGGAACCAAAATTTGAAAACTGCGGATGTCACCATGTTTCCCCCTCTGAAAGAGGGGGAATAAGGGGGAGTTAGATTTTTAGGGTTACCTCGGCAACGACGAATACCCCCCTACCCCCCTTTTTCAAAGGGGGGTACGACTATCTTTACAGCAAGCCGCAGGTATGCGGCACGAGAATCTTCTCGCGATGAGAAGATTGTGCAGGTTAGGGATACAGAGGCGCAGATTAAAAAGGATTTTAAAGATGTTTGATTTTGGCTGTGCCTCTGTGCCGATTAACCATTATCAATTAAAGAAATCGGTACTATACCGACCTCATTTAAAATGTTTATAGAGGGTCGGCATGTGTCTCTGTGGTGAGAAAGGTTTTAAATGTTCCATATAGTCCTCATTGAACCCGAGCTACGCTGTCCCGTTTCATGTTTTATAAACAAAATAAATGGAAACGGGACTATGCCGTCTCCTTTCCAAGAACCAATGGAGGACGGCATGGAATACCGGTACCAAGCTAAGAGGCGCGCATGTTCCATATAGTCCTCATTGAGCCTGAGATTCCCTGGAACACGGGCAACATCGGTAGGACTTGCCTTGGGGCTGGCGCCGAACTGCATCTGGTCGGAAGGCTCGGGTTCCACCTGGACAATAAAGAGGTCCAAAGGGCCGGGTTGGATTATTGGGAAAGGGTCGTGCTTCATCGACACGAAACCTGGGAAAAGTTCCTGGAGACCCTTCCGCCCAAGGCGGCCCTCTTCTTTTTTTCCACGAAAGGAAAAAAGGTATTTTGGGACGCCGAATTTCCGCGGGAGGCTTACCTGGTTTTCGGCAAAGAAACAGCCGGGTTTCCCAAGAAGTTCTATGAAACCTATAAGGACCGGATGTACCGCATTCCCCAGAAGGATGAATCCATCCGCAGCCTGAACCTCTCGACATCGGTAGGGATCGTTCTGTATGAGGCGGTGAGGCAGACAAAGGAATAAGGGATATCACATCTGTTCAAAACAAAATTTTGCCACAGATACATGGGATTCATGAGATTTTAAAATCAACGTAATTTTAAACCTTTTTTTTCGCCTATCCTATGCATCCCATGAATCTGTGGCCAGTCTATGCTTTAGCTGTGCCTTTTTTTCTTAAACAAAATAATTCTTGGGTTTGATCATCTTCGGCTTCTGGCTTACGTCTTTCTTGGACAGCAGTGAGGGATATATAAGGGATACCGGCGAATGTTTTCAAGGCCAGCCTTATGGGCTGGCCTTTTTTTATTTCATCCTGACCGCTTGATTCCTCCAATCGCTTGAAGCAAGCTGGCGCCGTGGGGAAAAGAGTTTCATGCATATGCACAAAGTAATTGCGATTTAATCAACCTCCGCAAATACTGACCGCCGAAGTTTATAAATTCGTACCCCCATTTGAAAAAGGGGGGTAGGGGGGTATTAGTCGTTTCCGAGGTAATCCAAAAGGCTAACTCCCCCTTTTTCCCCCTCTTTCAGAGGGGGAGTAGTCGTAAATCCAATGAATTACCGATTCTTTGTACATAAGCGCGAAGAGTTTTCTGGTTTTTATTGTTCTTGATCCTGTCCTTGGGAGGTTGGCGGTTGTCCCAACATAACGATGGCGCCTATACAGAAGCCGAAAAGGATGGTCATCCATTCACCAATCGACTCATCCGGGAAAAAAGCCCTTATCTTCTCCAGCACGCCCACAATCCGGTGGATTGGTATCCCTGGGGAGAGGATGCTTTCCAGAAAGCCAAACGGGAGAACAAGCCCATCTTCATTTCCATCGGTTATTCCACCTGCCACTGGTGCCATGTGATGGAACGGGAGAGTTTTGAGAATGAAGTTATCGCCAAGCTGATGAACGAGGATTTTGTCTGCGTCAAGGTGGACCGGGAAGAAAGGCCGGATGTGGACCAGATCTACATGAACGCCGTCATGGCGCTCTCCGGCCAAGGCGGTTGGCCCCTGAACCTGTTCCTGACGCCTGATCTGAAGCCGTTCTATGGCGGGACCTATTTCTCCCCGGATGAGCGCTATGGCAGGCCCGGGTTCCCTTCCATCCTCATGGATGTGGCCAAGATATGGAAAACAAAACCCGAAGAGGTAGAAAAAGCGGGAAAGCAACTGGCCGATCTGGTGGCCCAGTCGCTAAGCCATTCATCCGCAGGTGATCTGAAAGAAACCTACATTCAGGAAGCCCTGAAGGGCTATCAGGAAATGTTCGATGAGCGTGACGGCGGATTCGGCGGGGCGCCGAAGTTCCCTAGGGCCATGACCCTGGGATTCCTTTTGCGGGAATACCGAAAGACCCAGGACCCTGCCATATTGACGATAGTGACAGTGACCCTGGACAAGATGCTCCAGGGAGGCATCTACGATCAGGTGGGAGGAGGTTTCGCCCGTTATTCCACCGACGACCGTTGGTTGGTACCTCATTTTGAGAAGATGCTATACGACAACGCTCTTTTAGCCAGGGCTTACCTGGAAGGTTACCAAGTGACAGGGAATGGGGAATACGCCAGGGCGGCCAGGGAAATTTTCTCCTATCTATTGCGGGATATGACCGACAAGGAAGGCGGGTTTTACAGCGCCCAGGATGCCGATAGCGAGGGCGAGGAGGGGAAGTTCTACGTTTGGAAACCGGCGGAATTGAAGGCGGTCCTGGGGGACAAGGATTCGTCGGCTTTCATCCAATTATATGGAGTAACGGAACGGGGAAATTTCGAGGGCAACGCCAATATCCTCCATTTGAAAACCGACCTGCCCAAAGCGTTGAAAGATCTGGGCCGTGATGAGAAATGGTGGAGTGAGACAAAAGAAAAGATCCATCTCGCCAGGGACCAAAGAGTTCATCCCCATCTGGACGACAAGATATTGACGGCCTGGAACGGCCTGATGATCTCTTCCCTAGCTTATGGTTACCAGGTCCTAGGCGAGCGGGAATATCTCAAAGCCGCCGAGAGGGCTTCGGCTTTCATACAGAAGAACCTCATCAAAAAAGGAAGGCTTATGGCCTCCTTTCGGCAAGGACCCAGCGAGGCGGAGGGGTTCATTGATGATTACGCTTTCTACCAAATGGCTCAACTGGACCTATTCGAGAGTACTTTCGACACAACCTATTTGAAGGAAGCCATTCGGCTGAGTGAGGAAATGATCCGACTATTCTGGGACAAGCAAGAAGGCGGCTTTTATTTCACCGGATCGGACCAGAAGGACCGGGAAAGACTCTTGGCGCGCCAGAAAGAAGCCTATGACGGGGCCATCCCTTCGGGCAACTCGATCGCGGCGCTCAATTTTTTCAGGCTCGCCGAGTTGACCGGGGATCAAAGGAACAAAGCGATGGGGGAAGATATCCTCAGCGCTTTTTCAGGGCTCTTAGAGAAAAACGGGAGTAATTACCCGCAAATGTTGGAGGCTTATCAGTTCATCCTGGATGGGCCGGCGGAGATATTGTTGGTAGGCCCCAGGGAACATTCCGAAAAGACACTCCAACTCTTATGGAAGACATTCCTGCCCAATAAAGTATTGGTCTTCGCGGAAGACGGTCAGTTGAAGGGACTAACCACTTTTATACCTTGGGTCGAAGGCCGGAATTCCCAGGACGGCAAACCGACCGTTTATTTCTGCCGGAATTACCAATGCCAGCTTCCCACGACGGATGAGAATAAAGTCCTAGAACTCATTTCGGCCAAAAAGTGAGATTTTGACGTTGCTTTTGACCTCCTTTTAATACAATATTTCCCGCCTGGTCAGAGTCCAATTTTTCTGGAGGAACTATGTTCAAAAGTATTTGCTTAGGGATATTAACTTTGGGAGCGTTCCTGGTCGGTTCACTAGCTAGCGCGGGGGACGTCCAACCCACCCCAGACGCCACGCCCGCCGCCACCGCGGCGCCGGTCACGGATGTTTGGAACAAACAGGTCATCACTTCTTTGACCCTTAGTCAGGCTTCCTTCAACCAGTGGCAACAGGGCGGCACCAACTACATCTCCTGGCAGGGAGACCTGAACTGCAAATTGGAACACGACAACGCCTCCATCAATTGGCTCAATAGCCTCAAGCTTGAATATGGGTTGACCTACTTGGCCGGACAAGGAACCCGTAAATCGGCTGATACGATGGACCTGGAAAGCGTCTATTCCTGGAAAAGCTGGCCCCAGATCAGTCCTTTCGTTTCCCTTTCAGCCAAATCCCAATTCGACGCGGGGTTCGATTACACCAAGACCCCGACGGTCCAGACTTCCGCTTTCCTGGACCCGGGATATTTCACCGAGAGCGCCGGGTTGAAATACACTCCAGACCCGGTTTTCGATACCAGGCTGGGTTTCGCCGTCAAGGAAACGGTGGCCAGCCAGTTCGCGTCCATCTACACCTATAATCCCGATACCGGAACGACGTCGGATCTTCTGGTGGAGGAAGGCTTAAGTTCCGTTTCCGAACTGAATTGGAAAATAACGGCCGACTCCAAGTTCGCCTCCAAACTGGATATGTTCTGGGATGGAGAGGCTTTGGACCGTACGGTGGTGGAATGGGACAATCTTCTGACCGTCAGCCTGAACAAGATCATCAGTGTGAACGTGGAGAACGACTATCGGTACGACCAGAAGGTCTACGACGGATGGCAGATCAAGGAAACGTTGGGAATCGGCTTCGCCTATAATTTGCTTTGAGAAATGATGGTTTGAATAATTATCGGGAATTAAAAGGAGATCCAATATGGGCATGATGAAAGAATTCAAGGAATTCGCCATGAAGGGCAATATGATCGACCTGGCGGTCGGTATCATCATTGGGGGGGCTTTCGGAAAGGTCGTCTCTTCCATCGTTGCCGATGTTCTGATGCCGCCCTTGGGGTACCTCATTGGGGGGATCAATTTCACCGACATCAAGATCCACCTGAAGGCTCCCGCCATTAATCTGGCCGGGAAGGAATTACAGGAAGTCACGATCAATATTGGAAATTTCCTTCAGTCGCTAGTGGATTTCACCATCGTGGCCTTCGCGGTTTTCCTGATGATCAAGGGTATCAACGCCTTGAATCGCCGCGCCGCGGCTTCCAATGAGCCGCCCCCGCCCGCTCCTCCCACCAAGGAAGAGATACTCTTGACGGAGATCCGGGACCTTTTGAAGAAAAACGGATAAACCAAAAAAACGGCAATTGAACCACCAAGTTCACCAAGGGCACCAAGAAAAACAAAGATAAAACCTAAATATGAGATTCACCCTTTTGGTAAACTGCGAAGCATTAGAAAATCCATGTGGTACAAAGCTTTTTGTGGTTTTAAAAATTTCAATACCCGGATTTAGGGTAAAGTAAAGAACAAGAGGCCCGAGAATGGTATGCAGGTCCATTTTTCCCTGAGCTAAATCATAACAGCTCCACCCCTTCCGGTTGTAGAACATGACCGCACGCCACCGGAGGGATTGGATGAAAGAGTTCAAGTTCTACGCCATCAAGGGGAATATGCTGGATTTAGTCATCGGCATCGCCCTAGCCGGGGCGGTTGGGAAAGCCGTCACGGCGGTCGTTTCCAACCTGATCATGCCTTTCCTGGGGATGGCGGCCGGCGGGATCAATCTGTTGGACCTCAAGTACACCCTGCGTCCCGCGGCCCTTGACCCCTCGGGTAAGGTCTCCCAAGAGGCCCTCTCCGTCAATCTGGGCCTATTGCTCCAGGCTTTCATCGATTTTGCCCTTCTGGCCCTGATCGTTTTCATCCTCTTCAAGATCGTCCATCGGATGAGGAAGTCCCACCCGGACCACGCCCCTTCCCAGGCGAAACAGGAAGAACTTCTTACCGAGATCCGGGACCTGCTCAAAAAACGCTGACCCGGACTTTGGGTCAAAAATTCCTTCAAGCCTTTCAATACAAGAACCAACCCTGATATAAAATGGTCCCAAGGGAACCCAGGGGGCGGCATGACGCCGAAAAAAAAGAACCGTTCGGCTCAGGACAAGTTGTTCGAGGAAACGGTGGCGCGGACGATCCAAGAACTGCCGCGAGACTTGCGCCAAGCGTTGTCCACGGTCCATATCCTCGTCCAACCAAGACCCGGAACATCCCCGAAGAAGGGAACGGGCGGGGAAGAAGACCTGCTCGGGGTTTTCGAAGGGATAAGCCTGAAGGAATGGCCGGCCGAGATGGACCGATGGTTTCCCGACAGGATCATCCTTTACCAGGACAACCTCGAGACGTCCTATCCGGATCGGGAAGAACTCAAGCGGGAGATCCGCAAGACCCTCCTGCACGAGCTGGGCCATTATTTCGGATTCAATGAGAAGGAACTCAGGGAACGGGGTCTGGAATAAAATGAGAGAAAGTCCCATCATCAGCATTGAAATAAAGGTCGAGGGCGCCCATCAAAGGCCCCTTTGGTCCACCCTGACCTTGCCGGAAGAAAGACGGGGACCGGTCATCGTGATGGCCCATGGTTTCCTGGGTTTCAAGGACTGGGCCTTTTTCCCATGGCTATCCGATTTTTTCGCTCAAGCCGGTTTTCCGACCCTCCGGTTCAATTTCTCCGGCTCGGGCATGGGGCGTTACCGGGATGGGGCCTTCACCGAACTGGAGGCGTTCCAGCGAGACACTTTTTCCCGTCAGGTCGAGGACCTGCGCGTGGTCATTTCGGCCCTGAACCGTGGACAGGCGGCTCCCGAACTGCCCCCGCAAAAGGAGGTCTTCCTTTGGGGCCATTCCCGGGGAGGAGCTGTCTGTCTGCTGACCGCGGCTTTGAATCCTCAAGTCCAGGGAGTGGCCACCTGGGCCACCATCGCCCGGGTGAATCGGTATTTCTACGAAACCAAACAGGCTTGGCGCAAGGACGGTTTCTTGCCTTGTGAAAGCTCCCGCACCGGGCAGACCCTCCGATATTCCCTCGACTTCCTGGAAGACGCGGAGCAATGGGGAAAGGAAGGGGATGTCCCCGCGTACTTGAATCGGGTCGAGATCCCGGTCTTTTTGGTCCATGGTTCGGAGGATACCAGCGTGCCCCCGGAAGAATCGGAGAGCCTGGCCGCCATCCATCCCCATGCCCAATTGGCCATCCTGGCCAAGGCCAACCATAAGTTCAATTCCTCCCATCCCTTCACCGATCCGCCGGGGGTCTTGATCGAAGCGGCCCAAAAGACGGTCCGCTTTTATGAAAGCCTTCTGTCGGAGTAGGTTAATATGGACGACCCATGAACCCCCAATCCTTCCGATGGTCCAAACCTGTTCCGCTCCAAGGCGGGACCTTTTCCAGGGGTCCGTTCCAATTGAAAGATTTCCCGGGTTTTTCCGCCCGGGACCTGAGGGCCTTGGAGCTTTATTACGCCACCCAGCTGGCCCGTTATCATTCCCCCGAACAGAGGGTGGGATGGCAGACGGCGGAAAGCCAGAAGATCCGTTTCGAGACCCTGACAGCGGTGGGGCCCTTGAAAGGCGCCAAGGTCCTGGACGTAGGATGCGGTCTGGGAGGCTTGTGGGGTTACCTCCGGGAAGAAAAGATCGCCGTCGATTACACCGGCATCGACCTTTTCCCGAACGTCATCCGGGAAGCCCGCCAGCTCTTTCCTGAGGCGCGGTTTGAGACCAGGATCCTTTTGAGCCATCCCTATCCGGTCCGGAGTTTCGATTATTCCTTCCTATCAGGGGTATTCAACGTGAAGGTCCAGGACAACTGGGAATATATGAAGGCCTTGTTGACCACGGTCCTGAGGCAGTCCAAGAAGGCGGTGGCCTTCAATGTCCTGAACGCGGAGGCCGGGTTGAGGGAAGGGAACCGATTCACCGTCATTCCCCGGGAACTGGTGGCTTTCGGCGGCGGCTGGGGGTTTCCCGGGTCCATTTAATGGACCAATACCATCCTTTGGATGTGACGTTATTCTTGTATAAATAAACCGATCGAAGGCAAAAGACTGGAAATATCGGGAAGGGTTTTCTAAACTCACACCATGAATGTCAACGCCCCCAAACGGATCGTTTCTTTCGCCCCGCCAGTGACGGAAATATTGGATTACATGGGACTCTCCGACCGGGTCACCACAGCCAAGGAATTCTTCGAGAACCAGCCGCCCGTTTCGGACCGGCAGAAACCCGAGTTCTGGTTCTCCACCGCCGAGAGCCGGGTCCAATCCTTACGCGCGGACCTGGCGATCACCTACTCCATCGCCCAACAGGACCTGCACAAAAGACTGAAAGAGCGGGGCTATAACGTCCTGCATCTTGATCCGATGGCCATGCGGGACATCGAGGATTCCTTCCATCATATCGGCAAAGCGACGGGGATGGTCGAGGAAGGGAAAAGGCTGGCCCAGGATTTCGCGGGGGGCTTGTCGGCCCTTACGGAGAAGATCCCGATGAACGCCTACCGACCCAAACTCTACTGCGAGGAATGGAACAAACCGCCCTCGGTGGCGGGGAGCTGGTGGACCGAGCTCATGAACCAAACCGGCGCCCATTATTTCCCCATCCTGGCCCGGGAACTCAGCCGGGCCGTCAAGATCGAGGAAATGGTCCGGTTCGATCCGGAGATCATCGTCTTTTCCATCTATGGGGAAGGGTTGGGTTTCGACCCGGCCGAGATATTGAAACGCATCGGGTGGGAAAGGATCACGGCGGTCCGTAAGAGGCGGGTTTTCACGGTGGACGACAGCCTTTTGAATTTTCCCGGGCCGAAACTGATCCAAGGGGCCAAGGTGATCCAATCGATCCTGGGGGAATCCTTCTGGGGCTGGCCTTTGGTGGATCCGGAGCAGGCAAGACGGGTCATCAATTAAGAGACGTGGATAATTAGTAGGTTTTTTATTTTTGTTAAATCTTCGATCCCCGAAGAATCCACTTCTAATTCATGGCTTTTTTGATGACCTCGCTTGAAGTTAAAACTGGATTTTTATCGATGTATCCAATAATCTTAATATGTTAGGTGATGATTTTAAGGTTTTACCTTAAGGAAATCGTTTGTCGAAGGGTTTTAAGCCATGACGAGCTCCAAGACCGGAACCACTGTTCCCCAATCCATGGACGTGAAGATCCCGACGTCCAAAGAACTTTACGAATTCTTCGACGTGTTTTTCCAGAAGTGGGCGAAGATCCCTTCCGATTATTTCAGCTGGCCCGAGGAAGGACCGCTGCCTTTCCCCATGGAAGAAGGGATCCTATTTTCCCAACCCTTGAATGGACTGATCGTGGTCAGGACGTCATTAGATTTCGGCAACCTGTTGACCGAACTGGCCCAGGAACGGAAACAGGATGAGTCCAAAAGGAACGCGCTCTTCACCGAGATGACCGTTCTTTTCTGGCATAAGTTCGCCATGAAATTCTGGCAACTCGATAGCCGCCGCATCACCCCCGCTATCCTCAGGCACTGCGTGCCGGCGGAATGGCCGGACCGTAAACCCCAATCGGCCTGTTTGGCTTTCGTGAAGGAATACCCGGTCGAGATAAGGCTTTGGACCGGATTGACCGACCAAGAGATCCAGGCCTGGAGAAAGTCCCGGGGTTGATCCGGGAAATATCCCATCCCAAAGCTTCGATAATCCAGAATTTTTGAACCGGGCAAAACGCCGGTCTCGACGCCTTCAAGGAACGAACCCATGTCCATCCAACCCTCCGATCTGATCACGGCCTCCCCGCTGAATTTCCAGGAAATGGTCAAGAGCACCGAACAAGGCATCGTCGCGTTCGATATCGAGTGCCGATATATCCTTTGGAACCCCGCCATGGAAAAATTCACCGGCCGTTCCCGCGAGGATGTCCTGGGCCGGGAGGTCTTCGATTTATTCCCATTCCTCAAAACAACGGTTTTCGAGAGGGCCCTTCGGAGCGCGTTGAAAGGCGAGATGACCGTTTTGCCCCAGCAACCTTATCCCGGCCCTCAGGGAAGCGAGATCCATCTGGAAAGCCGCTTTTTCCCTTTCCGGAACGAGCGGCAGGAAGTGGTCGGGGCCGTGGGGATCATCCAAAACGTGACCTCAAGCTATCAGGCACTGGAGGCGTTACGGCAAAGCGAGGAAAAATTCAGGAAGATCTTCGAGGAATCCCCGCTTCCCATGGCGTTCCTGGAAAAGAATCAATTCACCCTGGTGAACCAGGCTTTTGGCGACCTCCTGGGTTATACCACCTCCGAACTCATCGGACGACTTTTTACGGAGGTCACCCATCCGGATGACCTGACGATAAGCCTGGAAGCCACCAAGACCATGAGGGAAGGCGATGGCCGCAGTTTCAAGATCCAAAAAAGGTATTTGAACAAGAACGGGGAGACACTTTGGGCGAACGCGACCGTCACCGGATTCCAGAACGAACAGGGAAAACTGCAAAGATCCATCGTGATGATCGAGAACGTCACGTTCGAAAAAATGGCCCAGCAAGCCCTGCAAAAATCCGAGTCGGACCTAAGGGCGATCTTTAACAGCGGATCCCACGCGATCGTGCTCATCGGCCGGGATGGGACCATCCGTGATTACAACCAGAAGGCCCTGGACCATACCTGGCGTTTCTCCAGGAAGGCGATGGTCAAAAACCAACCGTTCACTGACTTTGTGACGGACGAATATCTTGGCCCGTTCATGGACCTTTTCAACAAGACCCTGGAAGGCGAATCCAAATTATTGGAAAGGCAGTTCCAATCGCCGGATGGGGCCATTCATTGGTTCGAGGTGAACTACAGCCCGGTCCGGGATAACCGCGGGGTCATCACGGACGTTTGTTTGACCATCAACCTGATCGACGAGCGAAGGATGGTCCAAAAGGCCCTGATCGAAAGCGAGGAACGCTACCGCCGGCTGGTGGAGTTCTCCCCCGAGGCTGTCATGGTGCATTCGGAAGGCAAGATCCTTTACGCCAATCCCGCCTGCTTGAAGGGACTGGGGAACATCACCCTGGAGGAGGCGGTCGGACGGCCCATCCTGGATTTCATCCATCCCGAGTACCGGGCCGGGATCGTATCCCGCGTCAGGAAGATCTCGGAAAAAGGCGAATCGAACGAGTTCTTGGAAACAAAAATGATCGACCTGGAGGGCCAGGTGCTCGAAGTGGAGACCAAAGGAACCCCCTTCCTTTACCAAGGAAAGCCCAGCGTCCTGACCCTTGTCCGCGACATCTCAGAGCGCAAGAAGAACCAGAAGATGCTCCTTCAATACGAGCGACTGGCCGCGGTGGGCAAGGTCATCGCGGCCATCGCCCACGAGATCCGAAACCCTCTTTCCATGGTGGCGGGGACAAGCCAGGTCCTAAAGGAAAGACTCGCCGATCAACCCGAGTTCGCCAAGGACATCGAGACCCTGTTGACCCAGACCGAACGGCTGAGGAATTTCATGAACGACATCCTGGATTATTCCAAAGAGATGGCCATCAAAAAGGGAGCCATTGGGGCGAAAGGGTTGTTGGAACAATCCCTGAAACTGGCCCAGGCCCAAGCCGGGAAAAAGGCGTTGAGGACCCATATCCGATGGGAAATGGATACGAACCTCCCGGACCTGTGGGTCGACGGGGACCGATTGACCCAGGTCCTGGTCAATGTCATTTTGAATTCCCTCCAGGCGATGGATCAGGAGGAGAGCGTGTTGACCATCTCGGGAAGGGTCCAGGCTTCCATGGAAAGGATCGTGCTGGGGATCCAGGACAACGGGACCGGGATCAAAGAAGCCGAACTGGAACATTTATTCGAGCCTTTTTACACCACCAAAAAGCACGGGACGGGTTTGGGCCTTTCCATCAGCCGTAAGATCATGGAAGCCCATGGAGGTTCCATCGAGATCCACCCGGGGATCCTTCAGGGGACCATCTGCACCATCCAGATCCCCCTCCGAAAAGCCTGAACCTCCCGTCCGCTGGACCATCCGACATCCTTCTTCCCTTGTTTTTCACGGACCTTTGAGTCGGCCCGGTTTTTTTAACCTATAATGAAAACCGGCCATTCCATCACACCACCAAAGGCGGCCTTTTGAGCAGGTTCATTCCAATAAGTTCCAATAAATCGATCTGGGTTTCCTTGGTCGTCCTGACGACGGCCAACGGAATACTCTCCTTTTGTCCGCTATCCTCTGGGATCAAGCTCGGGGTCCTGACGATCGGGGTCATCCTTCCCCTGGTCCTGATATGGAAGACCGAGGTCGTTCCGCCTGGGCCCATCTCAAGCGATAGGGACTTTCCTGTACTTCCTGCTTGGGTCCTGGGATTATTTTTCCTGGCGGCCGTAAGTTTGAGGTTCTGCCGATTGACGGATCTTTCCCTTTGGCCCCTGACCGACGAGGCCATGAACGGGTATTACGCCATGGAACTTTCGGAAAAAGGGAAGGTCCAGCTGTTATATGGATTCAGCGCCATGCCGCCCCTTTATGATTGGTTATTGGGATTTTTCTTCAAGATTTTCGGCGTATCCCTGAGGACCCTTTGGCTGCTACCGGCTGTTATTTCCAGCCTGACCGTCATTTTCACTTATTGGGCCGGCCGGTCGTTCTTCTCCCGTTCCTTCGCCGTTCTTTTCGCAGGATCGATGGCTTTCTCCTTTTGGCCGCTTTATGCCGGTCGTTTTTCCGCCCAAGGGGGTTTGGCCCTCTGTTGGGAAATGCTCGTTCTCGCCGTCCTGGGATGGTTCTGGAAAGTACCGGAAGGAAAAAGAACAACGAGCGCTTTTCTTCTGGGTGTTTGTTCCGGGATCGGTTTCTATACCTATACTTCCTGGCCTGTTGTGGCGGTCCCCTTGACCCTGGTCGTTTTCCTCAAGCTCCGGACCAAAAGTTCCATCGATTGGAAAGGGTTCCTTTTATTCCTCATCCCGCAGGGTTTGTTGTTCGTTCCCATGCTCAACCGGTTCTTTTTCGGTGGGGGCTATCTGCCCTATGTCCTTCAAAACCCTTTCCAAGGTTTCAGAGGATTCAATGACCTGATGAGCTTTTTCTGGGGCAGTCCCTTGCCCCCGAACCTCTTCGCTTACAGGCCTTTCTGGGGCGGGCTCTTGAACCCATTACTGGGTGCCCTGTGTTTCCTGGGAGTTTTTTACTGTTTGAAAATATTCCCAAAGCCCTTCCGCTGGATGGGACTGGGTTTGTTTGTGACGCTCGTCCTTCCGGGTTCTCTGACGGGGGGACTGGATATGTACCGTGTTATCCAAGTCCTTCCGATGCTTCTTTTTTTCATAGCGGTCGGGTTGGTTTGTTTTTGGAATATATTGCCAAAGAACGGGAAGCTCCCAGGGCTGATAGCGGTACTGGTTATCTCGATCTGTCTGGATCTTTTCCATCTCTTCGGTATTTATCACTCGATCTGGACCCATCCGAAAGACAACTGGTTCGCTTCCAAGTCGGTGGAACGGATGAGAGCCTATGACATCCTTGAGGAAGCGAACGCCAAAGCGGGTCCCGGGTTCGTGCTTTCGGACCTGGTGCCGGACATCTACGACCAGAGCCTTTCGTTGGCGGCTTATGGTTTCAACGTCGAGCAAAACCCCAAGTTCCATCCAGCCGACGCCAAGTGGGTCGCCTTACTGACCAATATCCATTACCAGGACGCTTTGACCAAAGAATTCCCGGAGGCCAGGTCGTTCTGGCTGGCTTCGGACGTGGAGAGGCCGGACGGCGGGTTGATGCTGGTGATTATCCCCCTGCCGTCTTCCCATCATGAGGAATTGAACCGATGGATCGGGGTGGACCTGGCCATGCGGGAAATGCTGGACGAGGTATATGACAACCGGGATTGGAAGGATAGAGGTCCCATCATCCGGGACCTTTTCCAGTTGTATCCCCTGGTCAAGGGTGACCGCTTCCTCGAATCCTGTTTCTTTGAAAAGATAGCCGAGAACGAATATGGAGACCGACACTTGCCGGAACAGATCGGGGCACTGCGACAAGCCCTACAACGGGGCATCCCGACCGCCCATCTTTACAACGCTTTGGGAGCCTTGGATTGGCGGCGAGGTGATATTAAGCAAGCCAGGATGGAATTCCAGGAAGCCCTGCGATGCCGTCCCAACCATACTTCCGCCGGGACGGCGTTACAGTTGATGGATGAACAGGAAAGAACGGGGAAAGCCCCGGTCCCCTGAGCCGTTAGCGCGTAATCTCGTAGAACATGGTCTTGTATCCCGGCCTCATCTCGAAGGTCAGGGTTTGCCCGTCCCGGTCAAAGGAAACATCCGACGTCCTTCGGCCCGAGGGATCCAGCGCGTAGACCTTCACCTTATCCAGGTCGCCCGTCATTTGGGTCAAACGCACCTTCCCGACCATGGGTTCCACCAGCACCGGCAAGCTGCCAGGGCTTTTCAATTTGTTGCCGGCGGGGACGGTTTCCATGCCCGTATTGATGGCGTTGCCGATGGCCGAGACCAGGATATGGCCCGTTTCGCCCAGGGGTTTGTCCTCCAGGCTGGAAGCGACGACCGTGCCGTAGTCATTCTTGAGGGTGACTTCCAGGTTCGTAGCTGACTGGGGAACGCCCTTGGTAAAGCCCGAGAAACCCTGGGTCCTGGGAGTGTCCAGTTTCAATATCCCATTGCCGTAATCGAGGACCACTTCCCCCGTATCCGAAGTGACAACCTTGTTCCTGGAATGGGAAACCAGCAATTGCTTGGGATCCAATAACTGGTTTTTCTGATCGGTGAAGGCGATCCCCGTTTTAGCGACCAGCGAAAGCTGCGGGTCCAGGTCCAGTTTGGAAGCCGGGTCCAGGGCCTCCTCCGGGGTCATAGGCGCGAAGAACTCGTCCGAAGCCTCCTTCACGTCATGCCGGTGGAAAAGCAGGGCCGTGGCCGGCCAAAGGCCTTTCTGACCCGGCTGGTTATCCACGTTGAAATTGTTGTCCAGCGGGCCGTCAAAGGTATCGCTGTGCGAGAAAGCGAATTCCAAGGCGTTCCAACCCTGAAGGTCGCAATAGGCCGAGAACAACAACTCCGCCTCATGGCGATAGTCGTTCGGGGCGCAGGATTGCCATTCGGTGACGATGTAGGGCATGCCCTTCACCCTTTTCTTGCCCAGGGGGTCCATTAATCCTCCCTTGGAGTCCCTCAACATGGAACGAGGGTCGAAGGTCACCGAGGGACTGTAGCCGTAGCCGCCCTCGATGTTGGCCCAGTAATTATGACGGTCGATATAGTCCATCTGGGAGTTGGCGTACAGGTCGGCCGGTATGTCCGTCCAGTGGTTGCTCCCGGTCATGAGGGATTTACATCCCAGGCCACGCACGAATTCCCGGATTGTCCGGTAATAGTTGAGCTGGGTGTCGTAGTAGAAATGGAAGGTGTCCAAGGCCCTTTGGCGAGTGTAGGCCTTGTAGGAGTCGTCCTGCCAATTGCCGATGACCTCGACCGTGCCTTTCTTCGGGTCCTCGTCCTTGCCCAGGGCGCGGTTGCCCAGTTCACCCGTCTTGGCGGCCCAACGGGCCTCCAGCGTCTTGCGGGTCTTGAATTTTTTCAACAGCCATTGATTGAACAGGGCGTTGAACTCAGATCGATAAGCGGGAGAGGGAATACCGAAATCCCCCAGGTCGCCGCTGCGGTAGAAGAGGCTGTCCTCGTTCATCACTTCCATCAGGCAGACTGACGGGTCCTCGGCGTAGGTCTTGCCCGTGTAGGGGTTCTTGTGGCCCAGGAACTGGCGGATGAAGCCTTCCTCCAACTCGATGAGTTTGGGGTCGAACTCCCCCTCGATCTTGAAGCCGTTGGGGACAGTGTCCGGGTCCTTCACCCCGTCGGAGGCCATGGCTTTGCGGTGCACGATCATGTCGAAGTACTGGTAAATACCCCGTTTCTGCAACTGGGCCACCAGGTAGTCGAACCGGTCCATGGATTCGGGGTCCAGGGTCTGGGTATTGTCCTTGTTCCCGAAGATATTGCGGTTGGTCCAGGGAGCGTCCATATGGTGGTGCCGGGTCATATTGCAGCCCATCTGGGCCAGGGTTTGGGCCATCCAGTCCGCCTGCTCATGGGTGGGGAAGTTGGCCGAGGCCACCACGTTCAGTCCCCAGAAACGGGCCGGGGTTCCGTCGGCGAAAACGAATCGGTCGCCTTGGGTCTTCACCCGTCCGTGCTTGCCCGCGGGCCCGTCGAGGAGGCCGCTCATATCCAGGGCTGTTCCCTTCTGCGCTTTCACATCCACATCCTGATAAGCGAACCAATCCTTCGTGTCATAGACCTTGGGTTCCAGCTTCACCAGATAAGGGCCGTCCTGGCCAAGGGTCAACCCCGCCAGCATCAGGTAAGAACCGTCCCCGGCGGTGGAAGCGGTGACCTGGGTGATGATCTTGTCCGGATAAGGGTTGGCCCAGGCGAATAGGGTCAATGCCACAGGGTCCTTCTTGGGATTGGCGCCGGTCCAGCCGACCCGGGCCACGGCGCTGGTGCCGGGCGTCCACCAGTCGAAGATCTCCACATTATTGCGGATAGGTATATCCACGGTGGAACCGTCCCCGTAAGTGACCCGGTAATTTCCCACATGGGGCGCGGCCCAGGCGGCACCCTGCAGGAAGTAAAGGGCCTTGCCTTTGCCGTTCACCGGAATATCCACCGTGGTCGGATAGGCCGCGTTGTTCTGTCCCCTCAGGACCACGCACTGGTGGTTAGGGGTGGAGGAAATGTCGAAGGGGATCCCCTGTAATAACTGGGTCCCGAAAGCCATGTCATAGACGCTGTTCTCGCCCTGTCCGGTCCAGCCCGGGCCCGCGCCTTGGGGGTCGTCCTTGAAGTTACGATCCGCTGCGGAAGCCAGGGAAATGGTCTGGCAGGAAGGATGGCGGTCCAATATTTGTTTCAAGGATAACTCGGTGATGTCGGACGAGGACGTTCCCAGGTCGGCCTTCTGAGCGGGGTCGCGGACGAAGGCCACGTCGTCGATAGAAAGATCGAAGTCGGCGTCATTGACCGAGGGGCAGAATTTCAGGACCGTGGCGTCGGAAAAACCAGGGGGAACGGGTTTGCCCCAGCTGGGTTGGGAAAATTGGTTGAAGGGAATTGTCACCAGGGTCCAATCTTTACCGGCCGTGAAGAAGTACTCGTAGTCCGCGTAATCCTTCACCGAATCCTTCTGGATGACGACCTTGTAATTCTTCCCATCACCCTTGGCGTAGAACTGGATGCCCTTGAAGGCTTTCAGGTCCTTGGGGCCATTGGAAGGGTCCAGGGCGATGGACAACTGGGCGTAGGGCCAGGGCGCCTGGTTCTTCCCATAATGTCCCTTGATGTGGGCGCAGGCCTTGGGCGAGAAGGGCGATCCACCCTTCTCCACGGCGAAGGGCAAGGGGGCCAGGGTGGTACCCAGTTTGTTGTTATCGCAGCCGGTCCACCATCCCGTTCCCGTGCCGGTCTGCATGCCGTCGAAATCATCGATCTTCCAAAGGGAATCCCCGGCGAATGATCGTCCCGAAACCATGAAAGTCAGCAGCCAAAACCATATCAGAAAGTTCCGCATCGAGGGTCTCCTTGGGTTGATTGGACGGCGGTCAACCATGTTACAATACGGCCGAATTGTTGAAGAACATCTTTCTTCGGGAGTTTTTGTGGCCTCCTCCTCATTCCATCGCCCGGCGGAAGTCCCGCCCGAAATAGCCTTTATCGCCATTCCCAAGGCCCTCGCCCAATTCCATCACCTGCCCCTGCATGTCCCTGTGTGGCTCCACAAGCAGGATGAAGTGAAGAAGAATGGTTATGATTTCAAGGACGCCATGGGAGTGATGGAAACCCTGCTAGTGGAAGCTCCCCAGGTGCCGGGCGCCTATCTTTACCAATTGTTCGTCAAGAAGTGGCCCAAGCTGATGGAAGTGAACGCTTATTTCGCCTCCAACCGGATCGCTGAGGCCATCCCCAAGCTGGTGTCCATCCTGGAGATCGATCCCGAGTGTCCCCTCACCTGTTTCCAGCTGGGCTATTGTTTCCGGGCCACGGGCGAGCTGGAAAAATCCGAATCCTTCTACCGCCAGGCCCTCCGCATGGCGCCGGATGCCGGATGGATCTACAGCAACCTGGGCCGGACCTGCCTGGCCATGGGCGACAAGGCGAAGGCTATCGAAGCCTTTTGGAAGGCCTTGGAACTGATGCCGGGGGACCATTTCGTGTTGGAGCAGTTGGTGGGCTTGAGGGAGTTATATGTCCTGGCCTCGGGCGGCGAGGATGAGGATTCGTCCCTTTTCGTGAAGCGCACGGACTACGAGAAAAAAATGCTGGGCCTCCTTAAGAAGGAGAACGCGCCGGGTAAATTACTGGGGCTGGGATGGAAACTGCTCCAGGACCATCTGGTCGACCTGGCCTGCCAATGTTTCGAGAAGGCCCATCAGGCTGATCCCTCCCCTGAAGAGGCCCTTCTAGGGCTGGGTATCGCCCACCTGGAAGCGGGACGCACCAAAGAGGCTGAACATTACCTGGTGGAATACCTGGACCTGAACCCCGGTTCGGCGACAGGCCACTTGAACCTTTTCAAGGCTTACCTGGCCCAGGATGAGATGGACCTGGCCTGGGAGGAGATCCAGACGGCGGTAAGCCTGGAGCCGGACCGCTCCGACACATTGCGCCAGCTCTTCCATTTGTTCCGCGAGACGGATCGGGAAGAGGAAGGACTGGAGTGGATGGAAAAACTGGCCCAAGAAAATCAGGACAGCTTCGCCCCGCTCTTGATCCGAGCCCAGGCTTTCGCTCAAAACGACCAATGGGACAAGGCGGAGTCGGACCTAAGGGAAGCCTTGAAACGGTCCCCTCATAACGAGGAAGCTTTGCTCTATTACACATCTGAGCTTGGCAAACGGGGGCTCAAGGAAGATCTCATCCAGTTGGTCCTGGCTGAGCCCAAACCCCTGCCCCTTTCCTTGACCATCAACCTGGCCCTGGCCTATAGCCAGACAGGACGGATCGAGGAAGGTCGTAAGACGCTCATGGAATTCCTCGACCGGCCCGGCATCCAGCGATTGGAAAAGATCAGGGCCGAAGCCATCCTGAAAGAATTCGAGAAATAGTTTGAAACGAGAAAAGGCCCTCTGGCCGCTCTCCCAGGGACATCATCGAGGTTTGGTGGCGGCCAGGAACATCAAGAATCGCCTGGAACAATTGACCGAAAGGAACCGGGAGGAAAGACTTTCCCGCCTGCGTGAGGAAGTCCAAGCTTTCTGGGACTCCGAATTAGAAGGCCATTTTTGGGCCGAGGAAAAGATCCTCGAGATGTTCGCTTCCCATGTCGGCCCGCAGGATGAGGGGATCGGACGGATCCTCCAGGAACATCGGCAAATGGAAGGATGGATCAGGGACGGAGGGGAAAAGGAATTGGGACAGCTTTCCGAACTTCTGGTCAGTCATATTCGTTACGAAGAAGATTCTTTATTCGGGAGGATCGAGGGGGTGTTCGATCAGGAAGAATTCGATAAGACCATCCAGATACTGGCTGAGGCGACGCCCAAGGTGATCCATATCCCTGGACCAGCTCTTTAGTTATAAGGGGCTATTCGTCGTTTTTTTTACAGAAAAGGCTGTCCAACTGGGCGAAGTTGGAAGGGGCCAGCAAGGCTCCCAGGCCCATGACGAGAAAAACCAGATCCCTTACCACCGTCCACCAGGTGGTCTTTTCGGTGGAATCCATCGAGAAACATCCGCAGTTCATTTCCACCCCGTGCAAAAGGTTCCAGCTCAACGAGAATGTATAGACCGCCATCAAGGCGCAGAAGACCAGGGCCGCGCCGCGCCATTGGAGACCCAGGACCAGGCAAACCCCGGTGAAGAATTCCAGCCAGGGGATGACCACAGCGGCCAGGGGAACGAGGGATAAGGGAAGGATGTGGTAGCCTTCCACCACATGGGTGAATTTGGCCGCGTCGCCCAGCTTGTCCTGGCTGGCCACCAGCACCACGATCCCGCAGGCCACCCGTAAAAGGGTCCAGAGCGCCTTTTTCCAGTCGAAGGAAGGGTTCATGGATTCATCCCCGTCGCCGCGGCGTACCCAGCCTTGTTCCATCCCGGCCAGCCGTCCTCGAAAACCTCCACGCGTTTATATCCTTGGTCGACCAGAAGTTGGGCGATCTCCATCGAAAGGGTGCAGTCCCCGCCGCTGCAATAGACGATGATCTCCCGGGTTTTATCGGGGAGCTGGGGCATGACCTGGGGAGCGTACTTATCCGCGTCGTTGGCGGGGAAATTCAAGGAGCCGGGGATATGACCCTGGGCGTAAAGGTCCGGGTTACGGGCGTCCAGGAAAACCGCGGTCTTTTGGTCGAAACGTTTTTTCACTCCCGAGAGGCTTAGATGCAGGATCGAGGAAGAGCCGGCATGGGTCGAAGCCGCCGGTTTTACGGCAGAGGAAGGCGCGGTGTTCCAGCCGGCGTAACTGGCGGGGGTCGCCGGTGTTTTGTCCTTGAGGATGTCGTTCAGGAATTTTGGTTTTGAGGGGGAATATCTCAGTTCGATCCCGTCGGTATAAAAAGCGTTGAACAGGATGGCGAAAGCGGCGGAAAAGACGAAGAGGTTCCAGGCGCGGACGACCGTTCCCAGGGTTGGGATGAAGAAGCGTTGAGATGGATGGGGTAACTGATTTTTTGAGCTCATGGCTTTTATTATGGAGGGGGATGGACGGCATTTTCAACAAATACCCGTTTAGCCGGTTCCCTATATATTGAACGAATACCAAACATTGTGGTTTTTTTCGGGGAAGCATGAATCTTCCCCGAGTTTTCATGTAGAATGACCCAACCTGATGGAGGAAACCAAGAACCCTTGAAGATCACCAAACAGAACATATTCGTCATCGCCTTTTTCGTCCTTTTGATAGGTCTCCTGAGCCTACTATTCACCATCCTGGAGCCGTTCCTGAGGGCCTTTGTCTGGGCCACTATCCTGGTGATGGTGTTCTATCCCCTTTATTCACTCTTTCTGCGGATGACCAAAGGAAACAGCACCATCTCCGCCCTATTCAGCACCCTGGTGGTGTTAGGTTTCCTGGCCTTGCCTGGCTTTTTTGTGGTGGTCAACCTGGGTCGTGAATTGCCCCGAGCCTATAACTTCCTGTCCACTTCCCAATGGGACGAGAAAAGTCTTTGGTTGTTGGACAAAATGAAGAATATCAACCTGGGAAGCTGGCTTCAGTCCTGGGGTATCGATCCCAATCAGATGGAAACGGTCCTGGAGAAAAAAGTCGCCGATATCCTGCAATCCCTATCCCAGACAGTCCTGGTAAAAATATCCTATGTGTTCGATAACCTGGCGAGTTTCGTGCTAGAAGCGATCTTTGTGGCGGTCGCGCTATTTTTCTTTTTCCGGGACGGTTCCAGGCTGGCCCTGAAAGTCATCGAGTTCCTTCCTTTAGAGGAGGTCCATCGGGATAAAGTGGTCCGTACCTTCTCAGTGACCGTCACCGCGGTAGTGCGGGCCATCTTTCTGACGGCGCTTCTTCAGGGGTCCCTGGCCTGCATGGGTTTTGTCGTGGCCGGCGTCCCTGTCCCCTATCTTCTGGGGTTGATCGCTTTCGTGAACTCCTTCATCCCCTTCCTGGGCGCGGCCTCGGTCTGGATCCCGGTGGCGTTCTGGCTTTATTTCTTCCAAGGACAACCAGGCGTCGCTTTGGGGTTGACCCTCTGGGGAGTTGTCATCACCATCATCGATCATGTCCTACGGCCATGGCTCATCGGCAACGAGGCCAAGCTTCCTATATTCTGGCTTTTCTTCACTACCATCGGCGGGTTGAAAGTATACGGTTTGTTGGGAATATTTTTGGGTCCGATCATCTTGTCATTAGGAATGGCGTTCCTCGCCATTTACCGAGAGATTTATTTGACGATGAAGAAGCCCGCTACTTCCAAGCGCGCGCATCGCTGATTTTTACCCTTCCAGATAATCCGTCTTGCAATCACGCTGAGAAACACCAAGAATATCCTGTGGATAGATTCTTCAAAGGGGGGCGTCCATGCGTTATCGTTCGCTTGGTTCAACAGGGCTGAAAGTCAGTGAGATCGGTTTCGGGGCCTGGGCCATCGGGGGAGCCTGGTGGGGCCCTCAGGATGATACCGATTCCCGTCTGGCGCTTCACAAGTCGCTGGACATGGGCTGCAACTTCATCGACACCGCCTGGGTCTACGGGGACGGGCATAGCGAGAAACTGATCGGGTCGGTCCTCAAGGAACGCTCTGAACATCCGGTCATCGCCACCAAAGTACCCCCGAAGAACTGGCAGTGGGATAACAAACCCGGGACACCCCTTCAAGACGCGTTCCCATCCGAATGGGTCGTTGCCAAGACCGAGGAATCCCTTAAGCACTTGGGTGTGGAATGCGTGGAAGTGCTGCAGCTCCACACGTGGCTGGAAGAATGGAACAGCCAAGCTGAACCCCTGTTGAACGCTGTTCAGAAGCTGAAAAAAGAAGGAAAGATCCGGGCCTTTGGGATATCGCTCCGCGACAAGGGATCGGAAGAAGCGAACGACCTCATCAAATGGAGACAGGTGGATACTTTGCAGATCTTCTTCAATCTTTTTTACCAGGACCCCATCTGGAAGGTCTTTCCCCTGGCGAAAGAATACGGGGTGGGTGTCATCGCCAGGGTGCCCCTGGCTTTCGGGGCCTTAAGCGGAAAATTCACGGCGAAAACAACATTCGTGGGTGATGACCATCGCCGCCGTTTGTATGAAGGCGAGAACCTAAAAACGACCTTGAAAAAAGTGGAGAAATTGAAGTTCCTGGCCTCCAAGACCATGCCCTTGGCGGAGGCGGCCATCAAATGGACGCTCGCCTATCCGGCGGTCTCCACCGCCATCCCGGGCATTCGGAACCTTCGACAGGCCCAGCTCAATTGCGCGGCGGGGGATGGACCGATCCTGGCCAAGGCCTTTGCCCAAAAGGTGGAAAAACTTTATCGTTCCAATTTCGGCCTTCCCATCGCCAAGGTCGCGACCGAAGAGGGGATCCCGGCGGTGATGATGTCGGGGGTCAAGGTGGCGAAAGCCACGACCGTGAGACCCAAGGCGAAAAAGAAAATTATCCATAAAGTTCGAAAGATGGTCAAAAAATCCAAAAAGAAAAAGAGAAAATGATCAAACCCTGGAAAAAATTAGAACAAAAGGTCGCCTATGATTGCGGATTCTTCCAGGTCCGGATCCAGCAAAGCGCCTCGCCGCTTACGGGAAAGTCCCATCCTTTCTATATCCTGGACACCCATAATTGGACCAACATCATCGCGATAACCCCCCAAAAAAAGGTCCTATTCGTGAGCCAGTTCCGGCATGGGACGGGGCAGGTCAGCCTGGAGATCCCGGGCGGCGCGGTGGACAAGAAGGACAAGGATGTGGAAGCGGCGGCCCGGCGTGAACTGTTGGAAGAAACGGGACACCTGGCCAGTGAGTGGCATTTGCTGGGCCATGTCAGCCCGAACCCGGCTATCCTCAACAACGAGTGTTATTTTTATCTGGCCCTGAACGCGCAAAAGGTCTCCGCCCTCAAGCTTGATGAGGCGGAAGAATTGGAAGTCAGTGAGATCGACCTGGCCGCGGTGCCGGACCTGATCCTGGACCACAAGATCGAGCACGCTTTGGTGGTGGCCGCCTTCCATTACCTGGAACTCTACCGCCAAAAGAACCGGGGCAAGATCTGACCCCTCCGGGGGAAAAAGCCTAATTTATCGGACTCTTTTTGATAATAATTATCATTAGGCCTACTTGAAGTGTTTTTTAAAGAAGTGTAATGTGAAAACAGTTAGGGAAAACCGTATCGTTCCCGATTTTATATTTACAAGAGGTGCCTCATGTCACGCATTTGCGTTTTCATCGACGGAAGCAATCTTTATTTCGCCTTGAAGCGTAACAACAAGATGACCCGGGTGGATTATTACCAATTCTCCCTGGCCCTTTGCGGCGACCGCCGCAAGCTGGTCCGGACCTACTATTACAACGCGGTCTTCGATGCCACCCATTTTTCCGACAAGGCCAAGAGCCAGCAGTCCTTCTTTGATTCCCTGGACCGGACCCCCTACCTGGAGCTGCGGTTGGGGCGCATCATCCAGAACCGGGAAGGGCACCGCATGGAAAAGGGCGTGGATGTCCGCATGGCCGCTGACATGGTCTACTACGCGGCCCGCGATTTCTACGACACCGCCATTGTCGTGACCGAGGACCAGGATTTCTCTCCCGCCATGGGCCTGGTCAAGGAACTGGGAAAACACGTGGAATTGGCTGTCTTCCCGGACGCCCAAAGCCGCGAGATGATCCGCACCGCCGACCGCATCCTGAACCTGGATGAGATCGTGAATGCCCACGCCGCGCATGTATTCCCGCCGTCCCAGCCCAGCGAGGAGAAGGCTCCCGCGGGCGCCGACGAGGAGATGGCTTACGGCGTTTGATCCGTAAAATAGCCTAAAATAAAAAAGGAAGCTCCGATGGGGGCTTCCTTTTTTTATGTCTTCAAGCGTCTACGGGGATATTTTTCTGCGCGCAAGTCCTCTCTAAACCAAGCGCTCGTTCCGGTAATAAAAATAGAGATTCGGCTCACGACCCATAGATTTCTGCATTTGTTCTCGTATCTTTCCGCAGGTTTCCAGGAACCGGTTGGTAGAATCCGCGACTTTGTCTTCGGGTATCAACCGAAGCCATTGCAGTTCATCATCCCAATAGGCTTGGGGCAACTCCCCTGCCGGCACCGAACGATCCTTCAGGAAACGTAAAAATTCCGAGAGGTCCTGGGGAAGCCGGACCCGAAGAAAAGTCCCTTCCGGCCAAATCAGAAAATCCAACAGTTCATAGCGGCCTAACAGTTCGCCCTGCAGGAGGGTTTGCACGAGACGGTGGGCGCCCGGAAGGTCCCTCAGCCAATTGGAATGGGGAACGGTCCTTAGGCCGACCTCGTAAAGACGGCCGGATCGGGAGGGAATTCCATAGGTGAAAGGTATTTCCTGAAGCAGGGAACAAGAAACATCCAATACTCCATGAACGATGGGATCGATCAAGAACCAGATTTATCGAGGACTGAAAACCCCGACGACCTTGCCGATGATGCGGAAGTCCTGATCCTCAGTCACGATGATGGGGTCGTATTTGGGGTTCGCCGGTTCCAGGACGACCTTGTTGGAGGTCCGTTTGAAGGTCTTGACCGTGGCCTCGCCGTCGATGAGTGCCACCACGATCTCTCCAGAGGAAGCGTGGGTGGTTTGCTGAACAATGACCTTGTCCCCCGGTAAAATATGCTCATTCAACATGGAATCGCCGCGCACGGTCAGGGCAAAAAGGGTTTTCCCGCCCCGGGCCATGGAAGGGTCGATCACCATACTGCCTTCCCGATTTTCTTCCGCCAGCAGGGGAGCGCCCGCCGCGACCTTCCCTAATATAGGAATGGAAATGCCCACGGAGGAGTCGTCCGAAAGTTTCAGACCCCTGGCCGTGTGTTCCTCACGTTCTAAATATCCTTTTTCCTCCAAGGCCAACAGATGCTTGCGGGCGCTCTGGGGGGAGTTCCATTTGAAATGCCTCATCACCTCGCGCACGGTGGGCGGCCGGTGGAATTCCATCAAGTGATTCTGCACGTGCTCGAGCACCAGCCGCTGGATGTCGGTGAGCGTTTCTTCGGACGGCGCCATGGGTTTCTCCCTGAAAATTTTTTTCTGGAAAAGAATACTCTTGTATACTAGTATACGAGTGTATTCTTCGTCAAGCGAAAAAACGGGAGAAAAACCATGGAAACAGACCTGTCCCAGCAGAACCTGCCAGGCATCCGCCAGCAGGAATTACCCAGCTACCTGGGTCATCGCAAGCGCTTGAAGGAAAGGTTCGCGGCCTCGGGCGCGGCGGCCCTGAGGGATTACGAACTTTTGGAATTGCTCCTCTCCTTCTCCATCCCTCACCGCGATACCAAACCATACGCCAAGAAACTGATGGAGGTTTTCAAGAACATCCGCACTGTGCTGGAAGCGGACCTGGCGACCCTGCAGACCCTGGGGGAACTGCCTCCCCAGAGCGCTTTGCACCTGAAGGCCATCGGGGACCTGGGACGGTTGGCGGAAAAAGAAACCTTCAAACGGGGAACGGTCATCGCCAGTCCCCAGGACGTGGCTTCCTTCCTGAAGGGACAGATCGGAAGCAAGCCGAAAGAAGTCTTCGCGGTCCTGTTCCTCGATCACCGCAATCACCTGCTTCGTTTCGAGATATTGCAGGAAGGTACGGTGGACCATACGGCGGTCTATCCCCGCGAGATCCTGCGCCGGGCACTGGACCTACACGCCACCGGCATCATCCTTTCCCACAACCATCCTGGCGGAAGCCTGGAAGCCTCGGAAGGGGACAAGCAATTGACACGCCAGATCCTCACCGCGTCCCGGGCTTTGGGCATCACCGTCCATGACCATCTCATCCTCACCGCCGAGGGGCATTTCTCGTTCCGTCAGACAGGTTTGTTGTCCTGAAAAAAAGTTCGACTGAAAAGGAGACGATATGGATATTCAAGAGACATCGTTGGACAACATCCTGAGCTTGACGGGGACATTCCGGATGGACAAACAAAGATGGCCCCTGCACGCCGCCGAACTTCAGTCTTTCGCGCTGGACCTGGGACGGTCATTGGATTTTTCCAGGTTCCACCGTTTCCGCTTCAAGGCCGAGTCCTTAAGGGAAGTGATCCTGGATTATTGCCTGTCCCCTTCCGCGAGCGGGTGGTCCATGAGGGGAGAGGCGAAATTAAGGATGCCGGACGGGGAAGGGAAAGAACAAACGCTGCCTCTGTCGGTGGAGATCAGCCCGCTAGAACCGCAGAGGGTCGAGACAAAGTCCTATTGTCTGATCGCTTGAGGGTGGATCTATTTAAGGGATTCGCTCAGGTCGCGGATTCTTTTTTCGTCTCGTCGAACCGCATACCGATCACATTGGCGCCAGCGTCCACATATAGGATATCGCCGGTGACGCCCGAGGCCCAATCGCTGGCCAGGTAGGTGGCCGTCTTGCCGACCTCTTCCTGACTGACGTTGCGTTTCAAGGGGGTCATACCCTCGGAGGTCTTGAGCATGGTCTTGAAACCGCCCACGCCCGAGGCCGCCAGGGTCTTGATGGCACCGGCTGAGATGGCGTTCACCCGGATCCCCTTGGGGCCCAGATCGGCCGCCAGGTACCGTACGGAAGCTTCCAGGGCGGCCTTGGCTACCCCCATGACGTTGTAATTGGGGATGACTTTTTGGGAACCGTAATAGGTCAAGGCGATGATGCTGGCGTTCGGGTTGAAAAGCGGGATGGCCGGGCGGGTGATGGCGATCAGACTATAGGCGGAAACATCCAAGGCCAGCTGAAAACCGGCCCGGGATGTTGTGGAAAAGGGGTTGGCCAGTTCTTCCTTGTTGGCGTAGGCGATGCAATGGACCAGGATGTCGAATTTACCCCAGGTTTTTTCCACTTCCTTATATAAGGTCTCGATCTGGTCGTCTTTGGAGACGTCGCAAGGCAGGATCAGTTTGGAGCCGACGGACTCAGCCAGAGGCCGCACGCGTTTTTCCAAGGCGTCGCCCAGAAAATTGAAGCCTAACTCGGCGCCTTGCTCATGAAAAGCCTGGGCGATACCCCAGGCGATCGAACGATCGTTGGCCACTCCGAAGATGAAAGCTTTCTTTCCGCTTAATAAACCCATGAATCGATCCTCCCCTAAAGACATACCCTGCTGAAATAGGCGCCATTGGTGTGGCGCGGTGAAATAACTTAGCCGTTCTCAGGCGGAATTTAAAGACCAAAAACAAGAAAGGACGGCCGTTTTTATACAAAAAAGGAAGGTTTGCGTCTAGAGAATCGGCGGAAACTTCATTAACCTAGCCTCTCCTTGGGCATGAGCCCATAAAGAAACCCAGCCTCCGCTGGTCCACGAGGTCTTCAAGTGATCAAACATATCGTCTTATGGCAGCTGAAGGAGAAAGCTGAGGGCCGGACCCTCGCGGAGAACGCCCGCGAGATGAAAGACCGTATCGAGAACCTGAAAAAACTGATCCCGCAGATCATCGAGTTGGAAGTGGGACTGCCCTTCGAAACAACCCCGACCTCCTCCGACGTGGCGCTTTACTCATCCTTCAAGAACAGGGAAGACCTGGACCGCTATCAAAACCACCCGGACCACCTGAAGGTCGTTGAGTTCGTGAAAAAGATCACGGTGGAACGAAGGGCCGTGGATTACGAGCTTCCATAAATATCCCGGATCCAATTTCAAACAAGGAGAATGAAATGGCGAAAGCAAGCAAACCCAAATCAGGCGCGAAAAAGAACGGCGCCCTCAAGATCGCTACATTCAACGCCAATTCCATCCGAGCCCGCCTTGACATCGTGTTGGACTGGCTGAAAAAGGAACAGCCCGATGTGCTGGCGGTCCAGGAAACCAAGGTGCAGGACCATGAGTTCCCCCGTGAGCCTTTCGAGTCGGCGGGATGGAACCTGGCCTTTTTCGGGCAAAAAAGCTACAACGGCGTGGCCTTCATTTCCAAGTCGCCGGTGAAGAACATCGTGAACCGGCTCTACCCCAAGGACAAAGAGGAACAGGCCCGTTTCCTTTTAGGCGAATACGAGGGCGTGACGCTCATCAACACCTATGTGCCGCAAGGGTTCGACATCGAATCGGACAAGTACAAATACAAATTGAAATTCCTGGCCGACCTCAAGAAATATTTCACGAAGAACATACCGCCGACCACCCCCGCCCTCTGGATGGGCGACCTGAACGTGGCGCCTACCGACATCGACCTGAACAACCCCAAAGGCAACCAGGACCATCCCTGTTTCCACATCGACGCCAAGAACGGGCTGAAGGATGTCATGGAGGGGAAGTGGACCGACCTATTCCGGGAGAAGGAAAAGGGGCCTGGACATTACACTTTCTGGGACTTCCGCCAGCCTGGCACATTTGAGCGCAACCTGGGTTGGAGGATCGACCACATGCTGGGGACCCCCCCTATGGTCAAACGATTGGAGAGTATCTGGATAGATACCAAGCCCCGGAGCCTGGTCAAACCGTCCGATCACACCTTTCTGGTGGCTGAATTCACCAGGTGAAGGGGTTTCGACAGCTTCGCGCGGACACGGCCCAAGCGGTGGTGGTTTTATGCCGATAAATGCCGTTCGTTTTACCCAAATATGGTTGAACGTTAATTGACTAATAAAATAATTGGGGAGATAATAACCTCGAAGATAGATAACAGTAAGTGTTTCTAGCGGAGTTGCCGCTCCCCAAGTCCAAACTTTTCATGAACATTTGATAGAATCCCATACACGACATTACCCATTGGAGCGGCAGGTTATGCGGAAAAAACCATCACAAAACCCATTGGAATGGCTTTCGCGGAATTTCTCCGCGTTTTTCGCCATTCCCCTTTCTTCCCGGCCCAAAGCTTTCCGTTTATGGAAAGGCACCAAATCCAGCCGTGGTTCGGCCTTGATCATGGCGGCCATATTCATGCTAGTCGCGACAACCCTCATCACGGTCGGTATGAAGTTGGTTTCTACCGCTTCACGTCAAGCCAAACAACAGGGTTTATATATCGCGGAGGCCGAAAGCATAGCGAAAGCCGGCCTTCGAGACGCGACCGATTGGTTCGGACGACAGACGGCCAACAATGGCATTGTCAGCGAATTATATGTCGGAAACGGCAACGTGACCGTCGGCCAAGCAGCTGTCACCAATGTCAGCCCCAACGGAAGTCTTTACACTTATCCGGACCAGGCTTTTTGGCCCCAGAACAACACCTTCAACGGTCAATCCTCCGATACGCTGGAACCCTGGATCGGCATCGTCAACGAATATCCATTGGACAGCGGGGTTACCATGAACGCTCTTTATTTCGCCCGGTACGAGGTCCGGAAGATCGCCAATCCCGTGGGACTCACACCGGCGCCGACTTGGGACCCTTACGCGGTGCATGACATCTCGGGGCAGCGCACCGGAACCGACCTGGTAAACGGGGACGGCACGGTTTGGAGCATCGTCAGCACGGGGTATGTCTATAAACGCATGGACAAGACCATCAACCCGATCACCGGAATGTGGAACAAGGAATACAACGTATATCCCAATGTGGTCGTCGCCTCGGCCCGCTATTGTACGGAATTGAAGAAATTATCCCTGAGCATGCCCACGACCGATATGCCCGCACTCAGCGGCGCCGTCTATTGCCAAAGCGCTTCTCAGATCACGTTGAACAACAACACGGTCCAATTATCCAATGGCGCGGTCTCGACCCAAGGGGTTTACGCGGTCATCGAGATGAACCCTTGAACGGAGGGAGAGGCAAGGCGTGGGAAGTTCAGTTGGGAATTAAATTTCGAGAAAAGGAGGGGGTTATGGGACGACCAAACAGAATGACCGATCCGATCATACAAGAAGCCGGCAAACCCTTGTTCGGACCCTCTCTGGAGGGGCGGTTTTTCCTGGGTCTGGTTTCACTGCTCGCGCTGTTATTTTTACCCGCCCTGGTTCCCACCGCGACAGCCTGGTCCATCAGCGTCAACGCTCCAGCTTGCTCCGCGGTAGGCATGACGATCCCCGTGACCGTTGGTTTCGCGGCCGGTTCCTCGGGCCATACCTATTATTTCAATATTGGTTTTTCGAATGGCGCCACCGCGACCGGAAGCGTCAGCTGGGTTTATTCGGGCGGTTGTAACGCGGGGTCTTCTTGTTATGTGGTATCTGACAACGGCACGAATAACGGGGTCACAGTCGTGGAAAACGTAACGGTTCTTGCCACCGGTTTCACGACCAAAGATATCGTTGTCGTGGCCAATCGAGAAGACTCTGGGACACTTAATAGTTGCACAAATTATGAGGCATCAACCGGTTTTACCAATTGTGGCAACACCGCCACACCCACTTACACATTGACTCCGACCTATACCTACACCCCCGTTCCCTTTACTCCCACACCTTGTTTTCCCAGTTCCTTATCATCCGCGACGACCCAGATCAGCGGGGCGATCACCATCGTCCTGCCTGTCACGATCACCGGGGTCAACCCAATGTTGTTAGTGAATGTTTTTATTCAGGGCGGGTTGTCCAATGACCATTCCAACTCGGTGGTATATAACGGGAACCAGGCCTTGATCAAGGAAGTCTCCATCTCGGATACTGCCAATACCAACCATGGTACCTTGGAAACCTGGTATCTGGCTGGCCCGGCCGCGGGACCCACTCCGTTACCATCGTCATCAACGACGCGACGGGTCCCGAGGTGGTCGCGGGAGCCCAATGCTTCCAAAACGTCAACCAGACCACCCCCATCAATAATTTCGCCAGCCAGAATTACGGTTCGGCGGGAAGCTTCACCCTGACCTTTACCGCTAACGCCAACGATACGGTCGCGTCTTTCTTCGTGGTCAATGGCAACGAACCAGTCGTCGCGACCAACCCCCAATCCCAGGTCTGGTTGGTTCAGGAAGCTCCGAACAGCGGGAACGGTGTGGAAGCGGACAACGTGCTAGGCACCGGTTCGAACATGACCTTGAAGTGGACGGTGGGTACGAACCACTCCGCGGATCTGTTGGTGGTGGAGATTAATAACGGCGGATGCCCGCCCACGCTCACGAACACCTTTACCCCCAACCCGACACCTCCCACAAACACCCCCACGAACACCAGTACCTCCACGCCTACCGTCACCGCCACTCCCACGAACACTCCCCTGGGCTGGGCCCCCCCCACGAACACCTTCACACCCACGGCGACGAACACATTCACCTTCACGCCGACATTCACCAACACCAATACCTTCACGGTGACCCCGCCCACCCCGCCCCCCACCCCCCAGCCGGGTCAATGCACCCTTCCCAACGGGGCGAGCAACACGAACATGCCGCCCGTGGACTGGGAAGAGGTATTTTGCTATAGCCCCGCCAATACCCATAACACCCTTATCGACGCCAACCAGGTTTTCGGGATGTCCCTGAACGAGATCAAGGAGATCGCGGACTTCATCGGGGATTCCACCACTCCGGTCACCTTGAACATCGGCTCTTATTGGAAGCTTTCCTACTTCACGGGCAACCTCACCTATGACGCGACCTATCCGGCCCCTTATAACCGGCTCAATTCCTACGGTATTCTGGTGGTGGACGGGAACCTGACCCTGAACGCCCCCTCCAATTACAACACGACCCTGCCCAGCTATTACGGGGGAGTGGTGTTCGTCACCGGAAATTTGTTCATCGGCGCCGGGTGCGAGATCGATGGCTCGATCATCATGGGCACGAACGGTGGAAATTATTACCAGGGAGGCTCTCCAGGAACCCTGACCTTGGACGGCAACTCGACCAACGGCGGGTATGTTTTTTACAGTCCCGGCATGGTCACGACCGCCATGAGTCAAGTCGCCTCGTACCGTGAAGATATCAGCCAGCGAAAGGTGATCCTGGCCATCCCCAACATGTGAGAATGGCCGGAAAGGAAGGACAAATTCGATGAGGAAGCTGAACCAGGGCGGATACAACCTAGTTGAATTGATGATCGCGGTCGCCATCCTGGCCGCCCTGGCCGGATCGGTCCTGATGGCCCGTACTTTCATGGCCAAACAAACGGTGACCACCAGCGACAAGGGGTACGCCACCGAGAAGGCCATCCAAATGTTCGAGGAGCTTAAATCCCTCGTGGGCGGCCAGGAAGTGGCCGGGGTCAACGTGCTGGACAATTACAGCGACGGGTCCCTCTACAATACGGTCTTGACCACGGACAAGACCGTGGACTTGTCGCCCCCCGGCTCCGGCAACGCGGGCAATGCCTTGAGCGGCAACAAGAACACCAACGGCCACTGGCGCTACCTGCGGCAGATCACCATCAACAAGGTCGCCAACGACCCCTACGCCCGCCAGGTCATCATCAAGGTCTTTCTTTACGGCTCCGACTCCAATCCGACCCAACCGGGGGTCCTGTTGACGGAGGTCGGGGGCATCCTGCGCACCATTTCCACCACCTTCCCGCCTTCCCAGACCATGGACATCTATTTATTGGCCATCCAGAACATCTCGGCCTGGTGGGTCCAGTTGCCGGTCCTTTACCAGACCTTCCAGGGCATCATCAGCGACATCCAGACCCGCAATCCGGGTTTGGTCATCCGCCCCCATTACATCACCCGTTCGTCCTACGGACGGGACGGCCTCTATACCCCCTACATCAATGAGGATAGGGGCACGGATACGGCCACCTCCGGGGGCGCTCTGCCTTATGTTTATTTTTATCCAGGGCTGTCGCCCCAGGACCCGACCACCAACAACCCGCCCGGGTGCGGCTGTGAGGCCGATTATTATTGGGGGGAAAGCAACCAGGGTCTCCAAACGGACGGCATGATCAACGTCAGCGGAAGCGTCAGCGCCCCCAATACCACCCAGTTCACCCTTTGTCCTAATTACACTTTCGCGGACCGCCAGAACAACGGCATGAGATACCCGGACGAGTTGGCCATGTACAGCGCCGTCACGACTTGGGCGAGCGAATCGGACACCGCTCTCCCGCCCTCCGACCCGGTCACGGAGATGAGCGAACGCATGCTATTCGAGAACATGATGTCCAATCCGGCCTCATTCACCAATGCGATGGTCATCAATCTGCACGGCGAGTTGATCCCCTTACCGCCCATCCGCAACTACTCGGACGCGGCCAAGGACCCAGGTAACAGCCTGGGCGGCGGCTATAGCAGGGACTACCAGCAATACGATGGTTAAGGTACGCAACAC
>CAWHOE010000060.1:0-3794 GCA_963830915.1 candidate division FCPU426 bacterium
GGACCGCCAGCCCCAGGGCGAGGAAAGCCCCCCGGGCCCAGGTCAGGACCAGTCCCATGAAGATGGCCAGGGTCCCGGCCCGGAGCATCAGCCATCGTTCACGATATTTGGAACGAAGGGTCAGGATGAAGATCATGGGCAGGAGGGCCGCCAAGTAGCCGCCTAGGTAATCGGGGTTGCCCAGGGTGGCGAAGGCCCTTTGCTCGAACCTGGTGTTCCAGGTCAAGGGGTCGAGGCCAAAATGCTGGGTGATGCCGAACAGGGCCAGGATGGAGGCGGTCAAGAGGGCGAACTGGACCTGCTTCTCATAGGAAACTCCCTTGGAACAGGCGAAGAGGACCGCCAGCAAGGTGCCTCCCATCAGCAAGATATGGATGGAGCCCTTCAGAACTTCCATCTTCAAGGGGCCGACGAAGAAGGAGTCCGCCACCATCCAGGCCATGAACAACAGGACCCAGCGGACCAGGGGAACTCTCAATAGGCTTCTTCCCTCGGTCAGGAACCGGACGGCGAAATATGCCAGGCTCAGGCAGGCGACCGCTTCCTTGGTCAGGGAAAAGCCGTCCGCCGCGCGGGCGAAAAAGGCGAGGGGCACCCAGACGAATAAAAGGCTCAGGAATACCCTGTCATAAAGCTTAATCATTCAACACTTCCTTCGCGGCTTTCTTGTATTCCGCCCCCTGTTTTTTCCAAAAGGACGAGAAGGGATAGAGGGCCAGGACCTGGTCCATGGCGTCCCCCGCTTCTTTCCAACGGCGCTTCTGCATATCCAGGATGAAAGACGAGGCGGGCCGGGAAAAGAGCAGGGGCAGGTCCAGGATCTCGGGCTGTGTCTTTTCCGTATCACGGACCTGATAGACCGCCTGGAGGTTCTGAGAATAAATCAAAGTGGTCCAATCCTGGAAAAAATCATCCAGGATCTTCCATTGTTCGGCCGTCAGGTCGTAATGACCGTAGTCGCTGGAGACCCGGATGCCTTCCAGCCCATTGACGGCGATCTCGTCGACCCCTAACTGGCGCACACGGCGGTGGATGCCGGCCCCATCCTTTTCTTCCCTGGCGAACTTGGCCAAGACTTGCTCGTCAAAAACGCTGTTGGTCAAGAAGGGATTCCCGTAATAAAGCCCCCGGGCGTCGCCCACGATCAAAAGCCGGCTCAGTTTGGGGACATGGACCATGATCCATTTGGCCATGGGGTAATAGGGGGTGATCTTTCCCTCCCCGGTCAAATAGGCTTCCTTGGTCTGTTTGCCGGCCCAAAGGCCCGCGCAGTCGTAATAGTAGTGGCTGATGGCGGCCAGGTTGCAGAAACAAAGGGCCGCGGCCAGCCCGGCTGCCAACGCCGTGCCCCTTCCCCACCAGGGCCGGTCCGTCCCTGACAGGAAAGCTCCCGCCAGGATGAATAGAAAAACGAAACCCGGCACCATGAACTTGAGGATATGGGTAACGCTTAGGCCCGCCAGGAAAAGGAGGGGAACCAGCCAGGCCAGGAACCGCAATGCCGGATGTTTGGGTCGGAATAAAAGAAGAAGAGGTACCAATGCCAGGGCCACCGGCCCGCAAAAATTGTAGCTGTCCGGGTGCGCCATGGTCAGGGTCCAGGGCAGTTTGAGCCAGGACCAGAGGTCTTGGGCCGCCCACGCGTGCTGTTCGGTCAAAAGCCTCTGATAGGAAGCATCCGTCAGGTGACGGCCTGGGAAAATGGACATGGCATAAGGGAAAATCGGGTTTCCGGTATAGGAAAGGGTCTTGAGAAGCCAGGGGCCCAGTAAGAAGCAAAGGGCCAGGGTAAAGGCGGCCCAGGCTTTCCAGTGGGACCTGCCCAACAAGCTCGGCTTTTGAAGGGCCACTAATAAGAGGGCGCAGAGGATCCCGATACCCGCAGTGTACTTGATGGAAAGGCTCAAGCCCGCGAAAAGTCCAGCCTTGAACAGCCAGGCTATTTGACCGCTCCGGGAGGCGTGGAAGAGGGCATAGACGAACAGGACCATGGCCAGGGCCATGATGCCCTCCACCTGGGTGGCCCAGGTGTTGACGGCGAAAAGGGGCAGTGTCAGGGTAAGACCCATGGCCAGCCAACCCGCTTTCTCCCCCGCCGTTTCCCTGGCCCAACCCCCAGCCAGGAGCGCGCAAACCCCGAAACAAACCGTGTGGAGGATCTTGGCTGATTCGGTGCCCTGTAGGACAAAGCCGTTCAGGAAATAAAGCTCGCCGTTATAGGGATAGTTGGAAAAGAAATTGGTGGGAAAATCCCGAAGGCCGTGTTCCAGGAGCCAATATTGGGGGACAGCCAAATGGTAGACCATGGAATCGTAGAAGGTCTCAGGTGATAAACCCTGCGCCACTGAGAAGAGCCAAAAGAGCGCACCGATGATCAACAAGAAGAGATAGGCCAGGTCCCCCGGCAAGAAGGACGTCATGGAAAATTTAGGCCGATGCATCAGCCAAACCGCCCCATCCCACAAGACCGGGATAATTAAAAGAATGCCCAGGCCCTGCCAAATAGGATAGAACCACAACCGGACAAGCCCCGTCCCCAACCAGAGAGAATCAAGGAACAAGATCCCAAGGCCAAAATCGAAGGCCAACCTGACCCAGCCATCCTCCAGGCTCAACCCCAGCCATCCGCGGACTTTATTCCCCCAGTAAAGGGTAACCAACACAACGAGAAGTACTGTGCCTAGCATGGAAGCGAACCCGCCCCAAACCGAAAGGGCCTGTTTAAAGGGAACATCCGGTAAGGCGCCTGTATCGAAAATCCGCGCGACGAAAGGGAAAGCCCGGCCGATATCTTGGAAATACCAACCCATCACGAAGAGACCCAACGCCCCGCCGATGCCCAGGACCCAGGAGCTATGTTTGGTTTCAGCAGGTAATGGATGATGTGGATATACGTTCATGAATTCTTTCGTGAAAGACCAGGATAAGCCTTCTCCCTTTCCCGCAGTATAGCTTGATAAGCGCCCGGTTTACCCGCCGCCTTTGCCAATTGGGCCCAGGCACCGTACGCTTCCAGGGTCATGCCTCCCAAACGATGGGCTTGGTCATAAGTCGCCAGGGCCCGTTTGCCGTCGGGCAACGTAAGGTCAAGAGTGATGTCGGAGTTGGGAATGGTGACGCAGGTGGGTCCACTGGAACTGCCTGCGGGGAAGAACATGGTGCCGGTGGCGGATAGTCGGCTTTGGCCGTGCGCACGCGATTCACCGTACGATAGAGGCCGTTGTTAATCCAATCGTTGCGAAGCTCACACCGAACGTATTGGACATCTTCGCGGCCATACCATGTGCTGAAGATCGTGTGGTGCGCGTCGAACCCAGCCACCCAGCGCCTGTCCTCGCTGGTCGAACTGGTCGCCTTTGTTGTAGTCCACCAGGTAGTACGTGAAATCGGAGAACAGATTCATATCGTAATAAAATACATAGGCTGAGATCTTGAGCTCGGAATAACGTCCGCTTTGGCGATGCCATTCACCTGCAAGCTATAACGCTGGCTGTGCCCACCGTCAGACGGGTTTAGTGTGCCGAAGAAGCCAACGACAGATTGGGCGGCAACGGGGATCTGATTCGCTCGATTCCATTTTCCGTGGTAGGCATGGGCCGTGACGCCTGTACACCATCGGCGTCGTCGCCCTGGCTGTAAGTGAGCAGGCCGTTGATTTTGTTAAAACCATCCGGATGCACCCACGGGCCATCATAGTAAGTCTCTTCTCCACCGTAGAGCAGATTGCCGCACCGAGCTTTTGCGATACGCCGAAAACGGCTCGCCCATAGGTGTGCGTGCCGCCTTCCACATTC
>CAWHOE010000061.1:0-6761 GCA_963830915.1 candidate division FCPU426 bacterium
GGCGGCTAGGCCGAATGCCAGTGGGAGTGCCAGTGGATACCCCTAAATGCCAGTGGGACCGCCTACTGGACGGCCTTTGTCCTGTTACAGGACGGGCTGGACCGCCTACCGGACGGCTTTTGTCCTGTTACAGGACGGGCTGGACCGCCTACCGGACGGCTTTTGTCCTGTTACAGGACGGGCTGAACCGCCTACTGGACGACCTTTGTCCTGTTACAGGACGACCCTGTCCGCCTACTGGCCGGGTAGTTTCCGACAAAACGCCTAGCGTTGATAGGGTAACGTCTAGCGTTACCTGGGTTAACACCTGGTTTTACCGGGATTAACACCTAGCGTTTTCAGGAAAAATGCCTAGCGTTGATGGTCGGGGACCAGTAGATAGGCTCCTTATGTTTATAATGGGGTTCGTAATTGGTTTGTTCATCGGTTTCGGAATTTAAGCTAAATTTTGTAGAAATTTTTTTAAGATTATTTCGGGGTAAATATGGCGAAATTAGTCTCGAGAAGAAAGACAACCCAAGGACAAGGCGTTTTTCCACCTATTCCAATAAAGACCTATTTGAGGATAAGGTACGGAATTGTGCCTATTTTTTTGATTGTGTGGGCGGTAATGGTTTTATTTCATTATTCGAGCAAACAAGCAAACTTGATTTTTGGTTTGGGAATTTTCGTATATTGGACTTTCAGACTTTATTATCCGCCGCCTCGCCGATCACAAAAGGGAAAGGCTGAAGTTGTAAAGTTTAATTCGCGCACAGCAAAAATCGACTTATGTGGAATGGCTTTAGTTATTTGTGGAATATTTATCGCTATTCAAGGGGCTGGACCTGGGCCTGATTACTTGGTGTGGATCGGGGCGACTATTATCGGTATTGGATCACTTGGGACTATAATTTTGATGATTTATTTGGGTGTGAAGGATGAAAAAAATATCAAAGGTAATTAAAACTAACTAATTGTTAACCCGAACAGGAATCCAATGATCCTTGTGGTGGCCAGTGAGGCGAATGTAGGCGAGGAAGTGGAAAAAGCCGCCAAAACAGAAGGGGCGGATTGCCTGATCCTATGCGAGGAAGCTCCCATCCAGGCGGCTCTGCAAGAAACGACCCCGGAAGCTATCTTCATCGACCTGAGCACATTCACCCTGGACGCTCCCGCCATTATCCAGGACCTGAAAGGGAATACCGCCACCCGCAAGATACCCATCGTGGCTTTCGCCAACCAGATCAGGGCGGATTTGTTACAAGACGCGAAGGAGGCGGGCGCGGATTTGATATTGCCCAGGTCGGCCTTCAATCAGCAATTGCCGGAATTGATAAGGCATTACCGAAAACATAGCTAACCACGAAATCGTATTTATTACCCATGAACTGAGGTTGTACGTTGGCCCTTCGGGCCAAGTATGGTTGGCCTGAAATTTAGGCCAACTACTTCAAGCCTGTCGCTAAAATATATTGAATAACGCTCCTCGCAATGACATCTAAACTAAAGTGATATTTGATATTTAATTTTATGGAGGTATCTATGGGTATCTTTGATTCGGAAAATCCCAGGGAAAGAAGAACTGAAAGATTCAGGCCCTTTTACCGGGTTTATACCGTCGGGACGGATGGCGACGAGATCGACCACGATCCGGACTGCGTTATCGAGGCGGTGCCGGTAGGGAGCGTGGCCCATTACGTCGTCAAGAAACAGGACGGCACGGTGGACGCTTATTATCCCTTCAACTCTGTCGAGTGCATCTGGCGCGTGACCCAGGAAGACACAGAGGAAGCCTAAATAATCGACAAATGGACGAGGATTGAAATAAATCCCCGTTGGGTGCATCCTAGATATCAATAGAAGGGCTTTACTTCGTTATCGGGGGCTGACTACAATGAGCCCCAATTTTCACAAGGAGATCTTTCATGGGCGGACGTTTCGGCGAAATCTTATTGTTGTTTATCCTGGCGCTTTTGCTTTTCGGGCCCAATAAACTGCCCGATATGGCCAAATCCCTGGGCCAGGCCCTGAACGAGTTCAAAAAAGCCGCCAATACGGAAAATCCCACCCAGCCCCAACAACCGCAACCCCAGCAGATGGTGGCGGTCGCCCCGGTCAAAGGGCCAAGACGCCGCAGCGGGGCGGGAAGCCGGAAGAGAAGCAAGATCCGTCCGAAAAGATCCAGGTAAAAAAAGCAACAACAAATCTTTTTACCACGGAGTCGCACAGAGTCACACAGAGTTAAGTCTTTAGATTTTTGGAAAACCCAAAGATTTTGCCTACGCTTCAACAAAAAAGCCGTCCTCCTTTTGGGGGAACGGCTTTTCTTTTTTAACCCTAAATATTTTCGCTTTACTCTGTGTGACTCTGTGCGACTCCGTGGTTAAATTTCTTGGCTGTTTAGTCCGCGTTTTTCATCCGTGTGGCTATCGAAATGACAATGACCGCCAGGCCGAACATGCACACGATGGTCGCGCCCATCGGCCAGTCCTTCGTATAAGAAAGACTTGAGCCCAGGATGGAAATGACCAGGCCGATGCCCCAGGCCCAATAAAGCCGGTGATGGCCCTTGTGGCCCATCAAGTTGGCACAGACGATCGGCACGATGAGGAACGAGAAGACCGCCAAGACGCCCGCCACTCTCACCGCGTCGGTGACCACTAACCCGAACGCCATGTAGAAAAGGAAATCCCAGAGCTTCAGGGATAATCCCTGGCGCTGGGCCCCCTGGGGGTCGCTGGAACAGAGCATCAAGGTCTTATGCTTCCAATAAAGGAACGAGCCGACCACGGCGTAAAAGACCGCCATGATGACGATATCCCGCCAGTTGACCCATCCCAAAGCCTCCCCGCTCAAGGTTCCCTGGACATGCTCGGCTCCGTGGGGCGAGTTGGCCAGGAGCAGGAGCGAGGTCGCAGTCGCGAAAGCGAAAGCGATCCCGATAAAGGCCTCCTGAAGCACCGAGTGGTTGCGGTCCCAAAGAAAACTGAAGAGGGCCGCGCCCAACAGGGTGAAACCGAAGGACCAGTAATAGGTAGCCGGGTCGTGGGGCTCGGCGCCCCTCAAAAAGGCCACGCTCTGTCCCAGGGCCGCGATCTGCGCCAGCGCCAGGTCCACGAAGATGACCCCCCCGGGCCAGCACGTGCTGGCCCAAGGAGGGGAGGATCAAGACCAACAATAGGCACGCCAGCATCGGCAATGCCATCACTTGAATAAAGCTAGCCATAAATTACCTCACTTTGCCGAAAGGTTTTTGACCAGGAGCGAAACGATGTAATCAAACTTCGTGAAGACATCCTTGGCCTCAGGCACCCCGCCGACCTCGTTGGGTATCTCCAAAGCCACTCCGCCCGCCAGCTTAGCCAACTGTTGGGCCGCGTCCGCGTCGTAGTAAGGCTGGTAGATGACCACCTTGACGTCAGAGGCTTTCATCGCCTCAGCGGTCTCGTTGAGGTACCTAGGGTTTGGCGGGATGCCCGGCTTGGGTTCCACCGTGCCGAAGGTTTTCAATCCGAACCGATTGGCGAAATACTTGAAGTTCTCGTGGTAGGTCACCAGCTTAACTCCCTTGTAAGGCGCCAGCTGTTCTTTCCAGCCCTTCACGGCCTTTTCCATCTTCTCATCGAAGTCCTTGGCGTTAGCGGCGTAATCGGCGGCGTTGGCCGGGTCCAGATCGGAGAAGACCTGGGCCAGATGATCGGCCACCACGACCAGGTTGAGAGGGTCCGAATAGTAATGCGGGTTGCCCAGGGGATGGATATCGCCCTCGGCCCGGCTGACCGTGCCCACCGGCTTGTCCAACACCTCGACGCCCTCCGAGGCGTCAATGAAACCCTTGGCGCCAGGCTGGATCTTCGGGTTGCGGCTTCCCGGGATGACCAGCGGCAGCCAGCCGCCGTCCAACTCCAGACCGACGGATATGAACACGTCGGCGTTCTGGATGGCCTTCATCAGGCTGGGTTTGGCCGGCACGAAGTGCGGGTCCTCATAGCCCTTGCAAAGACTGGTGGCCGTCACGTGGGTGCCTCCCACGAATTGGGCAACCGAGGCCAGGTCGCTCAAGGACGTGGCCACCTTCAAGTCCGCCCAGGCTGGCAGAGCCAGAGCCAAAAGCGGGAGCATCCAAATCATTTTTTTTATTAATTTCATGTTGTCTCCTTTAAAGATTTAACCTGCCGACTGCCGACTGCTAACTGTGAACTAGTGTTAATACGAATGCGGCGGATGGAAGCCGATGACGTAATTGAACTGAAGCATCGCGCGGTTGTCCACCACTCCCGCGTCGTTACGGGCGTAACTGTACTCGGCCCTTACTTCCGAAAATTCGGAAGCCAACCAGGCCAGGTCAAGGGATGCCCTCTGAACATGGCCGGGAAGGGAGTTCTCGGTGGTATCCACCTGAAGGTCAGGCGTGGTGTTGTAACATTGCTCGTACCGGACGCCGGTCCACCATTCCTGGTCCAACCGGTACTGGTAGGAACCGTACCACCCCTGGGTTTCCTGGTTATAGACGCTGTCATTGTAGGAAACCTTCTTCATGAATTCCCCCTGCAGGATCCATCCCCGCTGGTTGGACTGGCGAAGGGGCACGTTGCGCAACGTCAGGTCGACCCCATAGACCGCGTGGTGCAGGTCATCCGCGCCCATGCCGGTCAGGTCGGAAGCGCCCAACTCCATGGTCGTGTCCTCGTCCACGTCGAAGAGGTTCTTCAAATGGACCAGATAAGGGATGTTGTCCTGGGAGCTGGCGTTGAAATCCAACGGATGGTTGCCCTGGCCGTTGATGTCATCGCTCACCGGGGTATAGGCCCCGAGGGTCAACTCGCAGAACCAAGGCAAGGGGCTCAGCCAGGACGCCTGGATGCCAGCGTCCTTGAAGCCTTCCATACCAATGGTATTGCCCATGATGATGGGGGCCTGGATGAAGGGGAAAGCGTGGGTATGCAAGAGCCCGTGCTTGCCGAACTGGGCCCTCATTTCCCCGACCTTCAACTGGATGTCCGGGATGCTGTCGGTCGTGGCGTAGGCTTCCTCGGCCTCCACCGTGTCCGGGATGCCGTCATTCGGGTTGGCCCCGAATACCAGATTGGCGGCCAGGGTCCAGTAAGGGTCCACCGTGGAGATCACGCTGAGCTCGGCTTCCTGGAACTGCATGCCGATAGGTTGGTTCAGATTGGGCGCGGCCTGACCCAGGAAAAGCGCGCTCATCCCGATGGCGGGATTCGCCAGGTTGGAGATGATCGAGCGGGTCTGGGCGTTGGCGGACCAAGGCGCGAAAAAGAGCGCCCCGGCAAGTATGAATAGCATGAAACGTTTGGACATAATTCCTCCTGTGTAATCGGCTCGAGAGAGCCGTTAATACGAACATCCACGGAAATCCCACGATCCCTCCGGGATCTTTGGGATAAGCCCCGAACTGGGGCCAAGACAAACCGCTTGGTTTGTTTTCCGCGACTTGTTACAGGAGGTTTTGAGGAGGGCCCCGGCCGGTAGGAGAGATGAAGTTGAAAGAGACGAAAGTCGGGATAAAGAAATAAAGGACGCAGAAGAAAAGGATCGTCGGCAGCAAAACGGGGGCAAGGGGAGTGCTAGGGGCCTGGGAGCCGGTCATCTGCCAGCTGCATACGGAGCAACCGTCGTTATCCTCCAACGCCCCGTGATGATGGGCGCCTTCGGCGACGAGCAGGGTCAAAAGGGCCGTGATGGCCAGGATGGAAATGGGAAAAAGATTTTTACGCGAAAAACTCAAAGGGTGATGGCTCCTTGTTGGCGGTCATTATGGTCAGGTCCGGTTGACAATGTCAATCAAGGTCAACATTGTTGGATATTAGGACGTTCCTGCGGTTAAAATAGGCTGTCTTATCCAACTATTCCTCGCGAGGTTGAAATCATGATGGCTCTGATCAAGAAACATTCCCCTGTCTGGGCCGGTTTTCTGCTGGCCTTCTTTATCTTCGGGTTCACCGGTTGCGGCCCTTCCGTCCAACAGATACCCCTTAAGCCGGGGGGGTTGGTGGTGGGGGACAAAGCCTTGGATTTCGCCCTGACCGATTCCCAGGGCCAGATCATGAAATTATCCGATATGAAACCGGGATGGTACCTGGTGCTGGTCCTTTACCGGGGTTACTGGTGCTCGGCCTGCCTGAACCAGCTCTTGAACCTGAAGGAAGACTTCGCCAAGTTCCCCGCCGTCCATGCCGCCGTGGCGGCTGTCAGCGTGGATAAAGTGGAAGATTCCTACAACTTCAACCAACAATGGCGTTTTCCCTTCCCCCTTCTTGCGGACCCTAATTTCCAGGTCATCGACGCCTACGGGGCCCGCCATCCCAGCGGGCATGACGGCCATGATATCGCCCGTCCCACGGTGGTCATCATCGACCCCCAGAAGATCGTTCGATATAAGTATCTGGGGAAAGACCCGATGGACCGGCCGACGGATAACGAGATCCTCTTCCAAATCCAACAAATGCAAAAGGCCCAGGGAAACCATTGAAACAAAGATGAATAGCTTTGGATTTCAAAGCAAAGATGAAAACCCTATTAACCACAGATAAACACAGATGAACACAGATTCGAATTTTTAAAGTTCAAAAAAATTTTTGTTTAGCCTTATCTGTGTGTATCTGTGTCCATGCCGACCATCATTTAAATATTTAAAGAGGTCGGTATAGTACCGATCTCTTTATTTTGTTTCATTGGAAGATCGGCACATCTGTGGTTAATTTATTTTGATGGTTGCGAAGGCAAATAAGGGGTAACCATGAGGATCGGTTTCGAGG
>CAWHOE010000062.1:0-15979 GCA_963830915.1 candidate division FCPU426 bacterium
GTGCCGCTGCCCGTCGACGAGCTGCTGGCTAGCTGCTGCCGCTGACGACCCCGGCGCTCATCCCGCGATCGACTTGTGGCACGCGGCGGTCACCGCCGAGCTATTCACGCCGCCACGATCCAGCGCCACGTCGAGGAGCTCCGCAAGATGCTTCTGCTAAAAGCGCTCCAGCGTGGCGGCCGGACCCGCGCACCCAAGCGTTCATGGCAAAACTCAACGCGGCGGGGCTCTGAGCCGAGCCGCCGAAGGCCCGGCGCCGCCGCGCGTAAAAAGGCGGGGCGGGACACCCGCCCGTGGAGAGGTGGCAGAGTGGTCGAATGCACTCGCTTGGAAAGCGAGCAGCACCCATAACGGTCTCGGGAGCTTCGAATCCCCCCCCCCACCACTTCGATCAGGGCTGGTGCACGGCGTCGGGGCGAAAGTCGTGAGCCGCGGCGTGCCGGTAGAGTTTTGGTTCGACTTCGCGAGCAGCAGGTGAATGCCCCGCCATGCGAATCGAAGGATCTGTGCCGCTGACGCCGGCGTCGCGTTGGCGCGGCGGCCGTTCACGCCTGGGGCTGCTTCGCGCGCCGAAGGCTGGCAGCGATTTTCAATCGAACCCGCTGCGCGGCAGCTTTACCACGCGGCTGTTCTGCCGCGAGCTTTGCCTGCCTGGCGCGGCTGTTGCGCTCTCCCCGGTCTCGCGCACGCTCCACCTGTTTGTGATGAACTGTGCGGCGCGTTAGTGCGTTCGTCGCCAAGCGCCGTCGAATTTGATGATCCTTTTTGTCGCTGCCCTGGCCAAACGGATCGCGCTGAAAGGTGGCTTCGGTGCAAACGTATTTTCGATGGAAGGGTAGGCCAACTTGACCAGGACGCCCAACTCAATTTTCCAAAGGCGCAGGGAGCTCCAAAGGTGAATCCTTTCGCATTGTCCTTTGGAATCAGGCACCTCCCGGGGGCGTGCCCAAGGATCAAGGGTCCCCAGGAACCCACCAAGTCAATGTAACGGTTTCCATCCACATAGGTCTTTTCCCCCGGAAGAGAGGTGAACCGCCACTCCCTTGAAACCCCTCACGGGCTGTTGACCCCGCCTGCACGAGTTTTGGGCCGTCTCGAAGAGTTTCTGACGGTTCGGATTTTTTTTGCTCATTTCACCGTTCTTTCAACGTCTCGGATCTCGCCAAGACACAGTTTAGCGGAAAGTGGGCAATGGAGTCAACGAAGGCGGCACAATGATACGTATCGTGCTGAATTTTTTCTGGAATATTAGTTGCAGGAACCTGAGAAACTCGAACCACAGGCCGTGCCGACCGTGAATCGCTGGCTGGTTAGGACCCTACATCTTGCAAGTTACAGGCCGCGTGGCAAGGGGCTAGACCTGAGGAGGTAGGTACACCAAATCGATGGCGTTCTCGTAACCACGATCAGACGGTCGCTTGCCTCGCACATTGGAATCCACGTATAGTTCCCGGACGTGGTCTCAGTGACAGGGCATCCTCGTCGATCGTCACCACCACATTGCAGGTCGACCCGCCGATGAAGGTTCAACATGATCTCGGAGGTATTTTGTCCGCAGGAAATCTTGGATAGGGGAAAACGAAGTTGACCATGTACTAGCCTATGATGATTGAATTTTTTAGACTATCCCCCCCCTCTACGGGTTGATCGATAAGGCTCGCAGGGTGCCACAGGAGATTAGATGATTAAAGACCCTCGAAAAGGGCCACAAACATCTCATTTAAAGAATATAACCGCTCCCGGCCCAGTAGGTAACTACCCCGGTCGGTCCCGGCCCGTTTTGATGGCCAACAGGCTTTCGCCCATGGCCTTGTCCCCATCCAACCACCCACACCAGCCGCCTTGATCATGGAATACTCGCCCGACACAAAATAGGGTGGAAGCGGCAGTGAGAAAGGAACCTCGGCCCTGGTAATGATGTCCAGGGCGGTCAGGGCCGGTTTGACCACGGCCAGATCGCGCCTTCCTCCATATCCTCTCGATCTCCCGCAGGGCCTCCCGGGAGTTTCAGGCGGGCATCTGGTAGGTCTTTCGGTCGCCGAAGGAAGGAGTGGAAGGGGCCGTTTCCAAAGGGGCCGTAAAAAGAGGAAGAGAACGTGGCCGGCGTAGCTCAGGAAATGTATCCTTTAACCCCCGGTTTTCCAATGCCTTCCGGATAGTCCCACCCGTCCATCCATCATGTCCGAGGGAGCACCTGTCCGCGCCGGCCTGGGCGGGACAGGGTGATCTTGGCCAGCAACGTCAGCGTGGGATCGTTCGCCACTTCCCTTTTTTCCAATATCCCGGATGACCAAGGCAGAGTAGTCGCAGGTGCAAACATCAGTGATAACGACCAATCCGGGTAACTCTTTCTTGAGGGTCCTGATCGCTTTTTGGATGACGCCGTTCTTGTTATAGGCTTCGGTGGCCTGGGGTCTTTCGATCTTGGTAAGCCAAATAGGATCACACCTAGAATACCCAGGAGAAGGCTGAGGAAGCTTTACGCACCAACGAAGTCATGCTGTGCCGGTTGACACCAGGATCGAGGAGATGGCCTCAGGGGACTTGATGCCTTCCTTGAGGAAAAGGGGCAGGATAAAATCGGACGCCACCGGGCGGGTCTCCTCGAAGAGCTGGCGGAGACATTCGGTTTTCTTAAACGCCGCAACCGGTTTGTTGGGAAAGCGGTCCATTTCTCCTGGTAGATTATTTAGTTCTTTCCTGATCTTGCATTAAGGTTATCTACCCCCCTTTAGAAAAGGGGGGGGGGGGGGTATTAGCCTCCGGTGATCGCCTTGAATATTTTCTTTAATACCGCTTCCGCGTTCTTCAAAAGTTGATGGTCGTCAAAGCGAAACACCCCAAGACTGCGATTCCCAAGAAAAGCATCTCTAACGGTGTCCCGTCTTTCCTTGCCCATGAAAATGCTGCCCTCCATCCAATTCAATGACTAAAGCGGCTTCCTTGCAATAAAAATCCACAATGTATTCGCCAATAAGATTTGCCGATAAAAAACAGAATCTCGATATTCTATTGCGGCCGAAGCTTTGACCAGAGAATACGTTTAGCGTCTGTCAACTTAGTTGGGAGTTTTCTGAACCACGGGGGTCACGGCCCCTTTTTGTAAGCTAATATTTGAATTCCCATATACCCCCTCTTTTTCAAAGGGGGGAACTTGAAACCAATTATCTTACCGACCTCTTCTCAAGTTTTATATGGATGTTTGGTATGACACTCCATCACCATTTTATTGTTTTGCTTTCTTGGTGCCCTCTGTGTCTTGGTGGTTCCAATTGCCTTTGGTTTCGATGTTTCCTTGCGTTTCTTGTTCCATCGCACTATCCCTTATTCATATGCTGTTAAAGTATAGGTTTTGGGTTCCACCGTTACTTGTTGCACCCAATAAAGTTGTCGCGCCAGAGAGGGGCTCAATGACCGCGGTTGGGATGGATTTAATATACTTTCTTTTATGGGTCGGTGTCTTGGGCCCATAGACAAGGGCCGCGCGGCTAAAAGGTGAACAGGAAAAAGATCCCACCCCTCCCTCCTAAATAAAAAGGGTTTCTTCAACCGTTCCTTCGCCCCTTGCGGCACCCTGTCCTAAAAAAGGGCCCCGGGCTTCACGAAGGCTCCCTGCTTACGGAGATCTCCTTCGAACAGTTCCCGGCCCCTTGGCCCTGGCGAGAGTCTTTTTCGTGCCCTTCAAAGGTGTTTTTTGGAAGGACTTCACCGAATCCTTCTTGTTCGTAATCGTTGACCGTTATATAGGCTTTTAGGCCGAATTTTTTCAAGGCTTTCGCCCACCCACAACTGCGCATCTTGAGGCGGGATAAATGGCGGGAATCCATCCGCTGGGACAACAGATGACCCATGAATGATAAAAAAGGCGTTTGGCGTGGTAACAATAATCTCATTGTAGCTGTTTTAGCTCTTTAAGATTCTTCTTTCCTTCAGCCTTGAGAGGGAGGGCGGATAGCTGCAATGGTGGGTATCTCCACCACCCTCGGCTCCCTGGGTCTCCAGTGGTTGGGTCACGAAACTAGCTTGGGAACGGGTTCGGGTGACAAGCACCCTCAAATTGGCGGAGAGGTTTGAATTTCAACCAACCCAGAATCTGCATCAGCTGCACCGCAAAATACTGTTGGGGCGGCGTCAAGCCAGCCCTTTGGAACCTCATACCGATGATGAGCAAGTCAACCGGCTGTCAGTCCTTTGCTGGCTGGTCCCTCGGTACTCCGTGCCCCATGAGCGCTTGGGGGTCTTCCCTTAGGCTATGAGCTCTAACAAACCATCCTTAAAGTATGAAGGCCTATCAAAAAAGCCAGGGTGCTTTTTTTCTCGGTTAGGTTTTGGAATCCAACAGGGCGTTTTCCTTGGTGGGGCCCAGGCCCCCCGTGAAGCTGGAATTCATTGTCCTATGGGTGACCGGAGTGCCAGCGAAACGTGCTGCATCGAGGCAGGAAACTTCCTGTATGATCTCGAAGGGAATGCTTTTTGGCGCCATGGCCTCTTCCGCGCCCCTGACGATAACAGAGGGGTGTGTTTCCTTCAGGAGAATGATGCTCTCTTGCCCTGTTTGGCTTTCTTCACGTGGGGTTCAATGCCTCTCGCTTCAAGGCTCCTTTTTCATGCCGATGACCGCGGAAAAAAAAAACAGGGGGATGAATCCCAGGACACGGGGAGGGATAAGGGCGTCATAGCGTACTCACGTTAACTTTTCTGCAGAAGAGATGCTGGAGGTGAGGGTCAATAACCCCGAGTTTGCCCGGTCCCGCCCCGACTATGGATAGTTTCCCTACTTTCATTAACACTCCCAATTCAAAAACAATTTAACCACCAAGGGCACCAAGTTCACCAAGGAACGAGTAGAGTTTGGGTTGAACCCTCAAGAAAAAGTAAAAATTAAAATATTATGTTTTAAAGACTTTACCCGTTCTGGCGTCTTCGTTTTGGTTGGTGAACTTGGTGCCCTCTTGGTGGTTCAACAGGTTTTATCCTTATGTTTCTTTGCAGCCTTCCTACATATTCTGGGCCCCATTGGAGATCATCGCTCTGGCCAGTTTTTCACCCAACCTTACGGGATTATCCTTCAGGTCACTGGCACTGTTCCTCAAGGACTTATTTTCCCATCCCCGGGCCATCACACCCATCAATTTCAAAGCGTTCCCATCGAAAAAAAAAATTTAATGAAAATTTTTCAGGAATTCCCTCCCTTTACGCTTGGGCGCAAATTCGGGTATCCGGTTTATTCAGGGGCCCTAATTTCTAAAGTACCTCATGAATCCGTCGCCTCCTGAGCGCGCGACGGCGAAAATGCCCTGGGCTGGGGCTGGAAGCATCATCTTCCCGGTTCCAATATCTCGGTACCCTCATTTTCTCGGCCTAATTGCTTTAAACCCCACGCGCCAAAGGGATGGCATCCACCTCACCGTAATCATTTCCCTGATGCGGGAATGAACATTCCCGCGAAAAAGGAACCATGCCTATATCAGGTCTCTACGCTTTTACCTATATTTTCTGCTTAGGCGTACGAGTACCGATCTTGGAACCCGATGGTAACCGCAAAAGATCGAGCTCCTCTCGGGATATCAAAAGCGTCGCTTAAATCGTCTTCGGGGACGAAAGCCGGTATAGGTGATGCCATGAGGCAATGTGGTGGGTATGTCTCTTCTTTCAGGGAGAGCCGCGCCGGTATCGCGCCATTTAAGAGGGCGTCATCCAGTTCACGAGTGAAGAGACCGAGGCGACCGACCGTCAAGTCCGGCGGAGGGGCCTGGAGCCCCCAGGCATCCCCCGTTTTCAGGACCGACAATTCGACTTTTTCGCCTAAAAAGAGCAGTGACACAGGCTGAAATGGTTCGCGGCCAGATGTCACTGCTCTTTTTAGGCGAAAAAGTCGAATTGTCGGTCCTGAAAACACAGGGTGATGCCTGGGGGCTCCAGGCCCCTCCGGCCGACTTGACGGGTATTCCCACCGGTCTCTTCACTCGTGAACTGGATGACGCCCTCTTGAATGGCACGATCCGCGCGGCTATTCATAGCCTGAAGGACGTACCCACCACATTGCCTCATGGCATCACCTATGCCGCTTTCGTCAAACGGGAAGATCCCCGCGACGCTTTGATATCCCGAGAGGGGCTCAATCTGGCTCAACTACCATCGGGTTCCAAGATCGGTACTAGTTCGCCCCGGCGGGAAGCCCAGTTGAGGGCGGGCAGACCTGACCTGGGCATGGTTCCTTTCCGCGGGAATGTTGATTCCCGCATCAGAAAAATGCATTCCGGTGAGGTGGATGCCATCCTTTTGGCGGCGGCAGGGTTAAAGCGATTGGGCCGAGAAAATGAGATTACCGAGATATTGGAACCGGAAGTGATGCTTCCAGCCCCGGCCCAGGGCATTTTGGCCGTCACAGTCAGGAGCAACGATCATGAGGTACTTGAGAAATTACGGCCCCTGGATGATCCGGATACCCGAATTTGCGCCCAAGCGGAAAGGGAATTCCTGAAAACCCTTCAAGGGGGCTGCCGGGTACCGGTGGGAGCCTTGGCCAGGATCGATGGGAACGCTTTGAAATTGATGGGGGTGATCGCCCATCCCAATGGGGAGATCATATTGAGGGACAGTGCCAGTGACCTGAAGGATAATCCGGTAAGGTTGGGTGAAAAACTGGCCAGAGCGATGATCTCCAATGGGGCCCAGGAGATATTGAATGGCTTCGGAAAAACATAAGGATAAAACCTGTTGAACCACCAAGGGCACCAAGTTCACCAAGGAAAGCGAAAACACGAGAACGGGTAAAGTCTTTAAAACATAATATTTTAATTTTTACTTTTGCTTCAGGGTTCAACCCAAAGGTTTAGCCGTTCTTGGTGAACTTGGTGCCCTTGGTGGTTAAATTGTTTTTGAATTGGGAGTGTTAATGAAAGTCGGGAAAGTATATTTAGTCGGGGCGGGACCGGGCGACCCGGGGTTATTGACCCTCAGGGCCAAGGATTTCTTGTCCAAGGCTGACGTGGTCCTCTATGACGCCCTTATCCCTCCCCGTGTCCTGGGATTCATCCCCCATACCGCCGAAAAGATATTCCGCGGTCATCGGCATGAAAAAGGAGCCTTGAGCCAAGAGGCGTTGAACGCCTTGATGGTGAAGAAAGCCAAACAGGGCAAGAACGTCGTTCGGCTGAAGGGAGGAGACCCATTCGTGTTCGGCAGGGGCGCGGAAGAGGCCATGGCGCTAAGGGAGGAAGGCATTCCCTTCGAGATCGTGCCGGGAGTTTCCTCCTCGGTGGCGGTACCGGCGTACGCTGGCATCCCGGTCACCCATCGGACAATGAATTCCAGCTTCACGGTGGTCACGGGCCATGAGGACCCCACCAAGGAAAACGCCCTATTGGATTGGAAAAACCTGGCCCAGAACGACGGCACCCTGGTTTTTTTGATGGGGCTCCATACTTTAACCAAGGTTTGTGAGAAGCTTATGGCGGAAGGGAAAGACCCCAAGACGCTCGTGGCGGTCATCCAGTCCGGAACGACCAGCCAGCAAAGGACGGTCACCGGTGACTTGCTCAATATCGGTATAAGGGTCCAAAGGGCTGGCTTGACGCCGCCCGCGACGGTCGTGGTAGGAAAGGTGGTGGGACTGATGGATATTCTGGGTTGGTTGAAATTCAAACCTCTCGCCAATTTGAGGGTGCTTGTCACCCGAACCCGTTCCCAAGCTAGTTTCGTGACCCAACTGCTGGAAGACCAGGGAGCCGAGGTGGTGGAGATACCCACCATTGAGATATCCCCATTGCCTCTCAAGGCTGAAGGAAAGAAGAATCTTAAAGAGCTGGAACGGTACGATTGGCTGATCTTTACCAGCGCCAACGCGGTGGAGATATTCATGGGTCATCTGTTGTCCCAGCGGATGGATTCCCGCCATTTATCCCGCCTCAAGATCGCCTGTGTGGGGGAAGCGACGGCGAAAGCCTTGAAAAAATTCGGCCTAAAAGCGGACATGGTCCCCAACGATTACAAACAAGAAGGATTGGTGAAGTCCTTCCAAAAAACACCTTTGAAGGGCACGAAGACGCTTCTCGCCCGGGCCAAGGAAGGCCGGGAACTGTTGGAAGGATTTCTGCGTAAGCAGGGAGCCTTGGTGAAGACCTGGGCCCTTTACGAGAACAGGGTGCCGCAAGGGGCGAAGGAACGGTTGAAGACCCTTTTTGAAAAAGAGGGAGGGGTGGATCTTTTCCTGTTCGCCTCCTCGTCCGCGGCGGACCATCTCTATGGGCTGATGACGCCGACCCATAAAAGAAAGTACCTTAAATCCATCCCGACCGCGGTCATTGGGCCCATCACGGGCGCGACGGTCAAAAAATGGGGCGCAAAGATAGCGGTGGAACCCAAAACCTATACTTTAACGGCGTTAGTGGAAGCGGTCGTTCGATGGAACAAGAAACGCAAGGAAACATCGAAACCAAAGGCAATTGGAACCACCAAGGCACCAAGGGCACCAAGAAAAGCAAAACAATAAAATGGTGATCGAACCACATGCCGACATTCATATAAACATTTAAAGAGGTCGGTAAGATAATTGGTTTCAAGTTCCCCCCTTTGAAAAAGGGGGGATAGGGGGGTATTCGATGTTGACTTACAAAAGGGGCATAACCCCAATCGTCAGAAAACTCCGATGTAACATGACAGACGCTGAACGTTTCTCTGGTCAAAGCTTCGCCGCAAGCAAATCTCGGGGGCCTGTTTTTATCGGCAAAGAATTATTGGCGAATACATTGTGGATTTTTATTGCAAGGAAGCCGCTTTAGTCATTGAATTGGATGGAGGGCAGCATTTTCATGGGCAAGGAAAGGAACGGGACACCGTTCGAGATGCTTTTCTTAGGAAACGCGGTCTTCGGGTGTTTCGCTTTGACAACCATCAAGTTTTGAAGAACACGGAAGCGGTATTAGAGAAAATATTCAAGGCGATCACCGGAGGCTAATACCCCCCCTCCCCCCTTTTTCAAAGGGGGGTAGATAACCTTAGATGCAAGATCAGGAAAGAACTAAATAATCTACCAGGAGAAATGAATGGCTTTCCCAACAAACCGGTTGCGGCGTTTAAGAAAAACCGAGAGTCTCCGCCAGCTCTTCCAAGAGACCCGCCCGGTGGCGTCCGATTTTATCCTGCCCCTTTTCGTCAAGGAAGGCATCAAGTCCCCTGAGGCCATCTCCTCGATGCCTGGTGTCAACCGGCACAGCATGACTTCGTTGGTGCGTGAAGCTTCCTCAGCCTTCTCCTTGGGTATTCCAGGTGTGATCCTATTTGGCTTACCAAGATCGAAAGACCCCAAGGCCACCGAAGCCTATAACAAGAACGGCGTCATCCAAAAAGCGATCAGGACCCTCAAGAAAGAGTTACCCGGATTGGTCGTTATCACTGATGTTTGCGCCTGCGAGTACACATCCCTTGGTCATTGCGGGATATTGGAAAAAAGGGAAGTGGCGAACGATCCCACGCTGACGTTGCTGGCCAAGATCGCCCTGTCCCACGCCCAGGCCGGCGCGGACATGGTGGCTCCCTCGGACATGATGGATGGACGGGTGGGAGCTATCCGGAAGGCATTGGATAACCGGGGGTTGAAGGATACCTTGATCCTGAGCTACGCCGCCAAGTTCTCTTCCTCTTTTTACGGCCCCTTTCGGGAAGCGGCCGATTCCACTCCTTCCTTCGGCGACCGAAAGACCTACCAGATGCCCGCCTCCAACTCCCGGGAGGCCCTGCGGGAGATCGAGATGGATATCGAGGAAGGCGCGGATTCTGGTCATGGTCAAACCGGCCCTGACCGCCCTGGACATCATTACCAGGGCCAAGGTACGTTTCTCACTGCCGGTTTGGGCCTATCATGTGTCGGGCGAGTATTCCATGATCAAGGCGGCTGGTAGGCTGGGGTGGTTGGATGGGGACAAGGCCATGGGCGAAAGCCTGTTGGCCATCAAACGGGCCGGGGCCGACCGGGTCATTACCTACTGGGCCAAGGAAGCGGTTAAGTTCTTTAAATGAGATGTTTGTGGCCCTTTCGAGGGTCTTTCATCGTCTAATCTCCTGTGGCATAATGCGGCCTTATCGATCAACCCATAAAGGGGACTCATGTTAAAAAATTCGATCATCATCAGCTTGTTCATCCTCGGCTTCGTTTCCCTGGGGATCATTTCCTGCGGACAAAATACCTCCGACATCATCTTGAACCTTGATACCGGCGGGTCGACCTGCAATGTGGTGGTGACGATCGACGGGGGAAGCCCTGTCACTGAGACCACGTCCGGGAACTATACCGTCTATTCCAATGTCAAGGCAGGCGACCATCTGATCACCGTTACAACGCCATCGGTTAATTGTACCTACTCCTCAGGTCTAGCCCCTTGCCACACGGCCTGTAACTTCACGATGTCGGGTCCTAACCACACGATCACGGTCGGCGCCGCCTGTGGCTCGAGTTTCTCAGGTTCCTGCGACTAATATTCCAGAAAAAATTCAGCACGATCGTATCATTGTGCCGCCTTCGTTGTTTCCATTGCCCACTTCCGCTAAACTGTGTCTTGAGCGATCCGAGACGTTGAAAGAACGGTGAAATGGCGAAAAAAATCCGAACCGATAGGTCCAAGAAACTCTTCGAGACGGCCCAAAAACATCTGGTCGGCGGGGTCAACAGCCCAGTAAGGGCTTTCAAGGGAGTGGGCGGTTCACCTCTTTTCTTTGCCCGGGGGAAAGGACCTTATCTGATCGATGTGGATGGAAACCGTTACATTGACTTGGTGGGTTCCTGGGGACCCTTGATCCTTGGGCACGCCCCCCGGGAGGTGCTGAACAAGGTCCAAAGGACAATGCGAAAAGGATTCACCTTTGGAGCTCCCTCGCCTTTGGAAACCGAGTTGGCGGTCCTGGTCAAGTTGGCCTACCCTTCCATCGAAAAAATACGTTTCGTTTCCTCCGGCACCGAAGCCACCTTCAGCGCGATCCGTTTGGCCAGGGCCGCGACTGGAAAAAAAAGGATCATCAAATTCGACGGATGTTACCACGGCCATGGGGATAGCCTCTTGGTCTCCGCCGGGAGTGGACCGGCCACCCTGGGTCTGCCCGACAGCCCGGGGGTGCCAGAGGAAATAGCATCCCTGACATTGAGCCTTCCTTACAACGATCTGACCGCGGTCGAGATGGCTTTTTCCAAGTTCAACGATATCGCCGCCATCATCGTGGAGCCGATCGCGGGGAATATGGGATTAGTCCCCCCCGCTCCCGGATTTTTGGAAGGTCTTCGGGGCTTGACCTTGGAAAATCAGGCGTTGTTGATATTCGACGAGGTGATGACCGGATCCCGTGTGGCCTTCGGCGGCGCACAGGAACTCTATGGAGTCAAACCGGACTTAACCACCCTGGGGAAGATCATCGGCGGCGGATTGCCCGTGGGGGCATACGGTGGCAAGGAAGAACTGATGGATCAGGTGGCTCCCCTGGGGCCCGTTTACCAGGCAGGAACCCTCTCGGGGAATCCGGTCGCCATGGCCGCGGGTATCGCCACGCTGAAGTCATTATCCAACCGCAAGGCCTACCAAACGCTGGAAGAGATAGGGTCTTACGTTGAGGAAGGCATCCGTCGGGCTATTCAAAAGACCGGCGTTCCTGCCGTTTTTCAAAGGGTCGGAAGCATGGGGACCCTTTTCTTCGCCAAAGGGCCTATCCGTAATTATGAGGAAGCTAAAAAAAGCGACAGAACCGCTTACGCCAGCTTTTTCTGGGGGATGGCCCAAAGGGGCGTTTATCTGCCCCCTTCTCAATTCGAGTGCTGGTTCTTTTCAACGGTTTTATTGCCGGACCATTCGAAGAAAATCGTCAGGTCCGTTGGAGAATGTTTGGAGGAAATCGGCAAAAATTGCTAAACTTTCTAGGAAGTATAAGGAGGGCGCTTTGAGAAAGTTCAACGTTCATCAACTGGCTTATATGGCCTTATTTTTCCTGTTAGCGGGTTGCACCTTCTTGGCTTCCGTCGCCAAGGCGGAAGAGGAGATCGACCTGGGAGATTCGGGAAGTCAAACGACAACGGCCCAGTCCCCAACCACTCAGGCTCCGGTCATGGCCCCGACCAATACCCCGATTCCCGAACAGGACTCTCAGGCCGAACCCACCCCTACCAGCGTTCCCGAACAGGATTATGAGCCGGTCCCTACCAAAGTTCCTGAAACCCATCTCGCTCATGGCGTCCTGAAAATGAAGGACATTTACGAGGCCGGGATCAAGTATTACAAAAAAAAGGATTATGAGAAGGCCATTCGATATTTGAAAAGGGCGGTCAAATACAAACAAGACCGCTTCACCCCTAAATACTATTTTGCCGAGGCCTATGCCACGCTTGGCCTTACCTACGAATTCTATTACCCCGTGCCCAAGCACAAGAAGATCGCTTATTGGTACTACGCCTCGGCCTTGAAGTACGAGAAGAACAACAAGACGGCGTTGAAGCATATCCGTGAGGTCCGGAAGTACAAGAATCAGTAACCTCGGTTGGATAAAGGACAACTTTTGATCCTCAAAAGACGCCTCTTCTTCGCCTTGTTCCTTTTGTTCGCTCTGGTCGTTCCTTCCTGGCCGAGCGACCTGGCTCCCATATCGGTTTCTGTTTTCACCCTTTACGACTCACCCATTCGGCCCGTCGCTTTGACGAACAGCACTACCGATGGACTGGGTTTCGACTTCCTGGCAGAGTGGAACGCTTCCCACTACGCGTCCCTGGGTTTGAGCTACGAGACCACGACCTTCTATGCCCAGAAGAACTTCGCGGCCAGCACCCTGAATTTCGAGGGGCGAGTTTTCCCTTTCGCCGGGATGAGACAGATGTTCGCGCCCTATATCATGGGCGGGGCTGGGTTGAACTTGGCTTCCGCTTCCGGGACCAACTGGGGCGGGAATTATATGCTGAAGGCGGCCCTGGGCAGCCGGATCACTTTCATCGCGCCCCTCTGCCTGGATTTCGCGGTGGAGAGCAAATGGTTCGAGTCCGCGCCCAATGATTTTCAGACAGCTGGAGTAAGAGGCGGCGTCAGCTATTCCTTCGATTTTCCCCAATCAGGCTCGGCGTCATCTTCATCGTCCATGCCATCTTCATCGGCGCCTCCTCCGGTCAAGTCCACACCGACCATGACGCCTACCCTTATCCCCTTTGGATTCGGGACCAACACGCCCACGCCTCAAATTACTCTGGAGCCCACTTCCACCCCGACCCCCGTACCGACCGAATCAGAAATGACCATCCAGATCACCCCGGGAGCGGCGACGGCTGAAAGCACCTCGAACATGAAGAAGTATTACCATCTGGGGATGAAGGCGTTCGCCGTGAGAAAGTACCATACGGCCGTGGTGGATCTGAAAAGGTCCCTGTCCTATCAGGAATCGAACGTTCTGTATTACTACTACGCCGAGGCTTACGCGACGCTGGGGGTCATTTACCAGTTCCATGAGACCCTTCCCAACCACGACCAGATCGCCATGACCTACTACAAGAAGTCCCTGAAGATCGACCCGGATACCAAAGCGGCCAAGAAGTATTACAAACAGTTGAAGGCGAAGTTCGCGGCCCAGGCGAAAGCCAAGGCTAAAGCGAAGGCAAAGGCGAAACATAAGGCCAAACCGAAACCGACCCCTGTTACGTCCGATGGCGTGGCCCAAACGGTGTTGGATTCAACAGCCCCGGTGAGTCAGGCGCCCGCGCCGACCGCGGGGCCAACGAGCGTTCCGGCCTCATCGACTTCAGCCAGTCCCTCCAAAAACACGGATATCAGCATTCCGTGATCGGAAAAACCAGAATTTAATTTTTTATTGAGGATCAGTTGATGGTCAGGCGGATGCGCTCGATCTTGGTGGCTTTGCCTGTCTCCGGTTCCACGGATACGACCACCGCCTGGAGCAGGTAGGGAAGTTCCTCCGATACCTCGAAACGGTTCGGCGCGCCCGTGAGGAAACGCTGAAGAATGGGCTGGACCTTCATGCCGATGATGGACTTGGGGGAACCGCTAAACCCGATATCGGTCAGATAGGCCGTCCCGCCCGGCAAGATCTCCTCATCGGCGGTCATCACATGGGTGTGCGTGCCGGTCACCGAGCTGACCCTTCCGTCCAAATACCATCCCATGGCCCTTTTCTCGCTGGTGGCCTCGCAATGCATATCCACCATGATGATCTTGGCCTTGCCTTGGACTTCCTGGATCGCGCGGTCGGCGGACTTGAAAGGACAGTCGATGTTGTACATGAAAACCCGTCCCATCAGGTTCAGCACCGCGATGGGGGTGCCTTTGCAGTCATAGATGCCTAAGCCGGTCCCGGGGTTCTCGACGGGGTAATTATGGGGCCTCAAAAGGCGAGGGTCCTTGCCCAGGATCTCGCGGACTTCCTTCTTGGACCAAACATGGTTGCCGGTGGTCACCACATCCACGCCTGTATCTAGGATGGCCTTGAAAGAATCGGGTTGGATGCCGGTACCGTTGGCCAGGTTCTCGCCATTGGCGATGACGAAATCGATGGAATGATCGTTCTTGACGCGGTCCATGGCGTTATGGACCGCGTGGCGGCCCGGTTTGCCCATGACGTCCCCGATGATGAGTATGTTCATTTGTGGTTTCTCTCCGTAAGGTGGCACGAGATTAAACAAAAATGCCCCAAAAGACAACCTCTATAAGGCCGAATGGGAGGATTTGCGACCGGCCGTTCTATTGTTTTTTGCATCTTTCAAAGCCCTGCTCGGTGAGGATGGCCTGCATGGGAATATCCTTGTCCGTAGTGGGTACATGGGGCACGATCTGGAAACTGTAGCCCAAACCGACCACAAGACATGATCTCTTCAGCAAGGGAAGGACCCGGTCGTAATAACCCTTCCCGAATCCCAGACGGTTACCATGACGGTCGAAGGCCAGACCGGGGACCAGGACCATGTCCAATTCTTCCCAAGCGGCGTTATGCGGCTCGGTGGGTTCCAGGATGCCATAGGGGCCCGGTTTCAGGTTCTTCAAGTCGGTGACGGGGAAATAGTCGAAATGGGTTTTTTGTTTGACCACTTTGGGCAGGTATATATCTTTTCCGTTGGAAATGGCCCCTTCCAAGATGGGATAGGTGTTGATCTCGTGGGGGATTGAGGCGAAAGCACCGATCCCTTTGGCCTTCTGGAATTCAGGGAGGACTTGCAAATGGCTCCATACCCCCAGCGCGGCCGCCTCGGCCTGGGAGGGAATGACCTGATCGCGGACGAACTTCAGTTTTTCCCGAAGAACGGTTTTTTCGTCGGGAATGGGGTTATCCTTGGGTTTCATCGGGACTTTCTTTCAAGGGTTGGGACCTGGCCAGTTCGTTCAAGTGCTCCATCCAAGTTTTGATCTTAGCCTCGTAGCCGAGGGTAGTGGGGATGTAATACTTTCCGACCTCGGGGGCGTAAAGCTGTTTTACGTAATGGTCCTGGAAATCATGGGCGTATTGATATCCCTCGCCATGGCCCAAGACCTTGGACCCGGGATAGTGGCCGTCTTTAAGGTGGACCGGAACTTCCTTCATGGACTCGTTCTTGACGTCCTCGGTCGCGTTCTCCAGCCCCATATAGGAAGCGTTGCTTTTGGGAGCGCAGGCCAGATAAACCGTCGCTTGGGCCAGGGGAATACGTCCCTCAGGAAGTCCCAGGAACTCGAAGGCCTGCTGGGCCGCCAAGGCCACCTGGATGCCCTGGGGGTCGGCGTTCCCCACGTCCTCGGAGGCGGAAATGACCAATCGGCGGGCGATGAAACGGGGGTCCTCGCCGGCGTAGAGCATCTTGGCGAGCCAGTAGAGGGCCGCGTCCGGATCCGAACCCCTGATGCTTTTGATGAAAGCGGAGATGGTGTCGTAGTGCTGATCCCCGGAAGCGTCATACTGGATCATCCTTTTCTGGATGGATTCCTGGGCGACCTCCAGGTTGAAATGGATGACACCCTCCTTATCCGGCGGAGTG